>NZ_CADCWA010000046.1 GCF_902806285.1 uncultured Sphingomonas sp. | reverse complement strand
ACACCGCCTGGAACGAGCCCGCGAGGTGGCCGGCGATGGAGCCGACGATCAGCACCTTGCCCTCGCCCCGCTCGACCATCTTCCTGGCGACCGGCTGGATCAGCAGCAGCGTTCCGGTGACGTTGGTGTCGATCACATGGGTCCAGTCGCGCGGCTCCTGCTCCAGGAACGGTCCGCCAAGCCCGTGCCCGGCGTTCGCGACCAGCACGTCGACCTGCCGCTCGCCCACAACGTCCAGCAGCTGCCGCACCCCCTGCTCGGTCGCGAGGTCGGCCTCGATCGATTGGACGGACGCATCCTGCTCCTTGAACGCCGCGCCTGCGTCCACCTGCGGCGTGTCCGACGCGACGATCAGGTCATAGCCCTCCTCCGCCGCGAGCTTGGCGAGTTCCAGGCCGATGCCGGTCGAAGCGCCGGTGACGATCGCAAGTTTGTTGGGCATGTCCTTCTCTCCTCAGGCAGTCGCCATTGCCGGCTGAGCCGCTTGCGTCCGCGGCTTGGCCATCTCCGGCTTCAGGACGATCTTGGTGTAGGTGTCCTGTTCGTCGTGCCAGTGGCGGTACAGCTCCGCCGCGCGCTCCAGCGGCTCGCGATGCGAGATCAGGAAAGTGGTATCGAGCTTGCCCTCGCCGATCATCTCCAGCAGCGGCCGGAGGTAGCGCTGCATATGGGTCTGGCCGGTCTTCACCGTCAGGCCCTTTTCCATCACCTGGCCCAGCGGGAACTTGTCGGCGAAGCCGCCGTACACGCCCGGGATCGATACCCGACCGCCCTTGCGGCAGGCGATGATCGCCTGGCGCAGCGCATGCGGCCGCTCGGTAGCGAGGTAGGCATGCGCCTTGATGGTATCGACGACATTGTCGATCGACATGCCGTGGCTTTCCATGCCGACGCAGTCGATCACCGCGTCCGGCCCCATGCCGCCCGTCATCTCCTTCAACGCTTCAAGCACCTCGACTTCGCGATAATCGAGGATGTCGGCGCCCATCTGCTTGGCGAGCTTCAGGCGGCTAGGATAATGGTCGATGGCAATCACCCGGTAGGCGCCCATGGCAAATGCGCTCTGGATGGCGAACAGGCCCACCGGGCCGCAGCCCCACACCGCGACCGTGTCGCCTTCCTCGATCTCGGCATTCTCCGCCGCCATCCAGCCGGTGGGCAGGATGTCGGACAGGAACAGCACCTTGTCGTCCTCAAGCCCGTCCGGAATGACGATCGGGCCTACGTCGCTGAACGGCACCCGCACATATTCGGCCTGGCCGCCCGCGTAGCCGCCAGTCAGATGCGCATAGCCGAACGCCGCGCCCATCGGGTGGCCCATCAGCGTTTCGGAGGCGTCGCTGGTCTCGGCCGGGTTGGCGTTGTCGCAACAGCTGAACTGCGTCTTCTGGCAGAAGAAGCAATTGCCGCAGCTGATGGTGAACGGCACCACCACCCGCTGCCCCTTCTTGAGCGTCGACTTGGCGCCGGTCTCCACCACCTCGCCCATGAACTCATGGCCCAGGATGTCGCCCGACCGCATGGTGGGGATGTAGCCGTCGTAGAGGTGCAGGTCCGACCCGCAGATGGCGGTGGAGGTGATCTTCAGGATGGCATCGCGCGGGTTGACGATCTCGGGATCGGGCACCGTTTCCATGCGAACGTCGTGACGGCCGTGCCAGGTGAGTGCACGCATATCGGGGCTCCTTAGACTCGGGCTTCGGTCGGGGATTCGGACTTGCGGCCCGACGGGGAGGCGTTGACCGGGATCTCGCCCGTTTCCATCAGCTGCTTGAACCGGCGGAGATCGCGCCGCGCCTGCACCTGCGGCTCGCGCTGCATCAGCTTGGCGACCATCTGGCCGAGGGTGCCCGCCGGCGGCTTGTAGCGAATGAGCAGCCGCACATAGGTCCCGCGGCCCGGGGGCGCGTCGGCGAACTCCACCCGGCCGTCCGTTTCGATCTGGCTGTCCGGCTCGCTGACCCAGGCGATGGTCTCGCCCGGCACGTCCTCGACGATCCGGGTGATCACCTTGACGGTGGCCCCCGCCGGAGCCTCGATCGTCCACTGCGAGCGGACGTCGTCCACCTTGGTGATCTCGCGGACGTTGTCCATGAACCTGGGAAAGCCGGTGAAGTCGCGCCACACGGCGTAGAGTTCCTGCTTCGGCTTATCGATGGTCACCGTGCGGCCCACCAGCGCCCTGCCCTCCTGGTTGTTGCGCGAGTTTTCCTTGGCACGCCCACGCAGCACATGGTCGGGCGCGTCGGAGATGGTCGGGCCCTGGTAGCTATTGTTGGATTGGCGCTTGCCGTTGCCGCGGCTCTCGCCCGACTTCTTGGTGGTGAAGTAGTAGGCCGCACCCGCCGTTGCCGCGGCCAGGCCGAGACCAACCAATGCTTTGCCGGATCCGCCGCTCCTGCCGCCGCCCATGTCCGCGCGGGCAGCGCGGCGCGTCCGCTTGCGGTCGTCGCCCGGGCCCTTCTTGTGCGCGCGCTCAACCTCTTCCTGGTTGTTGCGGACGACTTCTTCCTCGACCGCCTCGCGCTGGTCGTCGTGTGTCTGGTTGGCCATGGCCGCCTCTCCTGTCTGCCCCGTTAACGAAACCGGAGCAAAGGGGTTGCCTAGCTTTTCGGCCAGTTCTCCAGCACTTCGACGAAGCGGGTGAGCCAGGCGTTCGTCTGGTGCCCGTCCACCACCCGATGATCGATCGTCAGCGTCACGTAAGCCATCGGGCGGATGAGGATCGCGTCCTGCCCAGCGACCTCGCGCACCACCACGCGCTTTTCGAGCTTGCCCACGCCCAGGATCGCGGCCTGGCCCTGATGCAGGATGATCGGCGCGGCGAGCAGCGAGCCCGACACGCCGTGGTTGGAGATGGTGAAGCTGCCGCCGGACACGTCGGCACCCGTCAGCTTGCCTTCGCGGGCGCGGGTCGTGAGGTCGTCGAGGCGAGCGCCGATCTCCTGCAATTCAAGCGAACCGGCGTTCTTGACCACTGGGACGACCAGCCCCTTGTCGCCGAGCGCCGTGCCAACGCCGATGTCGATCGTCGGCGAGACCACGATCCGGTCCTCCGCCCAGCGCCCGTTGATCGCCGGCGCGGCCGCCATCGCCGCGGCCGCCGCCTTGACGAGGTAGGCGGTGTAGCTGAGCTTCATCCCGCGCTCCGCCAGCGCCTGCTTGTGCGCGGCAATCGCGGAGAAGTCGGCTTCGAACAGAGCGGTGACGTGCGGCGCCTCGCTGACCGCGCGCACCATGTTCTCCGCGATCTTCAGCCGCATGCGGTCGTGCGGGATGTCCTCAGCCGCCCAGTTGCTCTCGGCCACGCGCGGCTGCGCGATCGGCTTCTCGCCCGCGTCGACGTGGCTGACGGTAGCGAGCTCCACCGCGCGGTCCACGTCCTCGCGAGTGATCCGCCCGTTGCGGCCGGTGCCCTGGACGCGGTCGGGATCGATGTCGTGCTGGAGC
Organism: uncultured Sphingomonas sp.; assembly: GCF_902806285.1. GTDB lineage: Bacteria > Pseudomonadota > Alphaproteobacteria > Sphingomonadales > Sphingomonadaceae > Sphingomicrobium. The sequence goes on along the minus strand of NZ_CADCWA010000046.1, from coordinate 20,804 downwards.
AGCGCCCGGCGGACGGAGGGGGAAAGGCGCGTTTCCTCCTCCCCATTCCCCGGCGAACGCCGGGGCCCAGCCGACCGTGTTTCTAGAACTGCCGGCGGCTGGACCCCGGCGTCCGCCGGGGTACTCGCTGACGGCTCCAAGCTGATCCGCCCCAGCACCGCCCCAGGCACCGCCTCCGCATCCGTCTCTAGCAGGATCTCGCTCAACACCCCCGCCGCGGGCGCGGGCACCTCCTGCGTCACCTTGTCGGTCTCGAGCTCCACCAGCGGATCATTCTCGGCCACCGCCTCGCCCACTTGGCGGAGCCAGGCGCGGACCACCGCCTTGGTGCCTTCCTGCTCGGCGGGAACGCGGACCTCGATCATGACGGCTTCCCTGCGCCCGTGCGAAGGCAGGGGTCCAGGGCCTTTCGCTGCTGCCCTGAAGAACACTGGGCTCCTGCCTTCGCAGGAGCACATTCCGCGACGCCGACCATCAGAACCCCACCAACCGGTCGATCTCCGCCCTGATCCGCGCCACGCTCGGCACCGCCGCTTCCAGCAGCGAGGGGTGATGCGGCGAGGGGATGTCGGGCATGGTCACCCGCGCGACCGGCGCGTCGAGGTCGAGGAACGCCTCGTCCGCCACCACCGCCGCGATCTCCGCGCCGAAGCCGCCGGTGCGCAGGTCCTCGTGCACGATCAGGCAGCGCCGGGTGCGCCGGACGCTGTCCAGCACTGCCTCGCGATCCCACGGCATCAGCGTGCGCAGGTCGATCACGTCGGCGCTGATGCCCTCGGCCGCAGCCTCGCACCGCGGCACCATCGCGCCCCAGGTGACGATCGTGATCTTGCTCCCATCGCGGGTCTTCTTCGCCCGCCCGAACGGCAGCACGTACTCGTCCCCCGGCCAGGGCCGCCGCGCCCAGCTGTCGTCCAGCATGGCCCGATGCTCGAAGAACAGCACCGGATCGTGCCCGCGCAGCGCTCCGCGCAGCAGCCCGACCGCGTCCTCCGCATTGCTCGGCACCGCCACCAGCCAGCCGGGATTGTGCACGAACTGCACTTCGTTGGTCTGGCTGTGCCAGGGGTCGCCGCACTTGAAAAAGCCGCCCGGCACCCGCAGCACCATCGGCGCGGCGAAGTGGTTGGCGGTGCGCCAGCGCATGGTCCCGCAATCGTTGATCTGCTCGGTCGCGGGCTCGGCGTATTTGCGGAACTGGATCTCGGGCACCGGCATCAGCCCGGCCAGCGCCATGCCCACCGCGCGGCCGACGATCCCCTCCTCGTTGAGGCTGGTGTCGAACACGCGGTCGTGCCCGAACTTCTCCTGCAGCCCGAGCGTCACCGCATGCACGCCGCCCTTCGGCCCGACGTCTTCGCCGAACACCAGCACCCGCGGGTTAGCTTCCAGCTCCCCGTCGAGCACGCGGCGGATCGCCGTCACCATGTTGATGCGCTGACCCTCAGGCCGGGGCTCCTCTGTGACCGGCCCATTCAGCCCGGCGCGGCCGCCTACCCTAGCGTGCTCGCCCGAGAAGAAGACGTTGTCGGCGACCTTCTCGACCGGCAGCACCGGCCGCGCCTCGGCCTCCTCGCGGGCGCGCCCGACCTCCCAGGCGGCCGCCTGCTCAAGCTGCTCCCACTCGCTGTCGCCGATCTGCCGCGCCGCGCAGTGCGCCTTGAGCCTGGGCAGCGGATCGCGCGCCCACTCGGCCGCGATCACCTCCTCCGATTTGTAGGTCTGCGTGTCCTGGTAGCTGTGCCCTTCCAGCCGCGGCACCGTCAGCCGCAGCAGCGCCGGCTTGCCCGCCCGGACACGCGCAACCGCCTCCTCGACCAGCCGCGCCGTCTCGACCGGGTCCGTCCCGTCGCCATTGAAGATCGTAAGCCCGCGAAAGCTCGCAAGATTGGCCGCGATGTCCTGCCCGGGCGTCTGGTAGGTCGAGGGCACGGAAATGCCGTAGCCGTTGTCCTCAACGTACAGCAGCAGCGGCAGCTGCTGCGTCGTTGCGACCGTCAGTGCCGACCAGAAGCCGCCGGTCGCGCAGCTGGCATCGCCGCCGAGCACCACCGCGATGGCGCCTTCGCGGCCCTCGCCCAGCACCTCGCGCTTGTACCGCGCCGCCTGCGCCCAGCCGACCGCCGGCGTGTACTGTGCCCCCACCCCGCCGCTCATCGGCAGCGCGTGGCAGCCGCCCGGGTTGGAGTAGTTGAATACCACCCCGATGTCGCGCCCGTCCGAGTAGCCGCCCGCACGCCCCATGCCCGACCCCAGCGCATCCGCCAGCGGCACGCCCAGCGCCAGCAGCAACGGCCGCGAACGATAGTAGCCGCACGCCGCATCGCCATCGCGCAGCTTCAGCCCGAGCAGCACCTGCGCCATGTCGTGCCCGCGCGCGCTGAATTGGTAGAGCACCTGCTTGGCCGGGACGAGCTCCTCTTCCTCGATCCGGTCCAGCTCGCGGCTGGTCAGGACCAGCCGGGCGACCTCCCGCCAGTCGACTTGCGCGGTAAAGTGCGGGTCGGCGTCAGCCATTGGCGGGCGGGCTGTCCATCGTCTCGATTACCGCCGCACAGAAACGGTCGATAGCTTCGTCGGCAATCCCCACCACGTTGAAGCGGCCGCTGTCCGCCATGTAGATCGCGTGCTTCTCGCGCAGGCCCACCACCTGGTCGCGGCTGAGCGGCAGCATCGAGAACATGCCATATTGGTCGGCGATGAACGCGAGCCGCTCGTCAGAGGCAGCGATCCGCTCGCGCACGGTGGCGATGCGCAGCCGCATCTCGTCCAGCTCGGCCTTCCAGTCGGCGGTCAGCTCCCCGTCCTCCAGCACGGTCCGCACCGCCGCCGCGCCATGATCGGGCGGCATCGACCAGGCTTCGCGCGCGACCTGCAGCACGTGCGCCATGGCAGTCGCACTGCTCTCGGCGGAGCGGGTCTTGAGGAAGAAGCAGCCGACCCGGTCCCGGTACATGCCGAAGTTCTTGTCGCAGCTCTGCGCCACCAACGCTTCGTCGCACGCGTCGAGCATGGTGCGGACGCCGGCCGCATCCTCGTCGAGCCCGCGCCCGAACCCCTGATAAGCGATGTCGATCAGCGGCAAGAGGCCGCGTTCGGCCACCAGGGCGGCCACCGCGCGCCACTGCGCCTCGTCCAGATCCGCGCCTGTGGGATTGTGGCAGCAGCCGTGCAGCAGCGCGATATCGCCCGGCCGCGCTGCTCCCAGCGCGTCCAGCATCGTGTCGAAGTTCAGCTGCGCTTGGTCGCGGTCGTAGTACGGGTATTCCACGATCTCGAGCCCCGACCCGTGCGTCAGCGCCGGGTGGTTGGGCCAGGTCGGCACGCCCATGATCACCCGTGCTTCCGGGTTGGCAGCGGCAGCCAGCCGCAGCGCGAGGTAGACCGCGCCCGTTCCGCCCGGCGCCTGCACGCCCGCGATCCGCTCGTCTGCGGCATGGCTCCCAAGTACCAGCGGCCGCAGCAGCTCGGCGAAGCGCACGTCGCCGGCCCCGCCCAGATAGCCTTTGCTGTCCTGTTCCTCGAGCAGCCGCCGCTCGGCCGCCTTGATCGCCGCCAGCACGGGCGTGCGGCCCTCGCCGTTGCGGAACACGCCGACGCCCACGTCGATTTTCTCCGGGCGGCCATCGGCCTTCGCGAGTGCGATCAGGGCCAGCAGCGAGTCGCTTCTCACCGGCGGCAGGGCGGACAGCGCGGGCGCTGCGGTGCGGGTCAACATGAGGTGCCGCTTAGCGCGACTTGCTCCCCGGCGGAAGCCGGGGCCCAGCCCTTCAAGGCCGCTGGACCCCGGCGTGCGCCGGGGTACTAGGCATCGTAATCCACCGCCACGCCCTCGCCTTTGGGGACGGCCTGGCAGGTCAGCACGTAACCCGCGGCGACCTCCTCATCGGTGAGCCCGTAGTGCACCGCCATGCTGACCTCCCCCGCCGTTACGCGCGCACGGCAGGTGGCGCAGACGCCGGCCTTGCAAGCGAAGGGCGCGGGCAGGCCGGCGCCCCGGGCGCTGTCCAGGATGTTGCTGCCGTCGAACCCGACCCGCCGCGTCCGCCCGTCGATGGTGACGTTGACCGTCAGCCCCGACGCCGCCTGCTGCAGTTGCGCCATTTCCGCCGCCAGCGCTGCGGACGGCCGCCCCGCGGTGAAGCGCTCGACATGGATGCGGTCGTGGGCCACGCCGCGCTCGACCAGTGCCGCCTCGGCCGCGTCCATCATTGGCCCGGGACCGCAGATGAACCAGGCGTCGACCTCTTGCGGGTCGGGCACGAAGGCGTCGATCGCCGCGCCGGCGGTCGGCTGGTCGAGCATGCCGTTCAGCAGCTCCACGTCCCCCGCCTCGTCCGACAGGAAGTGGAACAGCTCGAACCGGCCGAGATAGCGGTCCTTGAGTGCCGCCAATTGCTCCAGGAAGATGATCGAGCCCGCGTCGCGGTTGCCATAGAACAGGGTGAAGCGGCTCTCCGGCTCCGTGCCGAGCGCGGTGCGGATCAGCGACATGATGGGGGTGATCCCCGAGCCGCCCGCGAAGCCGACGTAGCGGCCGGTCCGCGCGGGATCGAAGTCGATGGTGAACGACCCGTGCGGCGGCATGACGTCGAGCTCGTCGCCCGGCCGCAGCTCCCGCGCCACCCAGTTGCTGAACGCGCCGCCCGCGATCTGCTTCACCGTGACGGTAAGCTCGCCGTCCTGCGGCGCGGTGCACAGCGAATAGTTGCGCCGCACCTCCTCCCCATTGATGAACGTCCGCAGCGTCATGTGCTGGCCCGCGCGGAAGCGGTAGAGGTCGGCCAGTTCGGGCGGCACGGCGAAGCGGATGGAGCGCGCTTCCTCCGTCTCGGGAACGACCTCGGCGACGGTGAGCCGGTGGAAGTCCTTGCTCAACGAACGCTCACCACTTCGCGTCCGGGTAGGTCCGCGGCAGATATTGCATGATCGCGAGCAGATGGCCGAGGTGTTCGCTGTGGTGCCCGCGCCGCCCGCCGAGGATCGGGCGCTGGTCGTTTGGAACCGGCAGGCCCGCCTCGCCCAGCACCCGCGCGATCTCGGCCCGGTACTCGGCCTCGAACTCGCGGGGGTCGGCCGCGATTCCTGCGGCGACCGCCTGCTCGACCTCGTCATCGACCTCGAACAGCTCAGGCACGAAGCGCCAGCACCAGCCCAGGCCGTCCAGCGTGCGTTCGCGGCTTTCCTCAGTCCCGTCGCCCAGCCGGATCACCCACTCCGCGGCGAGCTCGCGGTGGTAAGCGACTTCCTTGACCGCCTTGGCCGCGATGCCGGCCAGCGCCTCGTCGCGGCTCCCGGTCAGCCGCTGGTAGAGCATGTGCTGCCAGGTCGAGAACAGCAGCTGCCGGACCATGGTCCGGGCGAAGTCGCCATTGGGCTGCTCCACCAGCCAGCAGTTGCGGAAGTCCAGCACGTCGCGCTTGAACGCCAGGCTGTCGGCATCGCCCGCCTCGCCCAGCAGCAGCGTCGCCTGCCCGATCAGGTCCAGCGCCATGTTGGCCAGGCTGAGGTCGACCTCCACGCTCGGCGCATGCCCGCACCATTCGCTCAGCCGCTGGCCGAGGATCAGCGAATCGTCGCCCAGCCGCAGCAGGTATCCCGCCCGCACCGGATCATGCGCATCGGACGGCGCGTCGAAGGCGCCGTCAGGGCGGATCTTCTCGGCCGTCGCTACGTCCTCGGGACGGATTGGGGGGAGGGACGGCATCAGCAGTACCCCGGCGGAGGCCGGGGTCCAGGCCGCTGCGGAGCAGCGGTTTCCGCTGCCCTGGACCCCGGCCTGCGCCGGGGCACATGCCTAATCATATATGCTTCACCTCGTCCGGGATGTCGTAGAAGGTCGGGTGCCGGTAAACTTTGTCCGCCGCCGGCTCGAACAGCTGCCCCGCCTCGTCCGGATCGCTGGCGACGATGTCGGCCGAGCGCACCACCCACAGGCTCACTCCCTCCATCCGCCGCGTGTAGGTGTCGCGCGCATGCCGCAGCGCCATCGCCGCGTCCGGCGCGTGGACGCTGCCGAAATGCCGGTGCGCCAGGCCGCCCTTGGAGCGGACGAACACTTCCCACAGCGGCCAGTCGGACATCATTTCTCCGTCATTGCGAGCGAAGCGAAGCAATCCAGTTCACTTCGAGGCACTGGATTGCCGCGTCGCTTCGCTCCTCGCAATGACGAGTGTCAAGCCGCCGCCCGCTGCCGCCGCTTGGCCTCATGCGCGGCCGCGGCCTCGCGGACCCAGGCGTTGCTCTCCCACGCCTCGCGGCGCGCGGTCATCCGTTCCCGCGCGACCGGCCCCTCGCCGCGCACCACCGCGTAGAACTCGTCCCAGTCGATCGCGCCGAAGTCGTAGCCGCCCTTCGCCTCGTTCCACTTGAGGTCGGGGTCGGGCACCGTCAGCCCGAGATACTCCGCCTGCGGCACGGTGATGTCCACGAACTTCTGCCGCAACTCGTCATTCGTCTCACGCTTGATCCGCCAACGCAGCGACTGCGCGGTATTGGGCGAGTTCTCGTCGGGCGGGCCGAACATCATCAGCGACGGCCACCACCAGCGGTTGAACGCATCCTGCGCCATCCGCTTCTGCTCGGGCGTGCCGTTGGCGAGGCTCGTCATCGCCTCATAGCCCTGGCGCTGATGGAAGCTTTCCTCCTTGCACACCCGGACCATCGCCCGCGCGTACGGCCCGTAGCTCGTCCGCTGCAACGGCACCTGGTTCATGATCGCCGCGCCATCGACCAGCCAGCCGATCGCCGGAATGTCCGCCCAGGTCAGCGTCGGATAGTTGAAGATCGTCGAGTACTTCGCCTTGCCCGAGTGCAGCGCCTCGATCATCTCCTCGCGGCTGGTGCCGAGCGTCTCCGCCGCGCAGTACAGATAGAGCCCATGCCCCGCCTCGTCCTGCACCTTGGCCAGCAGGATCGCCTTGCGCCGCAAGGAAGGCGCCCGCGTGATCCAGTTGCCCTCCGGCAGCATGCCGACGATCTCCGAATGCGCGTGCTGGCTGATCTGCCGCGTCAGCGTGCGCCGGTAGGCCTCGGGCATCCAGTCCTTGGGCTCGATGAACTCGTCCGCCGCCACCCGCGCCTCGAACGCAGCGAGCCGCTCGGGATCCTCGATCGACTGGACGTTCGGCTGCTTGGAAAGCTCGGTCGTGTACATAATCATGACATAGTGCCGGAAGGCCCGAGGTTCAAACTCGCGAGCTTGCGGTGCGGGCGTCGAATGCGGTGCGCGCTGTGGCCACTGCATCGAGGTTGCGCTCGGCCCAGCGCCATACCCCGCAGAAGGACTCGCCCAGGCTGTGGCCGAGCTCGGTCAGGCGGTACTCGACCTTCGGCGGAATCACCGGGTGCACCGTCCGATGCACCAGGCCGTCGCGCTCCATCTGCCGCAGCGTCTGGGTGAGCATCTTCTGGCTGATGCCCGGCACCTCGCGCGACAGCTGGGTGAAGCGCAGCTCGCCCTTTTCCTCCAGCGCTTCGAGGAGGAACAGGGTCCATTTGTCCGCCACCCGGCCGATCAGGTCCATGACCAGCGCTTCCACCCGCGGATCGATCTCCGAGTAGGCAGGACTATCTTCGGCCGCTTCGCTCATCCGACACTCTCTTTCGGGTAAGTATAAATCTTTCCGGTGCCTTCTTACCCCAAGTTCGTGCGCGGTTACATGGGCGGTCTTCACCAGACAGGAGCGTCAGCCATGCAGCTAAGCGGCAACACCATCGTCATCACGGGCGGCGGCTCAGGGATCGGCCGGGCATTGGCCCACCGGCTGCACGATCTGGGCAACCAGATCATCGTCGCCGGGCGGCGCGAAACTGCCCTGAACGAGACCGCCGCCGGCCGCAAAGGCATTCGAACGCTAACCTTGGATGCCGACGATCCCGCCTCCATCGCCGCATTCGCCGCGCGGGTCACGGCCGAGCACCCCGCCGCCAACGTCCTCATCAACAATGCCGGGATCATGCGGTATGAGGACGCGGGCCGCGGGCGCGACCTGGCGGACGCGGAAGCGACGGTTGTCAGCAATCTCCTCGGCCCCATCCGCCTGACCGATGCTCTGGTCGATCATCTGTCGGCCCAGCCCAACGCCGCCGTTATCAATGTGACTTCCGGCCTCGCGTTCGTGCCATGGAAGAAGACGCCGACCTATTCGGCCACTAAGGCCGGCCTCCACGCCTACACGGTTGCGCTGCGCGAGCAGCTCAAGGGCCGGGTGGAAGTGATCGAACTCGCCCCGCCGGCCGTGCAGACGGAGCTGACTCCTGGCCAATCGACCCGGGCCAGCTACCAGCCGCTCGACGCGTTCGCCGACGAGGTGATCGGGCTGCTGCGCACCGATCCAGACGCCTCCGAGATCTTGGTCAAGAACGTGCACCCGCTCCGCTTTGCCGAGCGGGACGGACAGATGCCGGCGATGTTGCAAATGCTGGCTAATCTGTAGCGGAGACTTCGCGGCTACTGTCACCCCGGGCTTGACCCGGGGTCCGCCTTCCTTCTTTCACGGCGAAGAACAAGGCGGACCCCGGCTCAGGGCCGGGGCGACGGGAGGGCGCATGGCCTTTGAAAGCATCGTCTTCGTCCAGCAGGACGACATCGCCCGCATCACCCTGAACCGCCCGGACCGGCTGAACAGCTTTACCCGCCAGATGCACGCGGAGCTGCGTCAGGCGCTCGATGACGCCGCCTCAGCCCGCGTCATCGTTCTCACCGGTGCCGGCCGCGGCTTCTGCGCGGGGCAGGACCTCAACGACCGCGCAGTCGCGCCGGGCGAGGCCGTCGACCTGGGCGAAACCGTCGAGCAGAGCTGGAACCCGCTCGTTCGCCGCCTCGCCGCCATGCCGCAGCCGGTGATCGCCCGGGTGAACGGCGTCGCCGCGGGCGCTGGCGCCAACATCGCGCTCGCCTGCGACCTCGTCGTTGCCGGCCGCTCGGCCAAGTTCATCCAGAGCTTCTCGGCGCTCGGCCTGATCCCCGACAGCGGCGGGAGCTGGCACTTGCCCCGCCTCGTCGGCCAGGCCCGCGCGCTCGGCTTGGCGCTGACCGGCGAATCGCTCGCGGCCGAGACGGCGGCCGACTGGGGCCTCGTGTGGAAATGCGTCGACGACGACCAGCTCGACGGCGCGGTCGACGCGCTCGCCGCCAAGCTCGCCACCCTGCCCCCGCTCGGCCTCGCCGCCATCAAGCGGATCATCCGCACCACCGGCGAGCGCACGCTCGACCAGGAACTCGACCTGCAGCGCGACGAAATGCGCCGGCTCGGCTTTACCGCGGACTATCGCGAGGGCGTGGCGGCGTTCCTGGAGAAACGCTTGCCCCGCTTCACCGGCCGCTGAGCGCTCTCAGTAGCTCGTCCCGGCGGTGTTGGTGCGCTCCGCCTCCGCGTCGCGCCGCATGAAGCCGAAGTAGAAGGCCGGCAGCGCGAGAACCAGGTGCAGCCACACGTCGTGGCCGAAGATCGGCACCAGCCCGAACAGCGTGTTGATCCCGGGGATCAGGCCCAGCACCGTCAGCAGCCCGTAGCTGATCGCCACCACCTTGGCGTAGGCGCGCGCGCCGCTCCAGCTGCGCGATGCCGCGATGCCCCACAGACCATAGAGCAGGTGCAGGACCGAGTGGATGACATTGACCGGGAACAGCCCAAGCGCGTCGCCGTACAGGATGTCCACCGCCATGTCCGGGTGGCCCGCGCCGGGCGGCTGAAGCAGCCCGGGAACGAACCCGCTCCCGGCGATCAGCAGGAACAATATGCCCCAGACCAGTGCGAAGGTGCGCGTGTTCATGCCGTTCTCCCGCGGACGAGCGGCGGCGGACCCGCCGGACAGGCCCAGTCAACGGACGCCCGGCAGGAAGGTTCAACGCTCCGCAAGGACTTGTAATCACCGGCGCAGGCGCCCACATCCGTCACGCTACTAGTCGCAATCGGACGGTCTACGGCGCTTTGCGGCTCCATGTTCCCTCTCTCGCCTCTCCTAGCTCCGGAGGGCCGATTGGCGGCTCGCCACAGAAGGAACACTCCCATGATCACCGGAACCGTTAAATTCTTCAATGCCGACAAGGGCTACGGCTTCATCCAGCCCGAGGACGGCACCAGCGACGCGTTTGTGCACATCAGCGCGGTGGAAGCCGCCGGCATGCGCACGCTCGACCGCGACCAGCGTGTCCAGTACGAGCTTCAGGAAGATCGCCGGGGCCGCGCCAGCGCGGTGAACCTGCAGAGCGCCTGACCTCTCGATTGCCTGTCTCGCGCCGGGCGCGGGACAGGCCTATCGAGGCCTGAAAGGAGCGCCCATGTCGACCCTGCAATTCTATACCGAACGCGCTGCCGAATGCCGCCGCGAGGCCGATGAGGCCACCCTCGCCAACGTACGCGTGCGTTGCCTCAGCGCCGCGGAAGCGTGGGAGAATATGGCCGACCGGGCGCGGCGGACGCAAAGCTACCGAACCGCGCATGAGGCCGCCAGGCCCGCCGCGGCGACCGACACCAACGAGAGTTCAATCCCATTCCTGATTTCGAAACCAGACGCCTGACCAAGTTTCCGGTTCGCCGTGAGCGCCTGCCAATGATCGTTGCACCTCGTCCGCCGAGCCGCGACCCGATCGCGGTCGCTGCCGTGCTCGAGGTTCTCGGCTGACACCGGTCGCGCTCCATCGTGCCGGAAAACCGCTTTCCTACTAGGGTTTCGGCCGCCACGCTCCGGGCATGACCCCGTTCCACCTCTTGCCTTCTCCGGCCGACCGCGGTCCTCCTTCGCGGAGGTGGCGAAGGTTGGGGGACGTAGCGTCCACCTTGTCCATGTTGAACCCCGCGACTCGGGGCTCGGGCGCGCGCTTGCGGTCGCCTTTCGTCGGCCTATGACGGCCGGGAAGAGGTGACGTGCCATGAAGACGACCCAGCTGCTCAATTACGCCCGCGATCGTTGGCTGCCCGGCGACGCGCCCAGCCTGGTTGAGCTGCCTTCCGCGATCGACGGCTCGCCGGTTGCGCTGACCGGCTCCGGCGGCCTCGATTTCGCAGGCATGGCGCACTACGCCCGCGAGGTAGGCGGCCCGGCGCTGCGCAGCATGACCTTTCACGATCGCGCGCGGATGCTGAAGGCGCTCGGCCTCGCGATCCTCGCCCGCAAGGAGGAGCTGTACGCGCTCAACTACGCCACCGGCTGCACCCGCAAGGACGGCTGGATCGACATCGAGGGCGGCGCGGGCACCCTGCTTTCCTTCTCGTCCAAGGGCCGCCGCGAGCTGCCCGACGCGCATGTGCTGCTCGACGGCCAGTTGGAGCCGCTGAGCAAGTCGGGCGCGTTCGTCGGCCAGCACGTCTTCACCTCGCTGCAGGGCGTCGCAGTTCACATCAACGCCTACAATTTCCCGGTCTGGGGCATGCTGGAGAAGCTCGCGCCGACCCTGCTCGCGGGCGTGCCATGCATTGTGAAGCCCGCCAGCGCCACCGCCTGGCTGGCCGAGGCGGCGTTCCGGGTGATGATCGAAGCGGGCGTGCTTCCGCCCGGCGCGGTGCAGCTGGTGGTGGGCGGCGTCGGCGATCTGTTCGACCATCTCGGCCTCCAGGATGCGGTGAGCTTCACCGGCTCGGCAGCGACCTCGCTGAAGCTCCAGACCCACCCGGTGATCGCGCGCGAGTCGGTCCGTTTCGTCGCCGAGCGCGACAGCCTCAATGCCTCCGTGCTCGGCCCCGACGCCGCTCCGGGTACGCCCGAGTTCGACCTGTTCGTGCGCGAGGTCGTGACCGAGATGACCGTCAAGGCAGGCCAGAAATGCACCGCCATCCGCCGCGCCTTGGCACCGGCCGAGCACCTCGACGCGGTGGAGGCGGCAATCCGCGACCGGCTGGCCAAGACCACGGTCGGCGACCCGCGCGACAAGGGCACCCGCATGGGCGCGCTGGTCAGCCAGACGCAGCGCCAGGACGTTAAACAGCGCATCGCCGAGATCGCCGCAGCCGGTGCGCGGGTGGTGGCGGGCGATCCGGAAGCTCTGGTCGGCCCTGACGGCGGTGCCTTCCTGTCCCCGGTACTGCTTCGTACCGACGACCCCTGGGCCTGCGACGCCGCGCACGATGTTGAGCCGTTCGGCCCCGTCTCGACCGTCATGCCGTACTGCGACCTCGACGACGCGGTGAAGCTCGCCAACCGCGGCCGCGGCAGCCTGGTCCTGTCGCTGTTCAGCCATTCGCCCGAGGCGGCGCGGGACTTCGTGCTCGGCGCCGCGGCCTTCCACGGCCGCATGCTGGTGGTCGACCGGACCAATGCGCAGGACTCGACCGGCCACGGCTCGCCCCTGCCCGTCCTCACCCACGGCGGCCCGGGCCGCGCCGGCGGCGGCGAGGAGATGGGCGGCATCCGCGGGGTCAAGCACTACATGCAGCGCACCGCGCTCCAATCCTCGCCTGCCATGCTCGCGGCGATCACCGGCCAGTACATCCCGGGCGGACCCAAGCATGAGATCGACGTCCATCCCTTCCGCCGCCGCATGTCGGAACTCAGCATCGGCGACACGCTCAAGACCGGCGGCCGCACCGTCACCCTCGAGGACATCGAGCATTTCGCCCATTTCACCGGCGACACCTTCTACGCCCACATGGACGAGGAGGCGGCCAAGGCCTCCCCGGTGTTCGAAGGCCGGGTCGCCCACGGCTACCTGATCCTGAGCTTCGCCGCCGGCCTGTTCGTCGATCCCGACCCCGGCCCGGTGCTGGCCAACACGGGCCTGGAGAACCTGCGCTTCCTCACGCCGCTGTACCCGGGCGACAGCATGCGGGTGGAGCTGACGGTCCGCTCCAAGAGCCTCAAGAGCGAGGACACGGGCGTGGTCCGCTGGGCGGTCGAGATCTTCAACCAGCGGGACGAGCAGGTCGCGACTTATGATCTGCTAACGGAGAACGTCCCCTGATCTCGCGCGTTGTGCGGGTGAGTTCAGGAGAAACAGCATGCCCAAGATCAGCGAAGTGATGAGCCGCGACGTCCAGACCGTCACCCCGGAGTCCACCGCCCGGGAAGCAGCCGGCTTCATGCTTCAGGCGGACGCGGGCGCGATCCCTGTGACCGAGGGCGAGCGGGTCATCGGCATGATCACCGACCGCGACATCGCCGTGCGCGGCGTCGCCGAGGGCCGCGGGCCCGACACGCCGGTGCGCGAGCTGATGACGCAAGGCGCGGTCACCGCGCGCGAGGACGACGAGATCGAGGACATCGCCATCCGCATGAGCGACGAACAGGTCCGCCGCATGCCGATCGTCGACGGGAACGAGAAGCTGGTGGGGATCGTCAGCCTGGCCGACGTGTCGCGCTCCGACCTGGGCGAAGCGGCCAGCGTGGCGCTCGGCGGCGTTACCGACCCGGGCGGCGCGCACAATCAGAGCGAGGAAACGGACGCGGCGGCGGAGCGGCAGCCGAGCTGAGTGCTGTACCCCGGCGAAGGCCGGGGTCCAGGCCGCTGCGCAGCAGCGGGTTATAGCGGAAAAGCGCCTTGCGGCGCTCCTGGGCCCCGGCCTTCGGGGTCCCCGCAAAGTGGTACTTTGCGGGGTGCCCCTTCGCCGGGGTACAGGTTAGTGCGCCCGCCCGATCCCCGCGATCGCCTGATCGACCAGCGCCCGGTCGGTCGAGCCGTCGTTCCGCTCGACAATGATCCGCGCCGCCGCCCGCGTCGCCGCATCCGCCGCGGTCGCGCGCAGCTGCTGCACCGCCAGCCGCTCCTCGGCCGCGATCTTGTCTTCGGCCATGCGGGTGCGGCGTTCCACCAGCGCCTGGGCGTCGGCCTCGGCCTTGGTCCGGATCGCCTCCGCTTCGTGCCGCGCACGCTCGACCATAGCCGCGGCGTCCGCCTCGGCCGCGCGCGACCTCCCCTCATACTCGGACTTGAGCTGCTCGGCCTCCGCCCGCAGCGCCGCCGCCTCGTCCAGCTGAGCGCGGATCGCCGCGATCTTGGCGTCCAGGCTCTTGCCGATCGCGCCAGGCACCTTCTTCCACAGCATGGCCAGCACCACGATCAGCATCGCCAGCCCGACCAGCATGGTCGCGTCGAAGCCGAGCGCCTTGGGGTCCTCCTGGTGCTCGACCCCCGCTTCCACCTGGGTGTGCAGCTCGCGCTGGATTTCAGCGGCCACGGGCAAGCTCCTGCTGGACGGCGGCCTGGGCCAGCGCCGGATCGACGCTCACGCCCGCCACCCGCTGAACCATCGCCGCCGCGGCTTCGGCGGCCACCGTCTCGATCTCGCCCATCGCCGAGGAGCGCGCTTCGGCGATGCGGCGGCTCGCCAGCTCAAGCTTGCCCGCCGCAAACCGATCCGCTTCCGCCACCCGCGCCTCGGTCGCCCGGGCAGCCTCGGCCTTGGCCTCGGCCGCTAGCCGCGCGGCTTCCGCCCGGCTGCGATCCATCGCCAGGCGATACTGCTCTTCCAGCCGGTCCGCCGTCTCGCGTGCGGTCGCGGCCTCGTGCAGGTCGGCCGCGATCCGCGCATCCCGCGCGTCCACCGTGCCCTGGATCTTGGGCACCATGCCCAGGCCCACGACCAGGAAGATCGCGCCGAAGACGATCGCCAGCCAGAACAGCTGCGAAGCGTAGATCTCACCGATTTGCGCGATTTGAGGCATTGGTCAGTCCAGGTCCGTGCTTCGAGACGGGCTTTCGACGGGCTTTCGCCCGCTCAATCCCTCCTCAGCATGAGCGGAAATTGATCCGCTCATCCTGAGGAGCCGCTGAGCCTGTCGAAGCGGCGTCTCGAAGGACACCGGGACAAGCCCAGCCGTTGCGGCTTAAGCGACGAACAGCAGGATCATCGCCACCACGAACGCCAGCAGGCCGAGCAGCTCGGCCGCGGCGAAGCCGATGAACAGGCGGCCCTGCTGGCTGTCGGCCGCGGCCGGGTTGCGCAGCGCGCTCTCCAGGAACGAGCCGAACACGTTGCCCACGCCCAATGCGGCCATGCCGACGCCGATCGCGGCGAGACCGGCTCCGAGCAGCTTTGCGGCTTCTGCGTCCATGTTAGAAAACTCCCTTTGGTTATCTTGTGGTTAGTGAAGGTTGATCGCGTCGTTGAGGTACAGGCTCGTCAGCAGCGCGAAGACATAGGCCTGGATGGCGGCGACCAGCAGCTCCAGCGCGCTGATGCCGATCATCAGGATCAGCGACGGCAGGCTCACCACCGGCGCGACCCACAGCGCCTCGGCATTGAGGCCGTTGATCACGAAGCCCGCCAGAACCTTCAAGAGGATGTGGCCCGCGGTCATCGCCACGAACAGCCGCAGCGCCAGGCTGAACGGGCGCACCATGAACGACACGAACTCGACCGGGATCAGGATCGGCATCATCCACCAGGGCGCGCCGTGCGGGACGAACAGGCCGAAGAAGCGGAGGCCGTGCTTGGCGAAGCCGACCACCAGCACGATGGCGAAGGAAACGATGGCCAGCACCGCGGTGACCGTCAGGTGACTGGTCACGGTGAATGGGTGAACGCCGGGGATCACGCCCAGCGGCAGCAGGCCGAGGATGTTGGCGAACAGGATGAACATGAACAGGGTGAAGACGTAGGGCAGGAACTTGCGCCCCTGCGGCCCGATGTTCGTCTCCAGCATGTTGTTGACGAAGCCGGTGACGCCCTCGACGGCAACCTGCCAGCGGCCGGGCACGAGCTGCCGCTTCATCCCGCCCAGCATGAACAGCCATACGGCCAGCAGCGTGAACAGCATCCACAGCGAGCTGTTGGTGAAGGCGATCGAATGACCCGCGATCTGCCAGTCGTGGCCGAACAGGGGTTCGACTTGGAACTGGTGCATCGGATCGATCTTGCCCGACTCAGCGGCCACTGCCCTCGTCCTTCTTCGTCTTCGCCATCGACAATCTGATGATGCTCCAGAACCCCGCCGCAGTGCCGAGCACCATCAGCGTGATAAACAGGAGCGGCCACGTCCCGAACAGCTGGTCGAGCAACCAGCCGATCAGCGTGCCGCCCAGCAGTCCCCCGATCAAGGTGGCGAGAACCCGCTGGCCGAGCTGCTCATTGGCATCCGGCGCAGGTCCCCGGCCGGTCCTGAGCGCTTCCTCGCGCTGCGCCCGCTCGAGCCGCTGTTCCAGCCGGTCGAGCCGCGCATCGGGGGGAAGCTTCGGATCCTGCCCGGGCTCCTCTTCCGCCATGACCTACTCTCCATGTGCGCGGCGACGCTCGGGAAGTGAGCGCCGGTCCGCGAAAGGCAAGGGACATGGCGGCGTCGGAGCCCGCCAAGGCGCCGCCCCTTTAGAAAGAGCGGCGCGGGTCGTCAACCGTGTGGGTCTGGCCAGCTCCTCCCCCTTGGGGGAGATGGCGCGAAGCGCCGGAGGGGTGCGAGGAGAGGTCGACGACACTCCTCCGTCATGCTGCGCATGATGAACAGGTCGCCATGTCCCCCGGACATGGCTGAAGCTGTCCGGGGGACAGTTTCACCTGTTCATCCCCCGAGGGGGAGTAGCTGCTCAGTTGCCTCGGCAATAGTCCGGCACCGGCGCAGGCTGCCCGGCCAGCCGCCGCCGCCAGACCCCGTCGCTCAATAGATAGGACTCGCCGGCCGCTACCCGCCCCAGCAGGGTGCAACCGGCGGTGATCCCGACTTCCTGCGGGCTGACTCCGCGGCGGCCGGCGAGCCCGGTGTAGAGCGCGCGGCGGCGGATGTTCACCGTCTCCGTCTGCGTCCTCACCGCCCCTGACGAAGGCTGGGCGGCATAGCCGAGGTAGCCGTCGAAGCGCTCGCCCACTGCGCCGGCCGCCCGCGCCTGCGCCAGGGCCGACGGCCCCTGCGCCGCAAGCGGCCCCGCACCGAGGATCGCAGCCGCGGCCAACATCGCCCGCACCGGTCTCACCTCCGCGACCCCGGGTTCGGCCGGGTCTGCGGCTGCTGCGGCGTTGTGCCCGGGAACGCATCCGGGTTCTGGTCGATCAGCTGCTCCACGTCGCGCTGCAGCCGCACCAGCACTTCCTGGCGGATGGTCACGTTGAGGTTGATCTCGATGGGCTTCTCCGGCGTCTTCACGGAGATGCACCCGGCCAGCGCCGGCAGGAGCAACGCGGCGACGGACAAGCGCAGAGCGACGGCATTCATGGGCGGGACCTCGTGGGGGGCTCGGGGGTGATCTCTTCGGCGACGGGCGTCTGCGTCTGGCTGGTTTCTTCCTCGCGGCGCCGCACCTCGGTGGTGATGCCGGGGATCTCCTCCAGCGGCCGGTCGAGGGTGGTGGAGATGATCGCGCGGGGATCGCGCATCGACTTGGCCGTCGCGATCAGCGCGCGGAACGGCCCGCGGATGGTGACATTGAGCCGGATCGGCAGCTTGCTGGTGACGCTGCGGATCAGTCGCTGCGTCCGGGTGGTTCCGCCCAGCGCCACCCCGTCGATGGTCAGCCGGGTCGCGAACTCGCCCGCGAGGTCGCCGTCCAGCCGGATGATCATGGAGCGGAAGCGCAGGTCGCGCAGCGCGTTGAAGGCGATATTGCCCATGGTGCCGAGGTTGGCGCGGTTGACCACGCCGTTGTAGCCGAGGCTCCCGCCCGGCGGGCGCGAGTCGAGCCGGCCGCCGACGATCCGCCCGCCGCTCTCGTCGAAGATCATCGGCAGAACACCGTCGAAGATGCCGGTCGCGCCGATCTCCCTGAAGCTGAAGCTCTGGACGAAGCGGTTGGCGTCGAGGCCCCGCACCTCGAAGGTCAGCCGCTTGGCCGACGGCCGGCCTAGGCTGAGCACCGTTTCGCGCAGGATCAGTTCGCCGCCCATGAAGGGCCAGCGTCCGCCTTCGACCCTCACCTGCTGGCCGGGCAGCAGCTGGTAGGTGATCACCCCGTTCTCGACCAGAATGCCGGGGTTGATGCTCGCGACCTGCACCGTCTGCCCCGGCGCGGTCTCCAGTGCGAGCAGGTCGGTGAAGCGCATGGTGCCCCTGATGCCGCTGACCGGACCGAAGGCGGCGGCCAGATCCAGGTCGTCGGTGCTGAACTCGCCGGTCGAGGTCACCCCGCCCTCGCCGCTCCAGGCGATCCGGCCCTGGCCGTAGACCGTGCCGTTGACCAAGGCGATCTGACCCTCGGTCAGGCGCGTCAGTTGCTCGGGCTGCAGCCGCGGCCCGAAGGCGATGCCGGGCACGTCCAGCGTCGCCCCGCCGGTCCCGGTCGACAGCCGGTGATCGATCGCCACCTCCGTCACCCGCGTGCCGGTAGCCGGGTGCCGCAGCGTGCCGTTCGCCCGGATGCGGTCGTTGGCCAGCGTGAACCGCATATCCTCGCTGCGCAGCGGGTAGAAGCGCGGCGCGTCCATGCGGTCGGACGCGGTCACCGCCCCATCGATCGTCAGCCGCGAGCGGTAGAGCAGCCAGTTGCCGGACATCTCGCTCAGCGCGATCGGCACGCGGCCGATCACTCCGTCGCCGTCGGTGAAGCGACCGCGGATGCCGCTGCCGCCGAAGGTGCCGGCCACCGTGCCGGCGTTGAGCAGGATCGGCGATTCCGGACGTCCCATGCGGGCGTTCACCCCCGCCAGCCGGAAGTCCTCCGGGCCGGTGAAGGTCGCTTGGCTCGAGCGCAGCGCGAAGGGCGAGGAGCCCAGGCGGCCGTTCAGCGCAAGGTTGCTCGTGCCCGCTCCCACCCGCACGCCGCTGCCGGGGGCGCGATAGACGATCGCGCGCCCGGTTGCGCAGACCGGCAGGCTGGTGCTGCCGAGCCGCAGACCGCCCAGCCGCAGGGAGGCGAAGCGCACGTCGCTGCAGCCGCGGCCGAACTCCAGCGCTCCGCCGCGCCCGATCCGCCCGTTGATCGGTACGCGCAGCCCGCGCACCTCGCCGCCCGACAACGGCCCGTCGAGCAGCGCCACCGTCCGGATGCTGGTCGAACCATCGCTGCCCGCGGCGAAGTTGATCGGCGCCAGCGCCAGCCGGGCGTCGCCCGCGGCGTAGGGCGCCATCCGCACCGTCCCGCTCATCGGCGCCCCGCTGCGCGGCTGGCTGAGCGCGATGCGGGTCGTGGGCAGCCCGCCGCCCTGCGTCGCGATATTCCCGTCGATCCGCAGCCGGCTGCCCGGCCAGTAATAGGTGATCCCGTCGCCCCCGCCCACCTGGATGCGCGCGCCCGACGCGCTCCGGACGTCCGCGGTCTCGATCCGCACCGCCCCGCCGCCGGGAAAGTTGACCAGCCGCAGGCTGCCGGCCGCGTCCATCTGCCGGGTCGCACCCTCGATCCCGCGCCGGAGCGCAGCGGCCAGCGGCTCCAGAGGCGTGTCCTTCGCGCCGCCCAGCGCATCCGTGAAGCCGGCCGTCAGCGCGGGCGCGAGGTCCGCATCCTGCGCGGCATAGCCGGCTACCAGGGTGATGCTGCCCCCCGCAGCGTTCAGCAGATAGCGGCCGTCCAGCCGGGTGCGCTCCGCCCGGATCTCGCTCAACCGCGCGCCGCGTGCGGCGAGCCTGACCGAGCCCAGGATGCGCGTCGGCTCGCCCGCGAAGGTCAGGTCGGCGTTCATCCCCGCCAGGCCGTTCACCCCGGCGGCCAGGGCGGCGGCGCTCATCCGGCCGCGGCCTGTGAACCGCTCGAACGCCTCGCTGAACCGGCTGTCGATCTCGAACCGCGGCTGGCGAATCGCGATGTTGCTCGCCGGGCAGCGGAAGCTGCTTGCCGCCAGGGGACCGCTGACCCGCGGCCGCCGCGCGCTGACCGAGATCGCAACCGCCGCGCGCATGCCGGACAGGGTGCAGCGGCCCGCGTCGAGGTGCGGGCTGGCGGCCGCGAGCCGGCCGCGGAAGCCGCCGGTCAAATTGCCCGCGCCTTCCACCGCCACGCCCAGCGGCCCGTAAGGCGTCAGCAGCGAGATGGAGGTGTCCGCCACATCGACCGTGACGTCGGGCAGGGTGAAGGGCTTGCCACTGGGCGGCGGCAACAGCCGGTCGAGCTGCCCCCAGCTGACTCGCCGGTTGACCACCCGGCCGTTCAGCCGCACGCCGCGGGCCACCACCCGGTAGATCTCGACCCGCCCGGTGAGGTGAATGCGCATCTGCACCTGCGCGACCCGTGCGGTGAGGTCGGGATCGGCCGGGTCGCCGATCACCAGATTGCTGATCTGCTGGGTCCGGAGCCCGACCCGGTCGAGCCGGTAGGTCGCCTGAACGCCGCGACGCTCCATTTCGCGCGCGAGGACGTCGTTGGCGAGCGGCCGACGCTGCGTCCACACGACCAACAGGGCAACCAGCAGCAGGCCCAGAAACCCCAAGAGCCCCCAACCGAGCGCGCGGGGCCAGCGGCGCCGGAAGACGACCTCCTGGTGGGGAGCTTGCTCACCCGTCAGTTGGTCCATTACGTCCGCGCCACCATCGTTGTCTTCAAACCTCGAATCACTACAACCGTTCCGCCACCGGCACGAAGGAGCACCGCCGCTTGCCGCCCGTCCAGCCTAACCTGTTGCCGTCGGACAACAAGCCGGTCGGCTCCGACGGCCACCGCGCCCGCCTCCGCCAGCGGCTGCTTGACGGCGGCGGTGAGGCCCTGCTCGACCACGAACTGGTTGAATATCTGCTGACTTTAGCCATCCCGCGCCGGGACACCAAGCCACTGGCGAAGCGGCTGATTTCCACCTTCGGCGGGGTCGGGCCATTGCTGTCCGCTTCGCCCGACGCACTCCGGCGCGAGGGCCTCACCGACGGGGTGATCGGCGCGCTGGCGATCGCCCGGGCAACCGCGCTGAGGCTGCTGGAAACCCGGATCGAGGGGCGCCCGCTGATCGCCAGCTGGGACGCGCTCGGCGACTATCTGCAGGCGACCATGGCGCACGATCCCGTCGAGGAGGTCCGCGTGC
>NZ_CADCWA010000045.1:4039-4476 GCF_902806285.1 uncultured Sphingomonas sp. | reverse complement strand
CCGCGCTTACTCTCGGCTAGCAACTCGTTGGCGTCGTAGCCCAACCCTGACTCCGTGAGCATCTTGTTGAGTGGTCCTGTCCCTTCCACGAGCGGCCGCACCCTCGGATATTCCTCCAGCAACGGGGGCTCGGGCAGCGCGTCGAGGGCGAACCAGCCGCACTCGGCGAGTGCGGCAGACTCCAAAACCCGCGGCTCACCTTCCGCGTCCTCCACAAGGTAGACGGGCGCGACCCAGTGTTCGCCTCTCTCGCGGTTGATCTGGTCCACGACGCACAGGAGGTGCCGCGGCCGGATCGCGAGGCCGAGCTCCTCATCGACCTCGCGGGCGACCGCGTCGGGCAAAGGTTCGAGCCAGTCCACCTTGCCGCCGGGCAGGCCCCAATGGCCCGCCTCGGGCGGGCGGAGGCGTTTGACGAGCAGCAGCTTGCGCCCGCG
>NZ_CADCWA010000045.1:1949-4029 GCF_902806285.1 uncultured Sphingomonas sp. | reverse complement strand
GTCATCGGAAACACCACGTTCAACTGTCATGCCCATTGCTTAAAGGCAGCGACGGCTTGCTCGGTAGGCTGCGTCAGCGGGGCCGGCAGAGTGTCGAGATCGAACCAACCCATGTCCGACAGCGCGTCCGGCTCCATGATGGAGGGCGTTCCTTCATACCGCTCGATGCGAAACACTGGCGCGACCCAGTGATGTCCTGCAATCCGATCGATCTGATCCACGAGACAAATCAATTCGGTCGGCCTGACGGCGATGCCGAGTTCCTCGCGAATCTCGCGGGCGGTCGCGTCGGCCACCGGCTCGAACGTATCGAGCTTGCCGCCCGGAAGGCCCAAGCATCCCGCCTCGGGATCGCGCCTTCGCCGCACCAGTAACAGCTTGCCGCCGTCGATGATCGCGGCCCCGCACCCGACGCGCGGCCACGACGCTTCATCGTTCATCGCGAGCAATCCACTTGGTCTCGGTGGGCACGCGATACTCCGCGATCACGTCGAGCAGCTTTTCGGGATCGGAAGACGCCACCAACATGCCGCGGTGCACGGGCTTCAGGAACGCTTCGTCCACCACGTGGTCGAGGAAGCCGAGCAGTCGGTCGTAGAAGCCGCGCGTGTTCAGCAGGGCGCAGGGCTTGGCATGACTCCCGAGTTGGCCCCAGGTCCAGACCTCGAAGATCTCCTCCAAGGTGCCGATGCCGCCCGGCAGGGCGACGAAGGCGTCGGACAACTCGGCCATGAGCGCCTTGCGCTCGTGCATGGAGCCCACGACGCGCAGGTCGTCCAGCCCGGTATGGGCGACCTCCCGCTCGACGAGACTCCGCGGGATGACCCCGATCACCTCGCCGCCCGCCCGGCGGGCCGCGTCGGCGACCGCGCCCATCAGCCAGACGGACGCGCCGCCGTAGACCAGCCCGACGCCCTCCCGCGCCAGCAGCGAACCGATCTCCGATGCGGCTCGACGGTGGGCGGGATGCTGGCCGGGGCTCGACCCCGAAAAGACACAAACGCGGCGCACGCTTCCCGACCTCGACATCCGGACCAAGACGAGTGCTGCTAACCCAAGTCGCCGGCGTTTGACAGGGCAACGGACTTGGCCACGCAGGGGCGGAACGGCCAACAAGGTGAATCGATCGGCGGTGCCTAGATGCGAGGCCTCATAGCCAGTAGCTGACGGCCGCGGCGAGGTGGACGGTTGCCAGGAAGTCGGCGGCGGGCTTGTCGTAGCGGGTGGCTATGCGGCGGAAGTCCTGGAGGCGGCCGAACATGCGCTCGACGGCGTTGCGGCCGCGGTGGGGGGCGGGGCTGAAGCGGGGCTTCCAGCGCCGGTTCCGCTTGGGAGGGATGTTGGGCACCGCGCCTTGCGCCTGGATCCGCCCGCGGACCGCGTCGGTGTCGTAGGCCCGGTCCGCCACCACCCGCGCGTCGGGCGGCAGGTCCCGCGGCAGGGCCTCGGCGGCGCGGCGGTCGGCGGCTTGGCCGGGCGTCAGCAGGAAGGCCGGCGGGCGGCCGAGGCCGTCGCCCAGGGCGTGGGGCTTGGTGGTGCGGCCCCCCCGGCTGGCGCCGAGCGCCTGGGCGCGCCGCCCCCTTTGCCGCCCGCGGCGCAGCGGTGCGCCTTCACATGCGTGCTGTCGAGCGGCGCTTCCGCCGGTGGACCGCCCGCGGCCGCGAGGGCCTCGAACACGGCTCGCCAGACGCCCTTGGCGGCCCAGCGCACGAAGCGGTTGTGGAGGGTCTTGCGCGGGCCGTGGGCGGACGGGGCGTCCACCCAGCGCCCGCCCGCCGGAGCGCAGCACGTGGACGATGCCGCTGACCACGCGCCGGTCGTCCACCCCCGGCACGCCGCGCGGCTTGTCCGGCAGCCGCGGCCGAAGCCGCCGCCACCGCCGGTCGTTCAGCCAGAACTCCCTGGACACGCTCCATCCCCGCGCCGACGTCGAGCGCGAGTCACGATCCGCGCCTGATTGAAATCCCGTTTATGGGGCTCGACCCTAGTTATTGAGCCGGCCAGGGTGGAGTTGAAGCGGCTGACCATCCACCCAGTTGGGCGGCATGAAACAGGTGGACATGCGCAAGCTGCCTGCGGC
>NZ_CADCWA010000045.1:0-1939 GCF_902806285.1 uncultured Sphingomonas sp. | reverse complement strand
CGCCTCTGTCCGGCAGCCGCGGCCGAAGCCGCCGCCACTGCCGGTCGTTCAGCTAGAATTCCGAAGGCGACTTCCCACTCCTCCCGCCGACCGGAAGGGTGAATCACGATCCGGGCGTCGCGTGAATCCCGTTTATGGGGCTCGACCCTAGTTAGGACAGCCCGCGAAGTCGCCATCCGACAGCACGTGCCAGACCGGCTTCCAGTAGACACCCGTCGCCTCCATGGCGAGGTGCGTGCAGCCGCGCTCAGCCAGCCAGGCGGAAAGCGCGAGCAGCCCGGCCGTCCGTCGTGGCGAAGGTCTGCACCTCCACGCTCACTTCGCGTCCGTCGGCTAGGCGCGCACTGGCCACAACCGTGTCCTTGTGCACGTCCAGACCGGCACAGCGGGGATAGATGACCTCCACCGCTCCCTCCCTCGAGCTGCCGGCGTGGGGCGTCCCGCTGGGGAACTCTAGCGGGCGTGCTCCGGGGCCGATCGGCCCGTGGCACAATCGAGGGTGCTCCGGACGCCCCGGGTCCAACTAGGGCCTGTTGACGGCCATCGTGACGCGACGACGGTGGCGGCGAGGTGGATGGCGGCGGCGTAGCTGGTGTCTGTCTTGTCGTATCGGGTGGCGACGGCCCTGAACTCCTTCAGCTTGGCGAAGGTGTTCCCGATCAGGTGGCGCCAGCCGTGCATGGCGCGGTCGAAGTCGACGTGGCCTTTGCGGCCGGCCTTGGGCGGGATCACCGCCGCGGCGCCGCGGGCGTCGAGGTCCGCCCTGATCCAGTCCACGTCGAACGCCTCGCCGCCGGGCAGGGCGCCGAAGGCCACGCCCTCGATCAGCGGCGGCACGCGACGCTGTCGTGCCGCCGGCCGGGCGGCAGCACGAAGCGCACCGAGTTGCCGAGCGCGCCGGCGAGGGCGGCGACCTTGGTGGCCAGGCCGCCGCGCGAGCGTCCGATGGCCTGGGCTTGGGTCCCCCCTTTGCGCCACTCGCTTTCCGGTGGGCGGTGACAACGGTGCCGTCGACCAGGGCGTATTCGAAGTCCGGCTCGCCGGACAGTCATGCGAAGGCGCGCTCGAACACGCCGCCCTTCGCCCAACGGCGGAAGCGCTGGAAGACGCTGTTCCATCTGCCGAAAGCGCCGGGCGGATCGCGCCAGGGCACACCCGAGCGCCCCCGCCACAGCACCGCTTCGAGAAACAGCCGGTTGTCCTTCCCAGTCGCGCCGGGGTCGGTCGGCTTGCCCGGCGGCAGCGGCGCAACCTTCTCCCACGCCGTGTCGCCCACCACGAACCGATCCCGATCCAGCACGCACAGCCCCCGCCAGAGCGGAGCTTGAATCATGAACGGCAGGCCGTGAGAATCCCCAACGTCAACAGGCCCTAATCAAAGGCAGCCCGGTGCGGCTTCACCCGGTTGCCACCACCTCGGGAAGCGGTGGCAACGGCGCCGAACCTTTGGGCTCCTGGTCAGCTGCCAGCGTTGCCGCTGCAACCGGCACAAGTGGCGTAACGGGCCGGATCCTCGGGTAGTGACGACGGTGGTCGTCTCTCGGAGCAGCAAAGCTGCAACGATGGGCGATGGGTCAGCCCTGGCGGCGCGCCAGATCGCTGCCATTTCTTCCACGGCCAGGACGCGGATCGTCCCAGCCCGCTCGCGCTGCAAGGAGGGCTCAGGAACCTTGGCCGTCGCCCGCACCGGGTTGCGCTTGGCCTCGCCCTGCGCCTCGGCCCACCCCCAAATGGCGGAGAGGCTGCCCCGCACTCGGTTGATCCCGGCAGTGAGACCTTTCGAATGGCGCAGGTCACGCAGCAGGGCAGCAACATCCCTTTGCTCGACCTCGCCCAACAGGCGTTTGCCCAACATCGGCAGGACGTGGAGTTCCATGCGCCTTCGGACCATGGGCTCCGACCGCAGCCCCGCGTCCTTGAGCCAGCCCTCGACGGCGCC
>NZ_CADCWA010000044.1 GCF_902806285.1 uncultured Sphingomonas sp. | reverse complement strand
ACGACCAACGGTGGTCCGGGCTCGCAATCCACTACGCTGACCTTCCTCGTCTACAAGGAAGCGATCCTCGACTCGGACGTGGGCACCGCCGCCGCCGGGGGCGTGGTCGCCGTTATCCTCGCCAACATCGTCGCCATCTTCCTGATGCGCGCGATCGGCAAGAACCTCGACGCGTAAGGAGCAGGACCCATGGCCCGAGCCGTCAGCACGCCGCGCAAAGCCGTCTTCACCATCGCCGCCTGGGGGGTGGCGCTCCTGATCGCCTTCCCGATCCTTTGGACGATCCTCACCTCCTTCAAGCCCGAGCCGCAGGCGGTGGCCTCGCCGCCCATGTGGTTCGGCTTCGACTGGACGCTCAAGAACTACTACGATGTCCAGAACCAGCGGGACTACTTCGACTACTTCTGGAACTCGGTCGTCATCGCGCTGGGCTCCACGGCGCTGGGGCTGCTGATCGCGATCCCAGCGGCCTGGTCCATGGCCTTCGTGCCGGGGGCCAAGACCAAGGACCTCCTGATGTGGATGCTTTCCACCAAGATGATGCCGGGCGTGGCCGTGCTGGTGCCGATCTACCTGATCTTCATCCGCCTCGGCCTGCTGGATACCCGCATCGGCCTCGTGGTGGTGATCATGCTCATCAACCTGCCGATCATCGTCTGGATGCTCTACACCTACTTCCGCGAGATCCCGGGCGAAATCCTAGAGGCCGCGCGGATGGACGGCGCGACGCTCTGGAGCGAGATCCTGTACGTGCTCACGCCGATGGCGATCCCCGGCATCGCGTCCACGCTGCTCCTCAACATCATCCTGGCCTGGAACGAGGCATTCTGGACCATCGTCCTCACCACGACCAATGCGGCCCCGCTGACCAAGTTCATCTCGGGCTTCTCCAGCCCCCAGGGCCTCTTCTACGCCAAGCTTTCGGCGGCCTCGACGATGGCCATCGCCCCGATCCTCATCATGGGTTGGTTCTCGCAGAAACAGCTGGTGCGCGGGCTCACCTTCGGCGCCGTCAAGTAAGGAACGACCATGGGACAGATCACCCTTTCCGGCGTGACCAAGCGCTTCGGCGACGTCGAAGTCATCCCGCCGCTCGACCTCGACATCGGGGATGGCGAGTTCGTCGTCTTCGTGGGCCCGTCGGGCTGCGGAAAATCTACGCTCCTCCGCCTGATCGCGGGGCTGGAGGACACCTCCGCCGGCCGCATCGTGATCGATGGGACGGACGCGACCGGCGTGCCGCCCGCCAAGCGCGGCCTCGCGATGGTGTTCCAGAGCTACGCACTTTATCCTCACATGACCGTCCGCAAGAACATCGCCTTTCCGCTGCGCATGGCAGGGATGTCCAAGGCCGAGCAGGACCAGCGGGTCGAAGGCGCGGCCAAGGTCCTGAACTTGACGAACTACCTCGACCGCCGTCCGGGGCAGCTTTCCGGCGGGCAGCGCCAGCGCGTCGCCATCGGCCGCGCCATCGTGCGCGAACCGGCCGCCTTCCTCTTCGACGAGCCGCTGTCCAACCTCGACGCCGCGCTGCGGGTGGGCATGCGGATGGAGATCAGCGAGCTTCACGAGAAGCTCCGCACCACGATGATCTACGTCACCCACGACCAAGTGGAGGCCATGACCATGGCCGACAAGATCGTTGTCCTGAACGCCGGGCGCATTGAGCAGGTGGGCTCGCCGCTGGAGCTTTACCGCAGCCCGAGGAACACGTTTGTCGCGGGCTTCATCGGCAGCCCCAAGATGAACCTGTTCGATGGGCCTGAGGCGCAGCGCCACGGCGCCCATACCATCGGCGTCCGGCCCGAGCATATCCGCATCTCGCCCACCGAAGGGATGTGGCGCGGAGTCGTGGGCGTGTCGGAGCATCTGGGCAGCGACACCTTCTTCCACGTCCATGAGACGGGCCTCGCGCCCATGATTACCGTGCGGACCGGGGGCGAGGTGGGGCTGAGCCACGGGGACACGATCTTCCTGACGCCGGAAGCGGACAAGATTCACCGATTCGACGGAAACGGACACAGACAATGAGACTCCAAGGCAAGCGCGCCCTCATCACCGGCGCCGCGCGCGGCATCGGCCTGGCTTTTGCGGAGGGGTTCGCGCGCGAAGGCGCCCAGGTCGCCATCGCCGACATCAACATCAACCGCGCACGAGAAGCGGCAGCGGGCATCGAGGGCGCCATCGCCGTCCAGATGGACGTGACGCGGCAGGACAGCATCGACGCCGCCGTGGCCGAGGTCGAGGGCGCCCTTGGGGGCATCGACATCCTCGTGAACAACGCCGCCCTCTTCGAGGCCGCGCCCATCGTGGAGATCACGCGGGCCAGCTACGACAAGCTCTTCGCCGTCAACGTGGCGGGCGTGTTCTTTACGACGCAGGCCGTGGCGCGCGGCATGATCGCACGGGGGCAGGGCGGCAAGATCATCAACATGGCCTCCCAAGCCGGCCGCCGCGGGGAGGCCGTGGTCGGCGTCTACTGCGCGACCAAGGCCGCAATCATCAGCTTCACGCAGTCAGCGGGGCTCGACCTCATCAAGCACCGCATCAACGTAAATGCCATCGCGCCGGGCGTGGTGGACAACGAGCACTGGGACGACGTCGATGCGCGCTTCGCGAAGTACGAGAACCTGCCGCCCGGCGAGAAGAAGCGCCGGGTGGGCGAAGCGGTGCCGTTCGGCCGCATGGCGCGGCCTGGGGAGATCGGCGGCCTCGCCACCTTCCTGGCCAGCGCCGACGCCGACTACATCGTGGCGCAGACCTACAACATCGACGGCGGGAACTGGATGAGCTGAGTGACGTCCTTCAGCTCGGGATGTCCTAGGCAGGTCGCCTCCGGGCCGCTACCCGGCTCACCATCCTCGACCTCGCTCTCGATCCGGACAAACCAGCGCGCCAGTCTAGCCTAGTCGGCCGTGAAGAACGCCGTCCTCAGGCGTCCGCGAGCCGCGCTGGACGGGCGAGACCCATCCTGTGCGCGGCGAGGAGCGAGCTGAGCAGAAGCGCAAGGAGGCGCGCGAGCCAGGCGCGGAGCAGGCGGAGGTTGTGGCCCGCGGCGGCGAGGATGAGGTTCGCGGCGTCGCCCTCCGTGCCGAGCAGGAAGTTGCGGCCGAGGTGGCCGTCGCTCTTCATATGGCCGATGACGGGCTCGATGGCGGCGCGCCGCCGCCGCTCGCGGCGCATGGTCGGGGTGAGGCCGCGCTTCTGGCCGGAGAGGATGACGCGGGCGCGGTCGGCGTCGTGGCCGCGGTAGCCGCGGTCGACGTAGGCGCGCTCGACCCCGACGCCGGTGAGGCGCTCGGTCTGGGCGATCTGGGCGGCGAGGGTGTGCCCGTCGTAGGGGTTGCCGGGCAGGGCGCGCGCGCCGAGCACGAACTGCCCGCCGGGCGCGGCGCCATTGGTCGTGGCGATCGAGACCTTCACGCCGAACTCGTAGCGGGCATGCGCCTTGCCCTTGCCGATGCACTCCACCTCGGGGGCGTGCAGCGAGTACAGCTTGTCGCGGCCGCGATCCTCGCGCCGCTGCCTCAGCAGCCGGGCGATCAGCGCCAGTGGTCCGTCGAAGGCGGCCGCGGCTGCGGCATCCCCGGCGATCTTGCGGCCGATGTCGCGGAACAGCCGCCCGAGCCAGGTGCGGAGCCGCCGGACCTGCCGCTCCGCCTGGCGGCGACGGCCGGAGTGGATCAGCTTGGCGGCCTCGCGCCGCGCCCGCTTGGCCACCCGCAGGTAGGACTGGCGCAGCCTCACCCCGTGGCGGCGAGCCAGGCGCGCCAGGATCTCGATGCCGCGGTGGAGCAGCTTGCTGTCGGTGGGATGCGTCACCGCCTTGGGCGCGACCGTGGTGTCGACGGTGACGCGCCGGAGGTGCTTCTCCTCGACGGCGCCGCATTGCCGTGCCGCGGCCAGACTCTCGGTCAGCAGCACCTCCAGCCGCTCAGGCCCGATGCGCCGGCGCCAGCGGGTCATGGAGGAGCGGTCCAGCGGCAGGCCGTGCCGGAAGTGGGTCTCGCCGCAAAAGAGCTGCGCGTACGGGCTGTCGAGGTAGCGGGCGCAGACCGCCTCGTCGGACAGCCCGTCCATGTGCTTGAGCAGGTGCAGCCCGACCATGAGCCGCGTCGGCAGCCCGGGACGGCCGGTCGCGTCCGTGTAGAGGGGCCCGAACGCCGCCTCGAACCGGCCCCAGTCGATCAGCCCGGCCAAGCGCACCAGCGGATGCCGCCGGTCCACCAGGTTCGCCAGCCTGGCACGGAACAGGTCGTCCTGATCTTCCGCCGTGGGCTGCTTCGGGCGCATCGGCGGGCTTCCTGCCGTGATGCCGCCGAGCGAATCATGTCCCGCCCTGAGCCGCAACGGCCATGGCGGTTTGCAGGGTTTTCGCGCTCGACCGCGGCCGCTCCTGCAAACCCGGATACTTCCCGAGCCCGGAAAGCCCGCAGAAAGACGCGGCTCTCAGCCTATTTCACGGCTGACTAGCTCCGCTCCCCGGCCGTGGTCACGCGC
>NZ_CADCWA010000043.1:6884-24813 GCF_902806285.1 uncultured Sphingomonas sp. | reverse complement strand
TCAACATGCTGGTCAACGTCCACCTCGCCCCATCCAAGGGCATGACCCTGCCGTTCATCTCCTACGGCGGCAGCTCCATGCTGGCGCTGTCGGTCGGCATGGGACTGCTGCTCGCCTTTACCCGGCGGAACCCGTATCTGAAGCGCTCGCCCTATGTCGTGAAGTGGAGCGGGGAGGGCGCCCCGTGAGGTTGCTCGGTCCATGAACTTCGTACTCGCCGCCGGAGGGACCGGCGGCCACATGATCCCGGCCCATGCGCTCGCCGCCGAGCTGAAGCGGCGAGGCCATGGCGTGCTGCTGATCACCGACGAGCGGGGCCGCCGCATCCCCGGCCTGTTCGAGGGCGTGCCGGTGGAGGTGCTCGCGGCGGGACGCATCACGAAGAACCCACTGGCGCTGCTCCGCGGCGTCAGGAGCGTGCTCAAGGGTCGCAGCGACGCGCGGGCGCTCTACCGCAACCACCGGCCGGACGCGGTGATCGGCTTCGGCGGCTACCCGGCCTTTCCCGCGCTGCTCGCGGCGGGCAGCCTGGGCGTGCCCACCGTGCTGCACGAGCAGAACTCGGTGCTGGGCCGGGTCAACCGGCTGCTCGCCGGCAATGCGAAGGTGATCGCCACCGCCTACCCGCAGCTCGAGCGGCTGAAGCCCGCGCACCGCGACAAGACGGTGCTGGTCGGCAATCCCGTGCGCGAGTCGGTCGTGCGGATCGGTCAGCAGCCGTTCCCGCCGTTCGACGAATATTCGCCGCTGAAGCTGCTGGTGACCGGCGGCAGCCAGGGCGCTTCCGTGCTGGGGCAGGTGGTGCCCGCGGGGCTGGGCGCGCTGGAGCCCTCGCTCCGCCACCGCCTGCAGGTGGTGCAGCAGTGCCGGCCGGACGACATCGAGCAGGTGCGCGACGCCTACCGCATGCTGGAGATCCCGGCCGAGCTGTCGACCTACATCGAGGACATGCCGGCCAAGCTTTCCGACGCGCATCTGGTGATCGCGCGTTCGGGCGCTTCCACCATCGCCGAACTGACGGTGGCGGGTCGGCCGGCGATCCTCGTGCCCCTGCCGATCGCCACCGACGACCACCAGACCTTCAACGCGCGGGAGATGGCGCGGGCCGGCGGCGCGCGGATGATCGCGCAGAAGGACTTCACGCCCGCCGGGCTGGCGCGGCAGATCGAGGCGCTGGCGGCGGATCCCGAGGCGCTGGCCAACGCGGCGGCGCGGGCGCTGTCGGTGGGCCGGCCCAACGCCACGCGTGACCTAGCCGACCTGGTCGAGCTGGTTGCGGACAAGCAGGCACCCGTCGCCGTGGGTCCCGCCCGCGCTTCGGCTGCGCCCACGGGCCTGAGCCCCGCCGGAGCCGCTGCGTGAAGGCGTTCGGGACCGACATCGGCACCATCCACTTCATCGGGATCGGCGGCATCGGCATGTCGGGCATCGCCGAGGTGATGCACCAGCTCGGCTACCAGGTGCAGGGCTCGGACATGGCGGAGAGCTACGTAACTGAAGGGCTGCGCAAGGCCGGCATCCCGGTGATGATCGGGCAGAGCGCCGACAATCTCGACGGGGCGGCGGTGGTGGTCTGCTCGACCGCGATTCTTGCCGACAATCCCGAAGTGCAGGCCGCGGCCGAGCGTCGCCTGCCGCGGGTCAAGCGGGCCGAGATGCTGGCCGAGCTGATGCGCATGCAGCAGACCATCGCGGTCGCGGGCACCCACGGCAAGACCACCACCACTTCGATGATCGCCGCCATGCTCGACGCTGGCGGGATCGACCCCACGGTGATCAACGGCGGGATCATCAACAGCTACGGCTCCAACGCGCGGCTGGGCAAGTCCGAGTGGATGGTGGTGGAGGCCGACGAAAGCGACGGCAGCTTCCTGCGGCTGGACGGCACGGTTGCGGTGGTCACCAACATCGATCCCGAGCATCTGGAACATTACGGCAGCTTCGACGCGGTCAAGGACGCCTTCCTTGAGTTCATCGAGAACGTGCCCTTCTATGGCCTCGCGGTGCTGTGCATCGACCATCCAGAAGTGGGCAACCTCCTGTCCCGCATCCGCGACCGGCGAGTGGTCACCTATGGCTTCTCGGCTTCCGCCGACCTGCGCGCGGAGAACGTCGCGCCGGCGGACGGCGGATCGCGCTTCGATGCGGTAGTGCTGGAGCGTTCGGGCGAGCGGCGGACGATCGCGGGCGTTCAGCTGCCTATGCCGGGCCGGCACAATGTCCAGAATGCGCTGGCGGCGATCGCGGTCGGCCTTGAGCTCGGCATGGACGACGAGGCCATCCGTCGCGGGTTCGCCAACTTTGGCGGGGTCAAGCGCCGGTTCACCCGCGTGGGCGAGGTCGACGGCGCGCTGGTCATCGACGATTACGCCCACCATCCGGTCGAGATTCGGGCGGTGCTGTCGGCGGCGCGGGAGAGCGCGTCGGGGCGGGTGATCGCGGCCGTCCAGCCGCACCGCTACTCGCGCCTCCGCGACCTGATGGAGGACTTCACCAACGCCTTCAACGACGCCGATGTGGTGCTGGTCGCCCCGGTCTACGCCGCGGGCGAGCAGCCGATCGAGGGCGTGGACTCGGCCGCGCTGGCCGAGGGCATTCGCGACCACGGCCACCGCATGGTGCGGACCGTCGCCGACCTGGACGACCTCTGCCACACCCTCCGCGACCTCGCCGCGGAAGGCGACATGGTGATCTGCATGGGCGCGGGCGATATCACCAAGTGGGCGGCCAAGCTGGCGGACGGCATTTGCGAGGCGAGGGCGGTTAAGTGAGTGGCAGCGCTGATCTCGCTCGTCCTGAGCGGAAGGCCAACAGGCCTGAAGTCGAAGGGCGCCCTTCGACTGCGCTGCGCTCCGCTCAGGACGAGCGTTTGCCGACAGCTCGCGGCAAGCTTCGCCTGCAAGCTCCACTCGCGCCGCTGGTCTGGTTCAAGTCCGGGGGACCCGCCCGGTGGCTGTTCGAGCCGGCGGACCGCGACGACCTGCAGCAGTTCCTCCGCGACCTGCCGGCCCACGTGCCGGTGATGGCGCTTGGCCTGGGCTCCAACCTGATCGTGCGCGACGGCGGCTTCCCCGGAGTTGTGGTGCGGCTCGGCAAGCCGTTCGCCACGGTCGAACGCCTGGACGAGGTCACGCTCCGGTGCGGCGGCGGGGCGAGCGGCATTCTCGTCTCGTCCACCGCGCGCGATGCCCGCATCACCGGCATCGAGTTCCTCCGCTCGATTCCCGGCACGGTGGGCGGGTTCGTTCGCATGAACGGCGGCGCCTATGGCCGCGAGGTGAAGGACGTGCTGGTCGAGGCCGAGGTGGTGCTGCGCTCGGGCGAGGTCCGAACCTTCAGCCGCGACGAGCTCGGCTACAGCTACCGCCACTCCGAACTGCCCGAGCGGGCGGTAGTGGTCAGCGCCACTTTCCGTGGCGAACCGGGCGAGCCAGCTGCGATCCAGGCCGAGATGGACCGCATCGCCCAGAGCCGCGAGCAGTCCCAGCCGCTGCGCAGCCGCACCGGTGGGTCGACCTTCAAGAACCCGCTGCCACGCAAGGCTTGGGAGGTGATCGACGCCGCCGGCTGCCGCGGTCTCCGCCAGGGCGACGCGCAGGTCTCGGAAAAGCATTGCAACTTTCTGTTAAATCTCGGTAGCGCGTCGAGCGCCGACATCGAGGCGCTGGGCGACGAAGTCCGCCGCCGGGTGGCCGAGCACAGCGGCGTCGAGCTGCAATGGGAAATCCAGCGGGTGGGTGTGGCTAGATGAATTTGGTGCATCTGTGCTTCGGGACGCCGCTTCGACTTCGCTCAGCGGCTCCTCAGCATGAGCGGGATCCTTCCTCCGCTCATCCTGAGGAGAGACTGAGTTGCTGCGGAGCAGCGTATCGAAGGCTCATCTCGAAGGAGGGAGTGGCCAGTTGAACCGGGACCTGCATGTCGTGGTGCTGATGGGCGGCTGGTCCTCCGAGCGCGAGGTGTCGCTGATGAGCGGCCGCGGCGTCGCCGAGGCGCTGCGCGAGCGTGGGTGGAGCCGTGTCACCGAGGTCGACATGGACCGCGACGTCGCGCACCGGCTCGACGAGCTGAAACCGGACGTGGTCTTCAACGCGCTCCATGGCGCGCCGGGCGAGGACGGCACGGTGCAGGGCATGCTGGAGCTGATGCGGGTGCCCTACACCCACTCGGGCGTCACCACCTCCGCCATCGCCATCGACAAGGAGCTGACCAAGCTGCTGCTGGTGCCCGCCGGCGTGCGCATGCCGGAGGGCAGGATGGTTGACAGCGAGAGCCTCTACGACGCGGACCCGCTGCCCCGTCCTTACGTGCTGAAGCCGGTCAACGAGGGCTCCTCGGTTGGGGTGGCGATCGTCACCGCGGACGGCAACACCGGCAACCCGATCGGCCGCGATGTCGAGGGACCGTGGAAGCAGTTCAACCGACTGCTGGCCGAGCCGTTCATCGCCGGGCACGAGCTCACCGTGACCGTGCTCGGCGGCGAAGCGCTGTGCGTAACCGAGTTGAAGCCCAAGGTCGGCTTCTACGATTTTGATAGCAAGTACACCGACGGGCTTACCGAGCATATCTGCCCGGCGCGGATCCCCGACGAGATCGCGCAAAGCATGCTCGACATGGCCGCCACAGCGCATCGCACGCTCGGCTGCCGCGGCGCTTCGCGCTCCGATTTCCGCTGGGACGACACGCAAGGCGAGGCGGGCGTGTACCTGCTGGAGGTCAACACCCAGCCCGGCATGACCCCGCTCAGCCTGGTGCCCGAGCAGGCCAGGCAACGCGGCATCAGCTATGGCGAGCTGGTCGAGCGGATCATTGCGGACGCCCTGGCCGGTGCGAAGAAGAGCGCGGAGGCGCCCGAATGAACGCGCAAGCCGTCCGGCGCGGCGGCGGGCGTGCCCGCTCGGGCAGGACGCCCGCGCGCGGAACCAAGGGCTTCGCCCGCGCGCTGCCCCCGCCGCAGCGGAGCGCCACCGGGCTCGCCCGCGGGGCCTTTCTGCTGTTCCTGCTGGCGACCGCGACGATCGCCCTGGTCGCGCTGGACATCCCGGCCACGGCGGCGCGTGCGGCCGGCACCGCCGCGGGGCAGGCGGGCTTCGCCGTGGACGGCTATCAGATCGTCGGCCTCAAGCAGATGGACCGCGCGCTGGTGGACGAGGTGGTGACCGCCGAACTGAGCCGCGCGGCCGAAGCCTCGGCCGGCGGGGGCAAGCCGCCGCAGCTGCTGGTCGACGTGGACGCCATCCGCGCGAACCTGCTGCGCTATGGCTGGGTGGAAGACGCGCGCGTGTCGCGCCGCCTGCCCGACCAGCTGGTGGTCGACATCGTCGAGCGGCGGCCCGCGGCGCTGTGGCAGAACCGGCAGCAGCTTTCCCTGATCGATGCGGACGGGGTGGTGCTCGCCCCCGTGCCGGTCGACCGAATGCCCGACCTGCCGCTGCTGATCGGGCCGGGCGCGAACCGGCAGGCCGCGGCGCTGGGCCGGCTGCTCGCGTCGGCGCCGACGCTCAAGCCGCAGGTCGATTCCGCTACCTGGATCGGTCAGCGGCGCTGGAACCTCGCCTTTACCTCCGGTGAGACGCTGATGCTGCCCGAGGGTACGGACACCGCCGCCAAGGCGCTTGAACGGTTCGCCAAGGAAGACCGCCGCGTGGGGCTGCTGGCGCGCGGCTATCGCCGGTTCGACCTGCGCGTGCCCGGCCGGATGGCGGTGCAGCTGCCCGAGGGTGCGGCCGAGGAGTTGGCCAATCTCGCTTCCGAAACGCCCAGCTGATGGCGGCGCCACCCAACCAGCCGCTGATCGGCGCGCTGGATATCGGTTCTTCCAAGGTTTCCGCGCTGATCGTCACCACCGACGACGACGGGCGGCTGCGGGTGCTCGGTACCGGCCAGCGCGAAAGCCGGGGCGTGAAGCGGGGATACATCGTCGACATGGACGCCGGCGAGGCGGCGGTGCGCGAGGCGGTGGAGCAGGCCGAGCGCATCTCGGGCGCGACCATCGACGAGGTCTGGGCCAGCTTCGGCGCCGGCGGCCTGTCCTCCAACGAGGCCAACGTCGAGGTCGAGCTTGGCGGGCACCAAGTCGAGCAATCCGACGTTGAAGAACTGCTCCGCGCGGGCAAGAGCGCCATCGACCGGCCGGGCCAGGTCGTCCTTCACGCGCACCCGGCGCTGTATACCCTGGACGGGGTGCAGGGCGTGGTGCACCCGGTCGGCCTTCACGCGGACCGGCTGGGCGTCGACATCCATGTCATCGCCGCCGACCAGGCTCCCCTGCGCAATATCGATCTCACCATTCGCCGAGCGCACCTCGGCGTGAACGCGATCGTCGCGGCGCCCGTGGCGGCGGCGCTCGCCTGCCTCAGCGAGGAGGAGCGGCAGCTGGGCGTGGCGCTGATCGAGCTGGGCGCGGAGGTCACCAACGTGTCGCTGCACATGGGCGGCATGCTGGTCGGGCTCCGCTCGGTCCCGCTCGGCGCCAAGGACATCACCGACGACATCGCCTCCGCCTTTGGCGTGCGCCGCCGCGATGCCGAGCGGATGAAGTGCTTCCACGGCTCGGCCATGACGTCCCCACGCGACAATCATGAGATGATCGAAGCGAGGGCGATCGGGGCCGAGGACGGCGCGGAGCCGATGCGGATCAGCCGCGCGCAGCTGATGACGGTGGTCCGCCAGCGGGTCGAGCAGATCACCGCGGAGATCGAGGCGGGCCTCAAGGAACTGGGCTTCGGCGGCGCGGTCGGGCGGCA
Organism: uncultured Sphingomonas sp.; assembly: GCF_902806285.1. Classification (GTDB taxonomy): domain Bacteria; phylum Pseudomonadota; class Alphaproteobacteria; order Sphingomonadales; family Sphingomonadaceae; genus Sphingomicrobium. Next base: position 18,067 of record NZ_CADCWA010000043.1, on the reverse strand, counting down.
GGTGGTGCTGACCGGCGGCGGGGCGGAGCTCACCAACATCGCCGACTATATGCAGGGCGTGCTGGGCCGGGCGGTGCGGGTCGGCCGGCCCAATCAGCTCACCGGCCTGCCCGACGCGCACAGCGGCCCGGGCTTCGCCACCCTGGTCGGGCTGGCGATGCTGGCGAGCGGCGGCAGCGGCGACATCCGCGACATCGTGCTCGGCGACATGACCGCCAAGCGCAAACCCGCGCAGGGGCTGGTGGGACGGCTGATGGCGGCCATGAAGGGCGGCTATTAGGCCTGGTTTGTCCCACTCTGAATCACTGTGAGTCCGGGCGGTCACGCTCCGCCGCGTTTTTGCCTCGATCCTCCACTTTCCGCTTGTGCGGCGGACTCCGCTGACTCATAGATTCGTCCCGAGGGTTCAACGCGCTAGGCGCGCCAGTGGGGGATCAGCCATGAGCATCGATTTTGTTCGTCCGGCCGTGGACGAGTTGCGGCCGCGGATCAGCGTGATCGGAGTTGGCGGTGCGGGGGGCAACGCCATCGCCAACATGATCCGCCGCGACGTTCAGGGCGTCGACTTCCTGGTCGCCAACACCGACGCGCAGGCGCTCAACCACAGCCTGGCCGATCGCCGTGTCCAGCTCGGCCCCAAGATCACGCAGGGCCTTGGTGCGGGTTCGCGTCCGGAGATCGGGCGCGCCGCGGCCGAGGAGACGATCGAGGAGCTCGAGCGCTCTTTGGACGGCGCGCACATGTGCTTCATCGCCGCCGGCATGGGCGGCGGCACCGGCACCGGCGCCGCTCCCGTCATCGCCAAGGCCGCGCGCGACCGCGGCATCCTGACGGTGGGCGTGGTCACCAAGCCGTTCGCGTTCGAGGGCGCCCGCCGCGCCCGTGCCGCCGAGTCCGGCATCGACGAGCTCCAGGCCCATGTCGACACGCTGATCGTGATCCCCAACCAGAACCTGTTCCGCCTCGCCAACTCGGACACGACCTTCAAGGAAGCGTTCGAGATGGCCGACGAGGTGCTGCAGCAGGGCGTGCGCGGCATCACCGACCTGATGGTCATGCCGGGCCTCATCAACCTCGATTTCGCCGACGTGCGCGCCGTTATGGGCGAGATGGGCAAGGCGATGATGGGCACCGGCGAGGCGTCCGGCGAGAACCGCGCGATCGAGGCGGCCGAGAAGGCGATCAGCAACCCGCTGCTCGACGGCGTGTCGATGCGCGGCGCCAAGGGCGTGATCGTATCCATCGTCGGCGGTGAGGACATGCGCCTGATGGAGGTCGACGAGGCCGCCAGCCACATCAAGGAACTGGTCGACCCCGACGCCAACATCATCTGGGGCTCGGCCTTCAACGGCGACCTGGAAGGCCGCATCCGCGTGTCGGTGGTCGCCACCGGCATCGAGGCGGAGGAAGCGTCCAAGTCGGCCTCCGGCGCCAGCAAGGTGTTCGCCTTTCCGGGCGCACGGGGCAGCGCCGCGCCCGTTGCCACGGCATCGGCCGCGGTGTCGGCGCCCGCCCCGGCCGTGCCCAAGCCGCCGGTTGCGCACGTCCCGCCGACGAGCAGCCCGGACCTGCGCTCCGACAACGAGGACTCGTCGGACGAGCTGTTGCTGGACAGCGACGATATCCTGACCAGCCCGGTCGGCACGCCGCCGATCGCTCCGCCGGTCGCCCAGGTGGAGGAGGCTCCCAAGCCGCGCGGGCAGCGGGACAGCGGCACGCTGTTCGAGCGGATGAGCAACATCGCCCGCGGTGCCGCCAAGGTCGAGGATCCGCAGCCGAGCCCAAGCGTCCGCCGCGAGCCGCTCGACATTCCGCGCTTTCTCAACCGGCAGAACAACCAGTAGCCAGGCGGTGGCCAGCGCCCCGGCGGCAACGGCTCACCTGCCCGTGACCACGGCCCGCCGCTCCCCGGCGGCTCGGCAAGCTTCTGGCAAGCAAATCCGCGGCAGGGGTGAGAGGATGATCCGCGGACTGCTTATCGCCTCGGCTGCAGTGGCCCTGCCCGTTGCGGCCCAGGCCCAGTATATCGGCGGGAACGCGCCGCCGCCGCCGGCCGCGCCGGTGCCCGGCTATGCCGAGAGCCCCCACGCGGCGCTGGCCCGTTACGTCCGGCTGCTGGCGATCGACCCACGCAACTACCAGGCGCTGGTCGGGGCGGGGAAGGCGGCGCTCGACACCGGCGACGTGGAGGCGGCGGCCGGCTTCTACGGCCGCGCCGAGGAAGTGCACCCGCGCAGCTGGGTGCCGCGGATCGGGCAGGGCGCCGCCCTGTTGCAGATGATGGAGCCGGCATCCGCCCTGCGCGCCTTTGCGGAGGCCGAGCGGCTGGGCGCGTCGGTCCCGGCATTGGCCCTGGAGCGCGGCCTGGCGTTCGACCTGCTCGGCCAGCAGGAGCGCGCCCAGGCCGACTATCGGCTGGTGCTCGGCGGGGTCGACCGCGACGAGGCCCGCCGCCGGCTGGCGCTCAGCCTGGCGATCAGCGGCAAGCGGCTGGAGGCGCTCAGCACCCTGGATCCGCTGCTCGCCCGCCGCGACCGCGCCGCCATCCGTGCCCGCGCCTTTGTGCTGGCGCTCACCGGCGACGTGGACGGCGCGCGCAGCGCGGTCAGCGGCGCGCTGCCCGGGCTGGCCGGAACCATGGACCCGTTCCTGCGACGGCTGGCGACCCTGCGGCCGAACGACAAGGCGGCGGCCGTGCACCTTGGCGTGATGCCTGGCGCTGCCGGCCCGCTGGCGCAGAGCTATCCGGCCCCCAGCTACGCGGCACCGAGCGCCCAGGCACCAACCTACTCGGCCCCAAGCTATTCGACTTACGTCGCGCCTCCGCCCGCCCAGGCGCAGCCTGCACGCGACCGGCTGGCCGAAATCGATCGCCTGCTTCGCCCCGCCAACCCGGCGACTCCGCCGCCGCAAGCCAGCGCACCGGCGACCCCGCCGCCGTCCTCGGTTCGCATTGCATCGGCGATCCCGCGGGCTGCGGCGGCCGTTCCGGCCCGGCGCCGCTTCTGGGTGCAGCTGGCCAGCGGGCCCGACCCCGGCCGCTTGCCCGATCAGTTCCGCCGGCTGGCATCGCGCCACAGGGACGTGTTCGAGGGTCTGAACGGCTTCGTCGCCGAGGAGCCCGAGCGCGCCCGCCTGCTGGTGGGGCCGTTCAAGAGCGCCGAGGACGCCGAGACCTTTGCGGACGATCTGGCGTCCGCAGACATCAGCGCCTCCCAGTGGACCAGCGCTCCCGGTCAAGCGGTTCGCAAGCTTCCGGCGCAATGACCCTCCCGGCGGGGCTGGCCGCCCGCCCGGACCGATCCCGCGGCCGCTGCCATCCCGAGCACGAGGGCACGCCGCGCGGCCCCCGCGACCTGTTCCAGCGCGACCGCGACCGGATCATCCACTCGGTCGCCTTTCGCCGGCTGCGCGGCAAGACCCAGGTGTTCGTCGCGCCCGACGGGGACCACTACCGAGTCCGCCTCACCCACAGCCTGGAGGTGGCGCAGATCGGCCGAACGATCGCCCGTGCGCTCGGCCTCAACGAGGACCTGACCGAAGCCCTGTGCCTGGCGCACGACCTCGGCCACCCACCGTTCGGCCACGCCGGAGAGGACGCGCTGGACGCAGCCTTGGCGCGGTGGGGCGGGTTCGATCACAACGGCCATACGCTGCGGCTCGTTACCAAGATGGAGACGCCCTATCCGGACTTCGACGGCCTCAATCTGACCTGGGAAACGCTGGAAGGATTGGCCAAGCACAATGGCCCGATCGAGCAGCCCGGCTGGGCGCTGGCCGAGGCGGACGCGGCGATCGGGCTGGAGCTCGCGACCTGGCCGAGCCTGGAAGCGCAGGTCGCGGCCCTGAGCGACGACATCGCTTACAACAACCACGACATCGACGACGGCCTGCGCGCCGGTGTGCTGCGGCTGGACGAGTTGCTCGAGCAGCCGTTCGTCGCCCGGCATTGGGCGGCGGTCGAGGGGCGCCATCCCGACCTCGGCCTCGACCGCAAGCTCAAGGCGCTCGTGCGCGACCAGATCGGGACCATGGTCGGCGACCTCCTGGCCGAGACCCGGCTGCGGGTGGAGCGCTCCGGCGTGCAGGCGCTGGCGGAGGTCGGCACCGCAGGCCAACCGCTAGCCGGCTTTTCCGAGGAACTCGCCGCGGAAGAACGGGCGCTGAAACGCTTCCTCTTCGACCGGCTGTACAATGCCGACGCCCTGCAGCCGGTGCGCGCGGAAGCGCAGCGGGTGATCGCCAACCTCGCCGCCGCCTACCTCGCGGAGCCGCAGCTGCTCCCCGACGCCTGGTGCCGCGACTGCGCCGACGAGACCGAGCGCGCCCGCAACATCGGCGATTACCTCGCGGGCATGACCGACCGCTTCGCCATCAAGCGGCACGAGCAGCTGGTCGGGCCGGTCGAACTGCCGGAACTGTTCTAGGGCTTGCGGGCCGTTGCCAGCAGCGCGGGAGAGGCCACGCTCGGACCGTCGCCGCTCGCGAGTTGGCCCACCATGTGGTCGAGCAGGCTCTGGCGCTCGCTTGGGGTGGCAGCGGCCCAGCTTGGCATGAAGCCCAGCGAGCGCTCGGCATTCTCGGCCACCCAAGCGGCCGAAGGGAAAGTCCAGTCCTCGACATGCTCGACGATTTCCGGGTCCGTCAGGCCGGCAGCGATAAGGCTGGCCGCGAGCCGGTCGGGCTCGCGCCATTGGTCGTGGCCGGGGCACATCGGAGCGACCGGGCGACCGGGGAAGAGCTGCAGCACGGCGTTCCGCAGGAGGATGGCCGGCCCGCCCCCGCCCGGGTGCCGCCAGACGGCGATGCCCGCCGTGCCGCCCGGACGCACCATCCGCGCCAGCTCCCGCAGGCCCGCCTCATGATCGGGGAACATCATGACGCCGAACACCGACAGCGCCGCGTCGAAAGCGCCGTCTTCGAAGTCGAGCGCCTGGCCGTCCATGGTGCGCGCTTCGACCTCCAAGCCCTCGGCTGCCGCGCGCTCGGCGACGCGGGCGGTCATCGCCTCGCTGTGGTCAACGGCGGTGACGCGGCAGCCCCGGCGGGCCAGCGCCAGGCTGAGCGCGCCCGTCCCGGCGGCGATGTCGAGCACTCGCGCCTTGGGCGGAAGCGCCATCCGCTCAACCAGCGCCAGCCCGAACCGCGACGTGAACGGCTCGGCCACCGCTTCGTAAGTCGCGCTGAATTCGTCCCAGGTGGAGGGTTGCTGCACGGGCGCTAGGTCGGTCATGCGGGACATGTGACATTGTAACATGCCGATTGCAAGCGTCGCGTTCTGGACGCTCGCCGACCCATTGCGCTAAGCCCGGCGGCTGTTGCCCCATGCTGGACCGCTTGTGACCCTTTACGCTCGTTTCTCCGCGTACCTCGACGAGATCCTGGATGAGTTGGTCGCGGCGGGCGAGCTTCCGGCGGAACTCGACCGCCGCGCCGTCGCGGTCGAGCCGCCGCGCGACCCGAGCCATGGCGACCTCGCGACCAACGCGGCGATGGTGCTGGCCAAGGCCGCGCGCACGAGTCCACGGGCGCTGGCCTCGGCGATCGCGCCGCGGCTGGAGGCGCTTGCGGACGTGAGCGGTGCGGAGATCGCCGGGCCCGGGTTCATCAACCTGCGCCTGTCGCCCGATGTCTGGCGCGAGGAGCTGGGTACCATCCTGCGGGAGGGGGATGCCTACGGGCTGTCGGACCTCGGCCGCGGCGAGCGGGTCAACGTCGAATATGTCTCGGCCAACCCGACCGGGCCGATGCATATGGGCCATTGCCGCGGCGCGGTGGTCGGCGATGCGCTGGCCAGCCTGCTCAAGGCGGCGGGCTACCGGGTCACCCGCGAATATTATGTCAACGACGCGGGCTCCCAGGTCGATACGCTCGCCCGCTCCGCGCACCTGCGCTACCGCGAGGCGCTCGGCGACGACATCGGCGAGATCCCGGAAGGACTATATCCCGGCGACTATCTGCGGCCGGTCGGCGTGGCCCTCGCCGCGGAGTTCGGGGGCCGCTACGTCGACCAGCCCGAAGCCGAATGGCTGCCCCTCTTCAGGCAGCGCACGGTCGCCGCGATGCTGGAGCTGATCCGCCACGACCTTGGCCTGCTTGGCGTCCACCACGATGTTTTCGCCTCGGAGGCGGAGGTGGTGGCCTCCGGTGCGGTGGACCGTGCTCTGTCCGAACTCCAGGCAAGGGGGTTGATCTACCAGGGGTATCTCGAGCCCCCCAAGGGCAAGCTGGTCGAGGATTGGGAGCCCGTCGAGCTGACGCTCTTTCGCTCCACCGGCTTCGGCGACGATCAGGACCGGCCGATGAAGAAGTCGGACGGCAACTGGACCTACTTCGCCGCCGACACCGCCTACCACTTGCAGAAGCTGGAAACGTCGGACGAGCTCATCAACATCTGGGGTGCGGACCACGCCGGAACGGTCAAGCGGACCCAGGCGGCGGTGGCAGCGCTGGCCGGGCGCAACGCGCTGGACGTCAAGCTGGTCCAGATGGTCCGGCTCTTCCGCGCCGGCGAGCCCGTCAAGATGAGCAAGCGCTCCGGCAGCTTCGTCACCCTGGCCGACGTGGTCGAGGAGGTCGGCAGGGACGTGGTCCGCTTCATGATGCTGACCAAGCGGGCCGACACGCCGCTCGACTTCGACTTCGCGCATGTGGTGGAAGCGTCCAAGGACAACCCGGTGTTCTACGTCCAGTACGCCCACGCGCGGATCGCCAGCCTTGGGCGCAAGGCGGCAGAGGCAGGGATTGATACCTCCGTGCCCGCCGACCTGGCGCTGCTTGACGAGGAGGAACTGGGGCTGGTGAAGCTCGCCGCCCAGTACCCGCGGGTGCTGGAAAGCGCCGCCCTGGCGCACGAGCCGCACCGAATCGCCTTCTACCTTTACGACCTCGCGGCGGCGTTCCACGCGCTGTGGAACCGCGGCAACGACGACCCTGCCCGCCGCTTCCTGTTGGACGACCGGCCGGAACTCAGCCGCGCCCGGCTTGAGCTTGCGCGCGCAATCCAGCAGATAGTGCGAGGCGGCCTCAAGCTCATGGGAGTGGAAGCCGCGGAGGAGATGCGCTGACATGGCCCAGCGGCTCACGGCCTCGGACCGGCTTCCGTGGCTGACCGAAGTGCCGCGCACGCCGCCGCCCGCGCCCGAGCGCCGGCGCAAGGCCGCGCCATGGGGCTGGCTGGCGGGAGCGGCGGCGGTCCTGGGAGTGGGAGCCGGAGCTTACTGGCTGGGCACCCGGCAGGTGCAGCCCGAGGTGGCGGCTCCGGGTGCCACCGAGGTCATCCTGCCCGAAGCGGCACCGGCGCCCGATGCGCCGAACATCCCGTCGGTCAGCGACATTACCGCGGCGGATGAGTTGACGGCGGAGCCTGAGGCCGCGGCGCCCGCACGGCCAGCCGAGCGGCGCGAACAGCCGGCCCGTGCGGCAAGTCGGGAAGACACCAGCGAACCGGAAACGGCCGCCGCGGGCGCCGAGCGCGAGGCTGCCCCGGCCGCGGCGCCGGCTCCGCTGCTGCCACCTCCGCTGCAGCCGGTGGTTCGCGGCCGGATCGTCCAGCTCGGAGCCTACCCCACCCGGGTGCAGGCGGACTTCGCCTGGCGCGCGGCGGTGAAGCGCTTTCCTTACCTGGCGAGCAAGCCGCGCTTGATCTCCCCCCTTGAGGTGCGCTCAACCGACGGCAAGCCGACGCGCATGTACCGGCTGCAGCTGGCGACGGCGTCCCAGGCGCAAAGTGTGGTCATCTGCCAGCAGCTGGAAGGCGCGCGGCAGAGTTGCGTGGTGGTGTATTGATGAATGCAAGCGGTGACAGCTTCCCCTGGCTGGAAGCGGTGGAAGACGAGAACGAGGCCCCGCGGCTGTCCGCGGGCAAGATGCTGGCGGCGATCGCCGTGGTGCTGCTGGCCGCCGCGCTGGTCGCGGGAACGCTGTTCTGGCTGGGGCGGCAAGGCAGCAGCGGCTCGGGCGCGCCCGAGCTGATCCGCGCGGAACCGGGGCCGTACAAGGTCAAGCCGGCCGATCCGGGTGGGCTCGACGTGGCCGGCGAGAGCGGCACGGCCTACGCCACCGGGGCGGGGGAGGAGACGGACGCGGAGCTCGACCTCAGCGCGGTGCCCGAGGAGCCGATCGCGCGTCCGCAGCCGCCAACCCGGCAAGCGGCCGGTCAGCCGGAGCCGGCCGCGCCGGCCGTTCCCGCCGGTCCCCCGGGCAGCACCGTCCAGCTCGGCGCTTATGAGAACCAGGCCCTGGCCGAAGCCGGCTGGACGGCCTTGTCCGGCCGTTTTCCCGCGGTTGCCGGGCTGACCAAGCTGGTCGTGCCCTATGCGGTGAACGGGTCCACCGGCTACCGCCTGCGCGCCGCCGCCGCCTCGCCCGCGGAAGCCCAGCGCACCTGCCAGCTGCTCAAGGTGGCGGGCGAGAACTGCTTCGTGGTCCGCTGAGCGATGCAGGCGGCGATCTACGGGCTGGCCGGCCCTGACCTCACCGGCGACGAGCGGGCCTTCTTCACGGAGGCCGATCCGGCCGGTTACATCCTGTTCAAGCGCAACTGCGTGGACGGCAAGCAGCTGCGCCGGCTCACCGACGAGCTGCGTGGGCTGCACGGGCGCGCGGACCTGCCGATCCTGATGGACCAGGAGGGCGGACGCGTCGCGCGGATGCGGCCGCCGGAATGGCCGGCCTTTCCGGCGGGGGAGGCGTTCGACCGGCTGTACCGGCTGGCGCCCCTGTCGGCGATTGAGGCGGCGCGGATGAACGCGCGCGCGATCGCCCTGGTGCTCCGGGGCGGGGGCATCAACGTCAACTGCCTGCCGATGCTGGACGTGCGGCAGCCGGGCGCGACCGACATCGTCGGCGACCGCGCCTATGGCGGCGAGCCGATGCAGGTCGCGGCGCTCGGCCGGGCGGTGCTGGATGGGATGGCCTCGGCCGGGGTCATCGGGGTGGTCAAGCACATGCCCGGCCACGGCCGCGCACTGGTCGACAGCCACAAGGAACTGCCGGTGGTGGACGCCTCGGCCGAGGAGCTGGAGATCGACCTGGAGCCGTTCGAACGGCTGCGGGAAGCGCCGATGGGCATGGTCGCGCACATTCTCTTCCGGGCGTGGGATGCCGGCCGGCCGTCGAGCCAGTCGCCGGTCGTCATCGACGAGATCATCCGCGGGCGCATCGGCTTTCACGGCTTCCTGATGACGGACGACATCGGCATGGAGGCGCTGTCCGGCAGCCCCGGCGAACGCTCGGCCGCGGCGCTGGCGGCGGGGTGCGACTGCACGCTGCACTGCACGGGCAAGTTCGCCGAGATGCTTGACGTGGCGCGGCATGTCGGCGCCATGACGCCCGACGCCGAGGCTCGGCTGGGCAGGGCCATGGCGGGGACCATGATCGAGGACGACGGCCCGGCTTTCGCGGAGGCTGCGGCCAAGCGGGACGAGCTGCTGGCGTTGGTGTGAAGCTCTTGAATTTGCCCGGGGATCGCAGCGACTGGAAAGCGCTGCGGAAGACGACTAGATAGAGCTACGGTTTTCGGAGTTTACGGCCATGGGCAGTTTCAGCCTCATTCATTGGATTATCCTCGGCATCGTCATTCTGCTGCTGTTCGGAGGCAATCGCTTCTCGGCGATGATGGGCGACGTGGCCAAGGGGCTGAAGAGCTTCAAGTCGGGGATGGCCGACGATGACGAGGAGGCCAAGCGGCGCCTGGAGGAGCAGCGGCGGCTGAACATGCAGGAGCGCCCCATCGACGTGACCCCGAACCGCCATGCGCAGGATCCGGTGGCGCCGCCGCCGCCAGTCGACCAGCAGCCGCGCTAAGGCGAGAGTTCGCCGGATGTTCGGCGTCGACAGCCTGGAGCTGTTCATAGTTGCGATTGCCGCACTCATCTTTATCGGTCCCAAGGACCTGCCGGTGGCCATGCGCACCGTCGGCCGCTGGGTCGGCCGGGTCCGCGGTCACGCCCGCCACTTCACCGCCGGCATCGAGAACATGATGCGCGAAGCCGAGCTGGAGGAGATGGAAAAGAAGTGGCGCGAGGAGAATGAGCGGATCATGCGCGACCATCCGGCCGCCTTGCCGTACCCCGGCGCTGATCTGAGTACCCCGGCGGACGCCGGGGCCCAGCCGGTTGAAGAGCAGAGCGCGGTTTCGGGCCAGGGCTGGACCCCGGCTTATGCCGGGGAACAGGGCCGCGAGGAGCCGCAATTGCCGCTCGGGGCGCCGGACCATTCGCACCGCCCGTTGCCGTGAACGACATCGATGACAGCAAGCAGCCGCTGCTTGAGCACCTCACCGAGCTCCGCCGCCGCCTCCTGGTCAGCCTGGCCGCGCTGGTCGCCGCCTTCTTCCTCTGCCTGTATTTCGCCAAGCCGATCTTCGGGGTGCTGGTCCAGCCGCTGCTCGCGGCAGGCGAGGGGCGGCTCATCTACACCGACGTGTTCGAGGCCTTTTTCGCCGAGGTGAGGGTGGCGCTGTTCGCGGCGCTGATGCTGTGTTTTCCCGTGTTCGCGACCCAGATCTGGCGCTTCGTGGCGCCGGGCCTCTACGGCAAGGAGAAGCGGGCGCTGCTGCCCTTTCTCCTGATGACGCCCGTGTTCTTCGCGGGGGGCGCGGCGTTCGCCTACTATGTTGCCCTGCCGTGGGCGCTGCATTTCCTGCTGGGCTTCGAAGGCGACGTCGGCGGGGTGCAGCAGGAAGCGCTGCCCGCGGTGGGCAACTACCTGTCGCGGGTTACCCATTTTCTGTTCGGCTTCGGCGTCGCCTTTCTGCTGCCGATCCTGCTGATGCTGCTGGAGCGCGCGGGGTTGGTCACCCGGGAGCAGCTGGCGGCCAAGCGGCGCTACGCGATCGTCGCGGCCTTTGCCGTGGCAGCGGTGTTGACCCCGCCTGACGTGGTGTCGCAGTTCATGCTCGCGATCCCGCTGTGGCTGCTCTACGAGAGCTCGATCCTGGCGATCCGGCTGACCCACTGGCGCGCGGCCCGGCGTGCCAAGTCCGATGCTTCGATCGCTGCTGCCGAAGTGCCCCAGACGCAAGTGGGCCCGGAAACGTCACCGGGGGGGGGGAGGGTTGACGGTTCCGGGCCCATGTAAGCGGATAGCGAGAGCGGGGGGGCAAAAGGTCACTATCCGAAGAGCAGAACGTGGCTTGCCGCGGTTAGGTTCCAGGCTCCCCGCAGATTTTACGAATTATT
>NZ_CADCWA010000043.1:0-6874 GCF_902806285.1 uncultured Sphingomonas sp. | reverse complement strand
GCCCGAGCGGTGGAGACTGAGCTCGACCGCATCGTCCGGGCGGTTCAGCATCGCGAACTCCACGATCTCCGTCACCAGAAAGGCGATCGCGACCGCCGCGTCCTGGGTGGCGTTGACGCTTTCCAGGTCCAGATCGATGTTGAGCCCCTGCGCCGCATCCGGAGCGCTGCCGCGCAGGGAAGCGGCGAGTTCGTTGAGCAGCGGGCGCAGCGCGATCCCGCGGTTTTCCTCCAGCTCGGCATAATGGTTGCGGTGGACCACGGCGAGCGCGTCCACCCGGCGGCCGATCGACGAATAGGCTTCCCGCGCGTCGGGGGTCGGGGCGCTGCGGCCGTGGATATTGAGCAGGCTGGCGATCACCTGAAGGTTGTTCTTCACCCGGTGATGAACTTCGCGGACCAGCTTGCGCTGCCCTTCCAGCGCGTCGGCCATCTGGTGTTCGGAGCGCTCGATCCGCTCCACGGCGCGGGCAAAGGACTGGCCGAGGTCCCGGATCTCGACCGCCGAGCCCAGCCGGTCGGGCAGGACCAGCGGCGCGGCGCCCGGATCATAGGCGCCGACCGCTTGCTGCATCCGGCGCAGCGGGCGGATCAGGAAGCGGCTGACCAGGAACCAGCTCAACACGGCCGCCAGGATCCACATCAGCAACGGCAGGAGGATCGTCAGCCGGTCCATCGCCTGCACCCGGTCGACCATGACCCGGGTGGCGATGGTAAGCTGGCCGGCGGCGATCGGATATTCGCGGGTCACGGCCTCGACCGCCAGACCGGCTTGCGGGCGCTCGCCGCCCATCAGCCGCAACTCGCTGCGGGCATCGCGCAGGGTGACTCCGGCAACGTCTTGTCCGGCGAGCAGCGCCGCGTCGCGCAGCTCTTCCCGCGGTAGCGAGCCGGTGGCGGCGCCCCCGACCACGCCGACCCGGTAATTGAGCGCGCTTCCGCCCGGCGAGATCCACAGCAACATCTGTCCTGGTGCCACCAGTCGGGTGACCCTTTGCAGTTCGAAGTTCCCCGAAGCGCACAACAAGGTTCCGTCGGGTGCGCCAAGAGCGAAGTTGCGCGCCACGGCCGGGGAGGTTTCAAGGGCGCGGGCGGCGTAGGCGCAGGGCAGACCACGCGGTTCGCGCAACGCGGCGCCGGCCGCGATCCGCAGTGCCAGCGCGTTGCGGGCGATCAGGCCCTCGACCGAACGGGCGGCCGCGCGGCTCTGGTCGTCGGCCCGGGCGACCAGGGCATGGTTCGCGCGATTGATCCCGCTGGCGGCCGCCCAGGCGAGCACCAGTCCCAGCGGCAGAATGGCTGCCGACAGGATCACCAGCAACTTGCCGGTGGTCGGCAGGCGCTGGAACCAGTTGGGGGTATCAGTCATGGCGCGACGGTTCGTCCACCGCCTCGCGTCGCATCAGTCGAGTTTGTCGAGCAGGTCGAGGAAGTCGGCGGGAACAGCTTCGCGCAGCGTGTCGTCGTAAACCGTCTTGAGGGCGCGACCCAGGTCGGCCGGCGCCTGTTCGCCGACCTTGCCGTCCCTGCTTGGGGGCTTGGCCGGTCGTTCCATGTCCGAGCGCAAGGCGTCCGACGAGTTGTCAGCAGTCAACCTTTCGTCCCCCCTGCGCCCGCACAGCCTTGATATGAAATGGTTGACGCTTCGTTGATATATCGCACGCCTGGTTATCCCGCCCCAACGTCAGCCAGGCGACTTAACCGAGCCGGTGCCTGACCCGCCTGAAACCTTGCGGCCAGACCTTTGTTCCGCGCTTCCTGCAACAGGACAGGCTCCAACGCCGAGCGCTCCGGCCCGCTTCCGGCGCAGGGTTGCACATTGGGGCAAGCGCTTCCAATAGGGCCGGACGATTCACGGGAGCAACGCACAACCATGTCGCTTGGCCAGGAACTAGCGCCCCATCTGCCCTTCTTGCGCCGATACGCGCGCGCGCTAACCGGAAGTCAGACGCACGGAGACGCATTCGTTCGCGCGGCCCTGGAGGCGATCGTCGCTTCGCCCGAAAGCTTCCCGCGGGACGTCGAACCGCGGCTCGGGCTGTACAAGACGTTTCACGCCATCTGGTCCACCGCCAACATCGAGGAAGGCGAGGAGCCGGGCGGCAACGGCTTCGCGGGACCGGAGGGCATCGCCCAGGCCCGGCTGTCGCGGATCACGCCCTTGTCGCGGCAGGCGCTGCTGCTGACCGCGCTGGAAGGCTTCTCGGCCAAGGACGCGGGCTATCTGATCGGCGCCAGCCTGCAGGAGATCGACAACCTCGTGGCCGAAGCCATGGACGAGATCGAGCGGCAGACGCTGGCCGACGTGCTGATCATCGAGGACGAGCCAATCATTGCGATGGACATCGAGACGATCGTCCGCGACCTCGGCCATAATGTCACCAGCGTGGCCGTGACGCGGGACGAAGCGGTGGCGCAGGCGCGGGCGCATCCGCCCGGGCTGGTCCTGGCCGACATCCAGCTGGCCGACGACAGCAGCGGCATCGACGCGGTGCGCGACATTCTGGCCGAATTCTCCGTCCCCGTGATCTTCATCACCGCCTTTCCCGAGCGCCTGCTCACCGGCACCCGGCCCGAGCCGACCTTTCTGATCACCAAGCCGTTCCAGCGCGCCACGGTGAAGGCCGCCATCGCCCAGGCGCTGTTCTTCGACGCGGCGACCGTTCCTGCAGGTTAGGGTCCAGACCCATAGCCGCGCGTCCCGGAACTTCGCCTCGCGCTATTGCGTTGGCTAACGAAACTGATCTTGGGACAATCACGCGATGGCTGACGAAACGCCGGAACACCTTACCGGCACCGAGGCGCGGGCCGGAACCACGCCGCACATGGCCCGGGTGGCGCTGATCGGCGGGCTGGGCCTGGTCATCCTGATCTTCGCCATCATCTTGTTCGTCGCCGGCTGAAGACCTATAATCACAAAGGTCAGGGCGGTAGCAGACATGCAGGCCGTGCGCCGGGCATGGCGCCAACAAACGGCGGGGGTTCGGTGAACAGCGACGACACGGAAGGGGCGGACGATGTCGTGCGCGGCGAGCTCGTGCCGCTGTCCGATCCCGAGTTCAAGGATCAGCTGGCGCAGGTCATCCCGCACCTCCGCGCGTTCGGCCGCTCCTTGAGCGGCAGTCGCGACCTGGCCGACGACCTGGTGCAGGAAACGCTGCTCAAGGCGTGGGCCGCCCGCAAGCGGTTCCAGGCCGGCACCAACATGCGCGCCTGGACCTTTATTATTCTGCGCAACCTGTTCCTCAGCCAGATGCGCCGCGCCCGCTTCAAGGGCGAGTGGGACGAGATCACCGCCTCCAAGCTGCTCGCCGCGCCCGCCAGCCAGGACCGGCATGTGGAGCTCGGCGACATGCAGCGCGCGCTGATGCACCTGCCCCAGCCGCAGCGCGAGGCGTTGATCCTGGTCGGCGCGGGCGGCTTCGCCTATGAGGAAGCAGCGGAGATCTGCGGCTGCGCGGTCGGCACCATCAAGAGCCGCGTGGCGCGCGGCCGGGTCGCGCTGGAACAGCTGCTGTCCGGCGGCAAGCTGCCTTCGCGGCGGCAGCACCGGACCGACCCGAACAGCTCCGCGCTGGCGCAGATCATGGGCGAAGTGGACGACCTGTCGAAAGAGCGGAACTAGCCGCCTTTGGGGGGTCTAGCGAGGCGCCGCTCCGCGCACCTCTTCACAGAGGCTGGGGAGCGCCCCCGCCGCGCCGGAGTGCGTCCGTCGTCTCAGCCGAGCCGGGCGAGCAGTTCTTCGAACTGCCGATCGTCGTTCCCGGACGGCACCGACGCGAAAGCACGCCGCAGCGCCGCGGTTACACCGGCATGTGCGGGAGGAAGCTCGACCCGAATGATTCGCCGATCCATCGATCCAACTTCCGCCGCCGCCTTGTTGTGAAGGTCGGAACTCATTTGGTTGTAGAACGCCCGGAGCCCCAACAGGTTTCGCCAAGCGAGCCATTCAGGCATTGAACTGTGCCATGGCGGGCGATGTTGCGAACGGGAATCGCGCGCAAGCGCTGCGCCGGGCGCAGCGATATTCGCCCTTTCTTCGGGCGGCTGCGGAGCTTCGGCCGGAGCTTGCCGACGCCTTCGTCGCCGGGGGAGTCGCACCCGCGATCGCCCTTGCTCAGGCCACGTCCGGGGACACGGCGCAGCGTCTCCGCCGCGAGCGGCTCGGCCTGGCGCTGGTCACCGCGCTCGGCGACCTGTCGGGCGAGCTGACGCTTGAAGCCGTCACCGCCACCCTGTCCGACTTCGCCGACCGGGCGATCGATGCGGCGCTGCGCACGGCGGTCGGCGAGCGGCTGCCCGGAGCGGAGTTCGCCGGGCTGACGGTGCTGGCGCTCGGCAAGCTCGGCAGCCGCGAGCTCAACTATTCGTCCGACGTCGACCTGATCCTGCTGTTCGATCCCGAGACATTGCCCAGGCGCGGGCGGGACGAGCCGGGGCAGGCGGCGGTCCGCTACGGCCGGCGGATGATCGAGCTGCTGCAGGCCCGCACCGCCGACGGCTATGTGGCGCGCGTCGACATGCGGTTGCGGCCGTCGTCCGAAGTCACGCCGATCGCGCTCAGCATGGACGCGGCCATCTCACATTATGAAAGTTCCGCGCTGCCATGGGAGCGGGCGGCTTTCATCCGGGCGCGGGCCTGCGCGGGGGACCTGGATCTGGGCAACCATTTCCTCCGGGCGATCCAGCCGTTCGTGTGGCGGCGCTCGCTCGACTTCGGTGTCGTCGACGAGATCCGCGGCATCTCCACCCGCATCCGCGACCATTACGGGCAGGGCCAGCTGCTCGGACCGGGTTACGACCTCAAGCGCGGGCGCGGCGGCATTCGCGAGGTCGAGTTCTTCGCCCAGATCCAGCAGCTGATCCACGCCGGGCGCGATCCGGCCTTGCGCGCTCCCCCAACGCTGGGCGCGCTGGCCGCGCTGGCCCGGGCAGGCAGGCTCGCGGAGGGGGACGCGAGCGCCCTCGCCGAGGCCTACCGGCAGCTACGGACGATCGAGCACCGGGTGCAGATGATCGCCGATGCGCAGACCCACCTGCTGCCGGCCGAGCCTGCCGCCCTCCATGAGGTCGCGCGGCTGCACGGCCTTGATGATGGTTCCGCACTGATCGAGAGTCTTCGCCCGCATGTCGAACGCGCCGAACGGCTGTTCGGCGAGCTGGCCGACGACCGGGCAGGGCGGCTGTCGAACGATCCGACCGTGCTTCGCCGCGAGCTGGCCGACTTCGGCTTCGGCGATCCCGCGGCGGCCGCCGCCCGCCTCGCCGAGCTGCGCTCCGGGCGCGCCCGCTCGACCCGCTCGACCGCCGCCCGCAACGCGCTGGAGGCCATGCTGCCCGCGCTGATGAAGGCGATCGCGGGAGGACCGGACCAGAGCCGCGCGCTGAACCGCTTCAGCGATCTCACCGAGCGGCTGTCGAGCGGGGTCAACCTGTACCGGCTGATCGCCGCCCGGCCGGACCTCGGCGAGTTGCTGGCGACGGTCCTCAGCCACGCTCCCGCGCTGGCCGATCAGCTGGCGCGCCGTCCGGACCTGCTCGACGGCCTGCTCGACGCGTCCAGCTTCGCTCTGCCGCCATCGGCCGAGCAGTTCGGCGACCAGCTGAGCGCCGCCATCGCCGGCCTGCCCTACGATCAGGCGCTCGACCGGGCGCGGCGGTTGATCAACGAGCGGCGCTTTGCGCTCGGCGTCCAGCTCATCTCCGGGCACCGCGACCCGATCGCGGTCGCCGAAGGCTACAGCGACATCGCCGAAGGCGCGCTGGTGGCGCTGGCCTCCCGCACGCAAGCGGACTTCGCGGCGGCGCACGGCCGCTTGTCCGACGGCGAGCTGCTGGTGTTGGCGCTCGGCCGGTTCGGCGGGCGGGCGCTGACCCACGCCTCCGACCTCGACCTCATCTTTCTCTATGACGCGCCAGACGGCGTGCGCTCGGACGGGGCCAAGCCGCTCACTCCTGCCGATTACTACAACCGCCTGGCACGGCGCGTCCTGGCGGCGCTCAGCGTGCCGACGGCGGCGGGGCCGCTCTACGACGTCGATACGCGCCTCCGCCCCCAGGGCGAGAAGGGCATGCTGGCCGTCAGCCTGGCCGGGTTCGAGACCTATCAGCGGAGCGAAGCCTGGACCTGGGAGCATATGGCGCTGTGCCGCGCCCGCCCGCTGTTCGGCTCCCCGGCTGGCAAGCGCAAGCTCGCCGACCTGGTCTGCAGCGTTCTCCGCTCGCCCCACGATGCAGCAACGGTGCGCCGCGACGCCGCGGTGATGCGGGCGGACATAGCCCGGCACAAGCCCGCGGCCGGGCCGCTCGACGTCAAGCTCGGGGCGGGCGGCCTCGTCGACCTGGAGTTCGCGGTGCACACGCTGCAGCTGAGCCACGGCCTCGCCTTCGATCCCCGGCTGGAGGTGGCCATCGCGGAATTGGCCGAGCGGGGCTTGCTGGACGGTTCGGTCGATCCGGACCTGCGCCTGCTCAGCCGCATCCTGGTCTGCGTCAGGCTGATCGCGCCGGGCGGAACCGAGCCGGAGCCGCAGTCGCGCGCCTTGCTCGCGCGGCTGTGCGGCCACCCCGACTGGCCAAGCCTGCTTGCGGCGCACGACGCCGCCCGGCAAAGGATCGGGCGACTATGGAGCCAGGTGGGGGAGGGCATATGATCGGCGAAGGCAACAAGGCACCGGTGGCGACGCTGCAGGCGGGCGGCGAGACGATCGACCTCGCCGCGCCCGGTCGGCCGCTGGTGCTCTACTTCTACCCCAAGGACGACACTTCGGGCTGCACCCGCGAAGCGCAGGACTTCACCGCGCTGGCCGACGGGTTTGCCGCTGCCGGGGTCAAGGTCGTCGGCGTCTCCCGCGATCCCCAGAAGAGCCATTTTA
>NZ_CADCWA010000042.1 GCF_902806285.1 uncultured Sphingomonas sp. | reverse complement strand
GGCACCAACGTCGGCGCGGTGCTGTTCAGCCGCGACGGCTTGGTGCTGGTGGCCCGCCGGGCCGACCTGCCCAACGCGGAAGGGGCGCCGGGCGGCTGGCAACTGCCGCAAGGGGGCATGGACGCGGGCGAGGATCCGCGCGTGGCGGTGCTCCGCGAACTGGAGGAGGAGATCGGTACCGCCAAGGCGGAGATCCTCGCCGAGCATCCTGACTGGCTCTGCTACGACCTGCCGCCGGAGCTGCTGGGCCGGGCGCTGGGCGGTCGCTACCGGGGCCAGAGGCAGCGCTGGTTCGCGCTCCGCTTCTCCGGTGAAGATACGGACATCCGGCTGGACCTGGATCCGCACCCGGAGTTCGACGCCTGGCGTTGGGCGCGGCTCGACGAGTTGCCGGGGATGGCGGTGGGGTTCAAGCGCGCGATCTACGAGGTGCTGGCGCGGGACTTCGCGCGGTTCGCGGCGCCTTGAAAGGGGTCGCCGCCGGCTGCTCGCAGCCGGTGGCGGGAGATTGCTCGCGAAACCAACCGGCTGGAGCGGTCTCGGTCTGCGGCCGCTCAAGCCGAGTCGCCTCACCGTCCGGTCCCTCCGCCCGCTGCTCGGGGCCGCGTGGCGGAGGGGGTGTGGCGCCGGACTAGTCGGTGAGGCGCAGGTTGGTCAGTCGGTTGGCGATGTGGGTGAACGCTTCGCTCAGGCCTCCGAGGTTCTCGGTGTGGATGTAGTACGACGTGATGCCCTTCTGCAGGTCTTCGGCGCTCGGGGTCGAGGCGCAGTTCTCCATCAGCCTGCGATGCGAGTCCGCCGCCACCCCGAGGCCGACGACATAGACGATGACGCCCGACTCCTTGATCTTGGCGCAGGTCCGGAGGGTCGCGGTGTCGAGCGCGGCGTCGGCGCGGGGACGGACAACCCTGTAGTCGCTGGCGAGTTGGGCCTCGGTGCGCACCCTCGGGCCGTCATCATCATCGTCGCCGCCGTCGTCATCGTCGTCATCACCGCCGCCGCTGGTTGTGGAGACGCCGGGTATGCTGATGTTCAGCCTGTTGGTCGAAAGGTTGCCGTAGGTGTTGTAGTAGAGTTCGGTCTGCCGGTTCTCCGGCCGCACGAGCCCCGCGGCCCGGCTGCCCGTCAACGTGCCGCGCGCGCTCGACCAGTTGTTGTCGCCGTCCGAGAGCAGCACCATGACCTTGACCGTGTCCTTGGCCTTGTAAGGCAACGGCAGGGCGGGGCGCTGCGTGTTCCGGTGGTCGTGGTTCCGCCACATCCCCTGCCAGTGCGGGCTGAGGGTGTACCAACCCACCTGCAGGCCGGAGGAGACCGCGGTGCCGGAGCTGAACGAGTAAGGGCGGCTGGCCGTGCCCACCAGCGAGTTGATGTGCGCCTCGACAGTTTGCTTGCTCATGGTCAGCGGCAGGACGGAAACGTTGGGGCACATCAGGTTCGGGCCGAAGCTGGCCCGGCTTCCCCATGCTTTGAGGAGATGGTTGTTGCGCTGCAAGTCGGCGGGCGCGGTCCAGTCGTTGTTGCCCTGACACGCGCGGTTGGAGTCGTAGTCCTGAGCGGTGGTGCAGGACCCGTTGCTGCTGGTGTTCCTGCTGTTGTAGGTGCTCGGCCAGAAGTAGCGGCGGAACATGGTGTCCCTGGTCGCCGTGTTGGGGCTCTCGTCCCGCAGATCGTAGCCGCCCCGCCGCGCTTCGACGCAGCCGGCCCAGGTGTGGCCGTGGGAGTAGGTCGGCGTGCCCACCGGGCTGAGCCACTTCGTGTATTCCGTGCCGATGTTCACCGCGATGTTGTACGGCACGACGGAGATGTAGAGGTTCTCCTTCGTCGTCACGTCCTGGCCGTCGATCTTCGTCGTCGTCGAGCCGCTGTAGAGGCGCTCGGTGAGCTTCAACGCCGCGTCCCGCGCCGCCACGATGCGGGTCGGGCGGGTGCCGTCCGGCAGGGTCGTGCCGTCCGAGACCAGCATGGACCCGGTGACGTCGAACACCAGCGCCAGCTCGATGCCGATGCCCGAGCTCTGCGCCGTGCCGCGGGCGGGGATCACCTTCGGATCCCGAGAACCCCCAATGAACCCCGAGATTGCGATCCCGCTCAACAGCGACTTCACCTGGACCGAGGCCTGGACCTGCACTTGGCCCGGGATGGGCTCCGAGGTGGGTTTTTCGGGGATGATTAGGGTCCCGTGCCCGCCGCCGCCGTAGTAGTAGCCCTCCAGGATGGCCTTGGCGGTCTTGTCACGGTTGGCCTTGTCAGGGTCGCGGGCCACGGCGATCGCGGCCGCGTCGATCGCCTGTTGCAGGCGCGCTTGCGCGATCCCGTCGCGCGTGGAGTCGATGGCCCATATGCCAGCTGTGAGTAACACCGGCACCACGCCGACGGCGACCAAGAGTGAAGCCGATCCTCGCCTGTTCATGACTGCTGGTCCTCCGCGTTGTTGGTCCGGTTCGGGGTTTTCAGATCTACCGCGCTTTCAGGCAGTCCTCTCCTTTGTTGGCTTCGTTCGGGGCTTTCAGCCCATTGACGTCCGAGGCGCGGCTCACGTGCAGCCCGAAGCCGTAGGCGCGGCCATCACGGTCCGATCCGAGGAGGTTCTGAATCACGGGATTGTGCCGGGCGAAGAAGCTCGTCTCGGCCGTGGCGGTAATGAGGGTCCGGTAAACCACCTCATTCTTCTTGGGGGTGAGTGGAGACCGGTTGGGGTCGGGCTTGTTCTTCGGGTCATGGGCACTGTTTGCGGAGCCGGGCGATTGGGTGTGCTGCATGGTCCAAGTGAAAGGCTTGTCCTGCGCGTCCACACCATCAGCGACGATCGCCATCGACCATGGCTTGCCACTCGCGGCGGAGGAGCCGAGCATGCGCGTGGCCATGGCCACGAGTTCATCCTTGTCGCCGCTGCTCACGCTGGTGCACTGGGAAACGATCTGGCTGATCTGTGCCGCAGTGCTCTGCACACGGTACTTGCCCCGACTGAGCTGGACCACGTCGGCGTAACCGAGCGCCAGCAGCATGAGCACGGGGAGCATGCAGGATAACTCCACCACGGCGGCTCCGCGGCGGTCCTCAGCAAGACTGCGCATTGGGTGCTCCATCGGGAAAGGGCTCGTTCCGAGCCATGGCGACGGCGGTGTGGACGTGCTTCTCCAAACCGAACACCCTGCCCACGAAAATGAAGGGCTCGTGGTACTGGAGGCTGTAAGAGACCATCTGGCCGCCGAGGCCCGCGTTGTTGACGCCGCCCTGCCCCAAGCCGGCCTGCCTCGAACTTCCGTAGGAAGTCACCGTGAGACGGAGATCGCCGTTCAGCCGGCCGCCGCCGCCCTCCCGCGCTGCACGGAGGATGGCGGTGTTGCACGCCGGTCCGGCGCGGGTGCCGTCGGGGTTCTTCCGACCGAGCGAGCCGACGCGGCTGGCATTGAGCGCTCCTCGGTCCAGCGCGGCACCGACGGAGGCTTGCCAGGTGAGTTCAGCGGCGGCCGCGAACATGACGATGATGATGCTCGCGACTCCGGCGAACTCGATGGCGTAGGCGCCGCCGCGCCGGCACCGGACCACGCCTTGAAGCCGGCGCCGCAGCCGGCTCGCGGTTGCGCGAGCGCCGGCGCCGGCCAGCGGAGGTCTTGTTGCATCGGCCACCGTGCCGACCCGAGGAGCGAACCACACGACAACCATCCGTCCGTTCTGGTTCGCTTAGAGGTAGATAAAAAGAACCGGACACGCAACGTAAGGGCGGTTGAGTTGCGGTTAACAGCGCGTGAGCTGCACGGATCCGAAGTCGCGATGCGCGATGCCGAACGGTGCGGAGCGAAGGGCTCCGCGTTTCGTCATTCCATGCGGATGCCGGCCGCCCGGATCAGTGCCGCGTACCGTTCGGCGTCGCGCCGCAGCAGCGCGGCCGCGTCGGCGCTGGTGCCGCCGCCGGGGATGAAGCCCGCGTCGCGGATGCGCGGGCGCAGCGTCGGGTCGTTCAGCGCGCGGTTCACCGACGCCGCGAGCCGCTCCGTCACCGCCGCCGGGAGGCCCGCGGGACCCATCAGCATGTACCAGACGTTGGCGTCGAAGTCGGGCGCCTCGAAGCCCGGGAAGCGCGCCTCCGCCACCGTCGGCAGATCGGGCAGCCATTCGATGCGCCGCGGCATGGTGGTGGCGAGCGCGCGCACGCGGCCTTCACGGATGTGCGGCAGGTAGGTGGGGAAGGTGTCGATGGCGAGGTCTATGCGCCCCGCCAGGATCTCGTTAACCGCCTGCCCGGTGCCGCGGAACGGCACGTGCGTCATGCGGGCGCCGGAGCGGGCGGCGAGCAGCTCCGCCGCCAGGTGCTGTTGCGTGGCGACACCGGAGGACGAGTAGTTCAACGCGCCCGGGTTGGCGCGCGCGTGCTCGACCAGCCCGCGCAGGTCGCGCGCCGGCGAAGAGTTCGGCACCACCACCACCAGCGGCACCGTCGCGGCGAGCGCGATCGCGGTCTGATCGCGGTGGATGTCGAAGGGCGGCGGGTTCATGTGCGGCGGCACCACCGCTGACGCGCTGACCGTGGTCATGAACAGCGTGTGGCCGTCCGGCGCGGCGCGGGTGCCGG
>NZ_CADCWA010000041.1:291-24938 GCF_902806285.1 uncultured Sphingomonas sp. | reverse complement strand
GGACCAGCCGGCCCATCGGGCGGGCGCCGTACAGCTTGTCGTAGCCGCGCACCGTCAGCCACTCGCGGGCCTCCTCGTCGAGGTCGATGTGGACGCCGCGATCGGCCAGCTGCATCTCCAGCTGGAGGATGAACTTGTCCACCACCCGCGACACCACCGCCGGCGGCAGGTAGCCGAACGGCACCACCGCATCGAGGCGGTTGCGGAACTCAGGCGTGAACATCTTCTTGATCGCGTCTTCCTGCACATCCTCGCGGCTCATGGCCCCGAAGCCGATGCTCTCGCGCGCCATGTCGGACGCGCCGGCATTGGTGGTCATGATGAGGATGGTGTTGCGGAAATCGACCGTCTTGCCGTGGTGGTCGGTCAGCTTGCCGTTGTCCATCACCTGCAGGAGGATGTTGAACAGGTCCGGGTGGGCCTTCTCGATCTCGTCGAGCAGGAGCACCGAGTGCGGCTGCTGGTCGACCGCGTCGGTCAGGAGGCCGCCCTGGTCGTAGCCGACATAGCCCGGAGGCGCGCCGATCAGCCGGCTGACCGAGTGGCGCTCCATATATTCGGACATGTCGAAGCGCTGCAACGGGATGCCCATGATGGAGGCGAGCTGGCGCGCCACTTCCGTCTTGCCGACGCCGGTCGGGCCGGAGAAGAGGTAGTTGCCGATCGGCTTGTCGGGATCGCGCAGCCCAGCACGGCTGAGCTTGATCGCCGAGGCGAGCTTCTCGATCGCCATTTCCTGGCCGAACACGACGCGCTTGAGGTCGCCCTCGAGGTTCTCCAGCACGCGCTTGTCGTCGGTGCTGACGCTCTTGGGCGGAATGCGGGCCATGGTCGCGACCACCGCCTCGACCTCCTTGGTCGTGATCACCTTCTTGCGCTTGTTCGGCGGCACCAGCATCTGCATCGCGCCGACCTCGTCGATCACGTCGATCGCCTTGTCCGGCAGCTTGCGGTCGTGGATGTAGCGGGCGCTCAGTTCCACCGCCGACTTGATGCTGTCGGGGGTGTAGCGGACGCCGTGGTGCTGCTCGAAGGACGAACGCAGGCCGCTGATGATCTTGATCGTGTCCTCGACCGTCGGCTCGTTGACGTCGATCTTCTGGAAGCGCCGGAGCAGCGCCCGGTCCTTCTCGAAGTGGTTGCGGAACTCCTTGTAGGTGGTCGAGCCGATGCAGCGGATGGCGCCCGAAGAGAGCGCCGGCTTGAGGAGGTTGGACGCGTCCATCGCCCCGCCGCTGGTCGCGCCCGCGCCGATCACCGTGTGGATCTCGTCGATGAACAGGATCGCGTCCGGCAGCTTTTCGAGCTCGGACACCACGCTCTTCAGCCGCTCCTCGAAGTCGCCGCGGTAGCGGGTGCCGGCGAGCAACGAGCCCATGTCGAGCGCGTAGATGACCGCGGGCTTGAGCACCTCGGGAACATCGCCCTCGATGATCTTGCGGGCGAGGCCCTCGGCGATGGCGGTCTTGCCGACGCCCGGATCGCCCACGTAGAGCGGGTTGTTCTTGGACCGGCGGCAGAGGATCTGCACCGTGCGGTCGACCTCCGCCATGCGGCCGATCAGCGGGTCGACCTTGCCGTTCTTGGCCTTTTCGTTGAGGTCGACGCAGAACTGCTTCAGCGCCGACTCCTTCTTGTCCGCGCCCTTCTGCTGCTCGGGCTGTTCGGTGCCCGGCGCGGCGGCCTGCGGAACCTCGGCCGTCTCGCCCTTGCCGACGCCATGGCTGATGTAGGTCACGGCATCGAGGCGGCTCATGTCCTGCTGCTGCAGGAAGTAGACCGCGTAGCTTTCCCGCTCGGAGAACAGGGCGACCAGCACGTTGGCGCCGGTGACCTCATCGCGCCCCGAGGACTGGACGTGGAGGATGGCGCGCTGGACCACGCGCTGGAAGCCGCTGGTCGGCGTCGGGTCGGTGCCGCTGTCGGCGACCAGGGCGCCGAGCTCTCCGTCGAGATATTGCTTGACCGTCGCCTTGAGCTCGTCGCGGTTGACGCCGCAGGCGGTCATGACCTTGGACGCGTGGCCGTCGTCGATCAGCGCCATCAGCAGGTGCTCGAGGGTCGCATATTCGT
Organism: uncultured Sphingomonas sp.; assembly: GCF_902806285.1. Classification (GTDB taxonomy): domain Bacteria; phylum Pseudomonadota; class Alphaproteobacteria; order Sphingomonadales; family Sphingomonadaceae; genus Sphingomicrobium. The sequence continues at coordinate 22,865 of NZ_CADCWA010000041.1, read as the reverse complement.
GGCGCCGCCGGCTCGCCTCGCCGAGGGCGTTGTGAAGGGTTTGTTCAAGTTCGCGGGCGAAACTCGGCATCACTGGCTCCTGAGCCGGGAGGCAGAAGGCCCTCCGGACTTATGGCATATGTCGTAAGGGGTTGAAGCCCGCGCAAGGGCTGCGGGGAAGGCTTCGGCCCGGACTTTAGCGCTTGAACAGCGCATCGGCCTGGGACCGGTGCCTGGCGGCTTCGGCCATGTGGGTGCGGGTGCGCTCGATCTCTGCGCCAAGCGCTTCGATGCGCGCTTCGAGCTCATCCTGCGACAGCGGACCGAGGTCCTGCCGGCCAAGCAGCGCCAGCGGGTCGTCGGGTTTGGACGGGAACAGGTCGTCGAAGTCCATGGTCGGCAGCGTTGACCGGGGCCGGGGCGCTGTCAATAACACGCGGCATGAGCGGAGACATCCCAGCGACAATGGTGGCCGTGGAGGCACAGGAGCCCGGCGGTCCCGAGGTGCTGCGGCCGGTCGAGCGGCCGGTGCCGCGGCCGGGTGCGCGCGAGGTGCTGGTGCGGGTGGCCGCGGCGGGGGTCAACCGGCCCGATGTGCTGCAGCGGCGAGGGGCTTACCCGCCGCCGCCGGGCGCGCCGGACATCCTCGGGCTGGAGATCGCGGGCGAGGTGGTGGCCGCGGGCGAGGGGGCGACGCACCTCGTCGGCCAACCGGTCTGCGCGCTGGTCGAGGGCGGCGGCTATGCCGAATATTGCGTCGCTCCGGCGGGGACCTGCCTGCCGGTGCCGCCCGGGCTCACGCTGCCCGAGGCCGCGGCCCTGCCGGAGACCCTGTTCACCGTGTGGATCAACCTGTTCGAGCGCGGCGGGGCGGCCGAGGGCGACTGGGTGCTGGTGCACGGCGGGACCAGCGGGATCGGCACCATGGCGGTCGCGCTCGGCCGGCTGTTCGGGCTCAAGGTGATCGTGACCTGCGGGTCGGCGGACAAGTGCGAGCACGCGCGGGAGATCGGCGCGGCGGCGGCGATCAACTACCGGACAAGCGATTTCGAGGTGGAGGTCGGGCGGCTGACCGGCGGCCGCGGCGTGGCCGTAGTGCTCGACATGGTCGGTGGCGACTACCTGCCCCGCAACCTCCGCTGCCTGGCCGAGGGCGGACGGCACGTGTCCATCGCCGTGCAGGGCGGCGCCAAGGCGGAACTGAACATCGTGGAGGTGATGCGCCGCCGCCTGTCGCTCACCGGCTCGACGCTGCGGCCGCGCTCGGCCGAGTTCAAGACCGCGGTCGCCGAGGAGCTCCGCCGCACGGTCTGGCCGTTCGTCGATAGCGGTCAGCTCCGCCCGGTGATGGACCGGACCTTCCCGCTGGCCGAGGCCGCCGCGGCCCACGCCCGGATGGAAGCGGGAGAGCATGTCGGCAAGATCGTGCTGCTGCCGCAGGGTCAGTCGAACAGGCGCGGGTCCCATTCGTAACGCCCATGACGAACGAGCCGGATGGCCCCCGCGTCCGGGTGCGCGGGATTGATCAGGAGGTTGTAGGCTGCCGGAGCGACCGCGGCCGGCACCCGGGCCACGGCCGTCCTGCCGGTTCGGAGCCATGCATCGCCCCACGCCCGGCTGTCCGCGATCGAAGGCAGGGGACCCGCGAAACGGTGGGTCTCCAGGCCATCCGGAACCGCGATCTGGAGCAGCTGATAGGGCGGTGGGAGGTCGCCCTCCTCGAACTGCACAAGCACTTCCAGCAGGGCGAGCGAGCTATGTTCCGCCGTGTAGACGACATGGGTTCCGCCGCCGTTCCAACGCCCTGGGTACAGGTAGCCGCCATGGCCATCCAGCTCCAGATGCTCGGAAATGCGCCATACATGCACTCAGGCAAGCATTCCGTGCGCAGCGCGATGAAAGAAGTTCTCGACCTCGTCGGAGCCGACGCTTGTTCGGATAAGGTCGAGCGGCGCGGCGCCGGCAAACGCGCGCTTGGGTTCCGAAAGCCACTGGATCGCCTTGGTCCGGTCCCCGAAGGTGTGCGTCGCAAGATCAAGGACGCGTACCAGGCGGGCAAGCCGATCACTTTCCTCGACGGTGAGGCGCTCTCCGTTCCGCAGCCGTCGTTCCAGCGTGCGCCTGGGCGCAATCACTCGGGTGAGGTGGTGTAGCCCGATTGCGCCGTCCGACATCAAAGCCCTCAGCATCTTGACCGGCAGCCCCTGTTCCACAGCCTGACGACGGCGCAGTTCATCCGTGCGGGGAAGATCGTCGATCTGGAGCAGCGTAGCCATTTGGCGCATATAGCACCGCCAACTGCCACATTCCAGAGTATCGCGCAGCCTTGCCCTCCGCCGCACGCGGGCGTAAGCGCTGAAGCCATACCGGCCGCTCCGCAAGGGGCGGCCCTTTTCATGTCTGGAGATCTTGCCGCATGGCCCAGCCGCTCATGCCCCACGCGACCGCCGCCTGGCTGGTCGACAACACGTCCCTGAGCTTCGAGCAGATCGCCGAGTTTTGCGGCCTCCACATCCTGGAAGTGCAGGCGATCGCCGACGACACCGCCGCGACCAAGCTGACCGGGCGCGACCCGATCCGTTCGGGCGAGCTGACGCACGAGGAGATCGAGCGCGGGCAGGCCGACGAGAACTATCGCCTCCGCATGCACAAGGAGCCGGACGCGGTCACCCGTACCAAGGGTCCGCGCTACACGCCGGTCAGCAAGCGGCAGGACAAGCCGGACGGCATCGCCTGGATCATCCGCAACCATCCGGAGGTCAGCGACGGCGCGATCGGCAAGCTGATCGGCACCACCCGCACGACCATCGCCGCGATCCGCGACCGCAGCCACTGGAACATGGCCAACATCCAGCCCAGGGACCCCGTCACGCTGGGCCTCACCAGCCAGCGCGAGCTCGACGCAGCGGTGGCCAAGGCGCAAAAGGCGGCGGGCATGGAGGCGCGCACCGACACGCGGCTGGAGGGCGACCGGGCGGCGCTGATCGAGCAGCTGCGGACCGAGCGGGAGCAGCATGTGCGTGACGCTGAAGCCGCGGCCGACTTCGCCGAGCACGGCCATCCGGACGAGATCGTCCCCGGCATCCGCGACCCCTTCAAGCGCGCTTGATTCGGACGGGCGCTTCGGCCACCCCACCGACATGGACCGGCCCTCCAATCCTGGCGAGTTGAGCTTCGAGGCGGCGCTTGCGCGGCTCGAGGAGATCGTCCGGCTGCTGGAGCGCGGCGAGGCGCCGCTCGACCAGTCGATCGACCTCTACCAGGAAGGCGACCGGCTGAAGCGGCTGTGCGAGGAGCGGCTGCGCTCGGCCCAGGCGCGGATCGAGGCGATCGCGCTGGGGCCGGACGGACAGCCCAGGGGAACCGTGCCCTTTGACGGTAGCTGACGCGACCGCCCGTCCCGGCGTGGACTTGCTGGCCGAGGCCCGGGTGGTCTCGGACGGCGTGGACCGGCTGTTCGAACGGCTGCTGGCCACTCGCTGCGACGGCCGCGACCGGTTGTGCGCGGCGATGCGGCACGCCGCGATCGGCGGCGGCAAGCGGCTGCGGCCGCTGCTCACGGTGGCGGCCTCCCGCCTGTTCGCGATCGATGAGGAGCGCGCGCTGCGGGCCGGCACGGCCGTGGAGGCGATCCACGTCTACAGCCTGATCCACGACGACCTCCCCTGCATGGACGACGACGACCTGCGCCGCGGCAAGCCGACGGTGCACAAGGCGTTCGGCGAGGCGGCGGCGGTGCTGGCCGGCGACTGCTTCCACGCGCTGGCCTTCGAGCTGCTGGCCGACCCCGACACGCACGAGGACCCGTTCGTCCGCTCCGAACTGGTGCTGGAGCTGGCCAAGGCGTCGGGTATGGACGGCATGGCGGGCGGGCAGATGATGGACCTGGCGGCGCAAGAGGAACAGCTCGACCTGCCCGCGATCACCCGGCTGCAGCAGCTCAAGACGGGCGCGCTGATCGAGTTCGCGGTGGAAGCGGCGGTGATCATGGCCAAGCTGCCGCCCGAGGGGCGCACGCCCTACCGGGGCTATGCCCGCAACGTCGGCCTGGCCTTCCAGATCGCCGACGACCTGCTCGACCACCGCGGCGACGAGGCGGCCGCGGGGAAGCGGCTGGGCAAGGATGCGGCCGCGGGCAAGGCGACCTTCGTCTCGCTGCTCGGCGAGGAGCGCGCGCGGGCGCAGGCCGAGCTGCTGGTCGAGCAGGCGATCGAGCACCTCCATGACCATGGCGAGGAAGCCGACCTGCTCCGCGCCATCGCCCGCTACGCGGTTGAGCGCGACCGATGACCGGGCGCATCGGCGTCTATCCCGGCACCTTCGACCCGGTCACCCTGGGGCACCTGGACATCGTCCGGCGGGGCGCGCGGTTCGTTGATCGGCTGGTGATCGGGGTCACCACCAATCCATCCAAGGAGCCGATGTTCACCGTCGCCGAGCGGCTGGACATGGTCCGGCGGGAGACCGCGGGCGTCGGCAACGTCAGCGTGGTCGAGTTCGACTCGCTGCTGATGGACTTCGCCGAGCGGGAGGGCGCGACGCTGATCCTGCGCGGGCTGCGCGCGGTAGCGGACTTCGAATATGAGTATCAGATGGCCGGCATGAACCAGCAATTGAACGACCGGATCGAGACCGTCTTTCTGATGGCCGACGTCTCGCTGCAGCCGATCGCGTCAAGGCTGGTGAAAGAAATCGCCCGCTACGGCGGCGCCATCGACAAGTTCGTCACGCCAGCCGTCGCGGCCGACGTCGCCGCGAAGCTGGCCCGCTAGAGGGAATATGCCATGTTCACAGCTGCCTTTCTGAGCCTGGCTCTCGCGGTTGCGCAGGCGGCGCCCGCCGCCTCGACCGCTCTGCCGATTAACGCACCCGCCGATGTCGTCGCCGATCCCGGCAACCAGTGGACGCTGGAGCTGTCCAACGGCGGCCGGGTGGTGGTGCAGCTGCGCCCCGACGCCGCGCCGCAGACGGTTGGGCGGATCAAGACGCTGACGGGCAGCGGCTTCTACAACGGGCTCGCCTTCCACCGGGTGATCCCCGGCTTCATGGCGCAGGGCGGCGATCCCAAGGGCGACGGTTCGGGCGGCTCGCCGCTCCCCGATCTCAAGGCCGAGTTCAACTCGCTGCCGCACCTGCGCGGTTCGGTCGCGGCGGCTCGCGCGGAAAGTCCGGACAGTGCCAACAGCCAGTTCTACATCATGTTCGCGCCCCGGGCTTCGCTGGACGGCAAGTACACGGTGTTCGGCCGGGTCATCCAGGGCATGACCTTCGCCGACCAGATCGCCCAAGGCGAGCCGCCGGCGCAGCCGACGCGGATCGTCCGGGCGAGCCTGGGCGCGTCGAACCAGCCGGCGCCCGAAGCGCAAGCGCCCGAGCCGGTGGCGCCGCCGACCGAGGCGCAGGTGCCCGCTGCGAAGCAGCAGTAAGTAGGTTCACACGAAGGCACGAAGGTCACGAAGAGCGCACCCCTTCGCGCGTTCGCGCCTTCGCGTGAACTCCCTTTCCCTTCTTCGATTGACTTGCCGCTACGCGGCTTGATGACGGGCGCGATGCGCGTTGACCTGTTCGACTTCGAGCTCCCGCCCGAGCTGATCGCCCTGCGTCCGGCGCGGCCGCGGGATAGCGCGCGGCTGCTGGAGGTAGCCGGCGGCGAGCTGTCCGACCACGGGGTGCTCGACCTGCCGCGGCTGCTGCGGCCCGGGGACGTGCTGGTGTTCAACGATACGCGCGTGATCCCCGCCCAGCTGGAAGGCCGCCGCGGGGAGGCGAGCATCGGCGCGACCCTGCACAAGCACGAGGGGCTGCGGCGCTGGCGGGCGTTCGTGCGCAACGCCCGGCGGGTGCGGCGGGGCGACCGGCTGGAGTTCGGCGGCGGCGTGACCGCTACCGCCGTCGAGAAGGCTGCCGACGGCTCCGTGCTGCTGGAGTTCGCGGGCGAGGAGCCGGTGGAGCTGCTGCTGCAGCGCGCGGGAACCATGCCGCTGCCGCCCTACATCGCGTCCCGGCGCGCCGCGGATGCGGAGGATGCCGCCGACTACCAGACCATGTTCGCGCGGGAGGAAGGGGCGGTCGCCGCGCCCACCGCGGCGCTGCATTTCACCGAGCGGCTGATCGGCGCGCTTGACGCGGCGGGCATCCGGCGGGAAACGTTGACCCTGCACGTCGGCGCGGGCACCTTCCTCCCCGTCAAGGCGGAGGACACGGCCGAGCACCGGATGCATTCCGAGTGGGGCCGGATCGACGCCGCGGCCGCCGAGCGCCTCAACGCCGCGCGCCGGGCAGGCGGGCGGCTGATCGCCGTCGGCACCACTTCGCTCCGCCTGCTGGAAAGCGCCGCAGACGAGGACGGCACCTTGCATCCGTTCGAAGGCGACACCGACATCTTCATCACGCCCGGCTACCGCTTCCGCGCCGTGGGCGGTCTCATCACCAACTTCCACCTGCCCAGGAGCACGCTGTTCATGCTGGTCAGCGCGCTGATGGGGCTCGACACCATGCAGCGGGCCTACGCCCACGCGATCGAGCGCGGCTACCGCTTCTACAGCTACGGCGACGGGAGCCTGCTGCTGCCTAGCGGCTAAGCGCCGCTTCCACCAAATCCGCGGCGCGGGTGCGCCCGCCGGCGGCCGCGATCTCCTGGGCGAGCGCTCCGGCGCGGCGGCGGTAGCCTCCGTCGGCGGTCAGGCGGCCGATCTGCTCGGGCAGCTGGCGCAGGTCCATGCGCTCGCCCAGCCGATGGTGCACGATCCGCGCAGCGTTGCCCTTCTGGTCGAAGGCGACCGGGCGCACCAGCAGCGGCACGCCGCAGGCCAGCGCATCTAGGACGGTGTTGGACCCGCCGTGGGTGACGCACAGCGCGGCCCGCTTCAGCACCGCGCGGTAAGGGACGAAATCGGTGACGAAGGTCGCGCCGATACTGCGTGCGTCCGCGTCGTTCAGCTGGCCACCGTGCGCCACCAGCAGGTCGGCGTCGGCCTCGCGGCAGGCGGCGGCGATGGCCCGGAACAGCTTGAGCCGCCCGCCCTGGAGCGTTCCGAAAGTGGCGAACACCAGCGGCCGCTCGGGCGCAAAGGCGAACGGCAGGGGATCATCGCCGCGCTCCTCCTCCAGCCTCCGCAGCGGGCCGACCCCCTCGAACGGCACCGGCTCGGGTCGCGGGAAGTCGTAGCCGCGGACCACCTGGGCGATCTGCGCCGTGGGACTGAGGCAATCCTCCATGGTGCGGCAGGGCGGATCGATGCCGAGGCGGCGTGAACAGGCTTCGATCACCCGGCCCTGGCGACGGCTGAGCAGGTGGCCGATGCGGGCCGCCACCCGCGCCCGGCGGACTCCGCGCGGGCTGGGATCATAGGGCCAGTCGAGAAAGGGCAGGGGCACGCCCGGCGCGCTGTTGATCGGCAGGGCCGTCGCCAGGCTGACGAACGGCAGCCCGAGCCCCAGCGCCAGCAACCCGCCGGCAGGCTCCAGCTGGTCGGCGACCACCGCATCGCAGCCGATGCGCCGCAGCAGCTCGGGACCGCCGGCGCACAGCTGGTCGGTCATGGCCGCGCTCTCGGCGATGGTGCGCAGCGTGCCGAACAGTCCGGCGGGCCGGGTGGCGTTGGCGAGGACCCGCCCGACCGACGGATCGCCGCTGCGTGCCGCGACGGTCGCAACGCCGAGCGCCGCCGATCGCACCATGCCTTCCGCGCCCGCGTTGAGCACCAAGGTCGCGCGGTGCCCGCGGCGCACCAGCTCCTCGCCGAGCACGCCGAGCGAGTGGATGTGGCTCGCGAAGGGCGGGCAGATCAGCGCGAAATGAGCCATGGCCGGCTCAGGGCTGTAGCTGCGCTTGGCGCCTTTGTCGCTCCGCCGGCAGCCGCCACCAGGGTGTCCCGGGGCTCAGGTGATGCTCGCGGTGATAGCCGAAGTGGAAGCAGGTCAGCAGCGAGGCGAGCCAGCCATATTCGTTGCTGCGCGCGCGATGCTCGTCCGCGAACGGCGCTTCCTCGTGCCGGTGTGGGAGAAAGGTGCCGAACAGGAACAGCTGCACGGAGGACAGCAGCGACGGCACCGCCCAGAACAGCAGCAGGTTGGCGAGCGGCGCGCCGAGCAGGAGGATGTAGCTCCACACCAGCACCGTCAGCAGCAGGAACTCGCGCAGCCCGAAGTAGCGCCGCATGAACTGCCCATACCAGGGCCAGAAGCGGGTCGGGTGATCTTCGGAGAAGTCGGGGTCGTGGCCGGTGCCGACATGACGATGGTGGTCGAAATGCTTGGGGGCGAGCCGGTCCATCCAGAACCCCGCGTAGAGCAGCAGCGCGAGCCGGCCGGTCCAGCGGTTCACGGCGGCGCGGCCGGGCGCCAGGCTGCCGTGCATGGCGTCGTGGGCGACGATGAACAGGCCGACGCTGAGCCAGGTCAGCGCCGCTACGAGTAGCGGCGCCGCCAGCAGGCCCATGCCGCGGAGCGGGTGAAAGAAGACGGCGTAGATATGCAGCCCCAGCCAGGCGACCATGATCAGCCCGGCGAGGCCGAGCCCGATCACCGTCTGCCGGCGCTGCTGAGCGGCCGTGAGCATCGCCCCCATGTAGTCGTCGCGTACCGCCGCCGCCAGTGACCTTGCGCGAGCGAACCGTGGGAACTTCCGGGACTTGCCAGCCATTGCTCCGCGGGGCGCTTGGCAGGGAAGGACATCTCATGACCCGCAACCAGTGGCTGGGCTTCGGTGCCGCGGCGTTCGCAATTGGGTTCGTGGCGATCCTCGCGATGGGCCGCACCGCCGACGAGGATGGCGGCGAAGCGGCGGACGATGCGGATGGAGGGCAAGCGCCCGTCAAGACCCGCGAGGAGGAGAACGACAAGCTCATCCACGGCCTGGTCGTGCTGACCGCGGGCACGGCCTATCTGCTGATGGCCAGCGGCGGCGGGCGCAAGCCGAAGGAGGAAGGCCGCGAGCTCTTCTGGATGCGCTATGTCGACTGGTCCATCACCACCCCGCTGCTGCTCACCAGCCTGGGGTTGACGGCGCTGGGCACCCCGTTCCGGCGCTGGGGCCTGCTGCTCGGCACCCTGTTCACCGACCTGTACATGATCGCCACCGGCTACCTCGCGGACGAGGCGCCCAAGGACAGCCCGATGAAGTGGACCTGGTACGGGGTCAGCAGCGGAGCGTTCGTCGGCCTCTACTATCTGCTATGGGGTCCGCTGCGCGAGGAGTCGGAGAAGACCGGCGAGGAGGCCGCGGACGTGTACCGCCGCAACCTTACCTTCCTGAGCATCGTCTGGGCGGGCTACCCGGTCAATTTCCTGATCGGCCCGGAGGCGCTGGAGTTGATCGACGACGACACCAGCACCGGCATCTACACCGGCCTGGATATCACCGCGAAGATCCTGTTCGGTCTCTATTCGCTATCGAACACGCAGGAAAAGGCGCGGGCCGAGCTGGCGGACGGACGGGTTCCCGAACATGAACTGCGGCCGTCGCCAGCGGCGCACCACGAGGTCTGGGAGGCGCGCCCCGCCGACGGACGGAGGAGCCGCGGCAGGTGAGCCTCGCCGCCCAGCTCCCCGTGCTGGGACTGGCGGTGTTCGTCGCCGGCACGCCCCACGGCGCGCTGGATCACCGGGCGGCGCGGAGCCTGTTGGAGCCGGCGCTCGGCCGCGGCTGGATGAGCGCTTTCGTGCTGCTCTACCTGGGGGCGGCCGGGGCCATGCTGCTGTGGTGGCTGGCCGCGCCCGGCGCCGCGCTGGCCGCTTTCCTGATCCTGGCCACGGTCCACTTCGGCAGCCATGACTCGCCCAGCGGTGCGCCCCTGGCGGTCGTTGCCCGCGGAGCAGTCCCGCCGGTGGTTGCCGCGGCCGCTCACCGCGACGGGCTGGCCACCATCTTCGGCTGGATCGCCGGGGAGCAGGGGGCCGCCCTGGTGCCGTGGCTGGCGGGGCCCGGCCTGGCGCTGTGGCTGTGCGCGGCGGTTGGGACGCTCGCGCTGGAGCGGTCGGCGGGTAGCCGGCTGGAGCTGATCGGCGTGACCGCGGCGTTCCTGTTCCTGCCCCCGCTGCTGGCGTTCGCGGCCTACTTCGCCCTGCTGCATTCGCCGCGGGCCCTGCGGACCTCGCTGCTGCCGGGCGAGACGGCGGGGGCGATGCTGCGCTCGGCGCTGCCCTGGAGCCTGGCGGCGGTGGGATTGGCCGCGCTTGGCTACCTCCTGCTGCGGGACCAGTTGCCGGCCGACCAGGCGTTCGTCCGGACCGTCTTCTGGTGGCTGGCCGCGCTGACCGTTCCGCACATGGGCCTGCATCTGCTCAGCCGGCGAAATAGCCCCATAGCAATCGCGCGGTCATCGCCAGGCTGATCGCCACCAGCAGCGGGCGGATCAGCCGCGCGCCGAAGCGCATGGCGGTATGGCTGCCCAGCCACCCGCCGAGCATCGCGCCCGCCGCCATGCACGCCCCAAGCAGCCACAGTACCTTGCCGCCCCACGCGAACAGCAGAACGGCAGCGATGTTGCTGGTCCAGTTGAACAGCTTGGTGAGCGCGGTCGCCTTGGTCAGGCCGTAGCCGCGCAAGGCCACCAGGCTGGCGGTGAAGAAGGTGCCGGTGCCAGGGCCGAAGAAGCCGTCGTAGAAGCCGATGCCGCCGCCGATCGGCGCGTAGCCGGTGCTGCTCACGCGATGGTGCGCGTCTTCGTCGGTCATCCGGGGGCTGAACAGGACATACAGCGCGACCGCGGCCAGCAGCACGGGGATGATCAGGCCGAGCAGCCGCGGGTCGATGCTCTGGACGATCCAGCAGCCGGTGGCCGAGCCGAGGAACACCACCGCCACGGTCGGCAGGTTGCGCCGCCACTCGATCAGCCCCGACCGGGCGTAGTTGGTCATCGCGACGAAGGTCCCGAACATCGACTGAAGCTTGTTGGTGCCGAGCGCTTGCAGCGGCGGCACGCCGCAGAACAGCAGCGCCGGCATCACCAGCAGCCCGCCGCCGCCGGCGATGGCGTCGATGAAGCCGGCCAGCACCGAGACGGCGGTGAGGACGGGGTAGACCCAGGGCTCGATCATGCGGGTAGTGCTGGGATCAGCCCGCAATGGTCGACGAACGGCTGGAAATCCCGGTCGCCGAACAGCAATGGAATCCCACTCACGATGCACCGGGTAGCGATCAGGGTGTCGATGGTCCCGCGAACCGTAACTCCCCGAGCACGCAGCTGCCGGAAGTATGTCGCGCCAAGGACCGCTACTTCCTCATCGATCACCGCGATACGCTCGAATGGCGCAAGCAGTTCGAGAACGCGGGCAAATTCCCGGTCTGAACGAAAACCCTGAAGCACCTCGGCGAGGACGACGTCCCCAACGAGAACCCGGGACCCTCCTTCGATTGCCGCAACAAGACAATCAACGGCCTCGCTCCGGCCTGTGTTGAAGAAGTCGATCCAGACACTCGAGTCGACCAGCAATTCAGTCGCGCCGCATGGCGTCGAGATCGCCTTCCCAGTGCAGCTTGCCGCGATACTTCAGCACTTCCTTTTGCCTTTGCAGCTGGACGAAGAGCCGCAGCGCCTGCTCGACCGTTTCCTTTTTCGTCCGCAGGCCTCCGGCCTTCTGAGCGGCTGCCATGAGTTCATCGTCAATCACGATGTTGGTCCGCGACATGTGTATGCTCCTACCCATCCATACACATAGAAGCGCTCTGCGGGCGTGACAAGGTAGCGCTCAGGTCGCTACTCAGCGCCTTCGCATGACCCGCTTCGACTTCACCATCAGCGCGACGGACGGTCCCGCGCGCACGGGCGTGATCCGCATGGCTCGGGGCGAGATCCGCACGCCCGCCTTCATGCCCGTCGGCACGGCCGCCACCGTGAAGGCGGTCAAGCCCGCTGACGTGCGCGCGGCCGGCGCCGACATCATCCTGGGCAACACCTATCACCTCATGCTGCGGCCGGGCGCGGAGCGGGTGGCGCGGCTTGGCGGCCTGCATCGCTTCATGGGCTGGGACCGGCCGATCCTGACCGACAGCGGCGGCTACCAGGTGATGAGCCTGTCCGAGTTGACGAAGGTCACGGAGGAGGGGGTCGCCTTCAGAAGCCACCTCGACGGCACGCGGCACCTGCTCTCGCCGGAGCGGTCTATCGAGGTGCAGCGGCTGCTCGGCTCCGACATCGTCATGCAGTTCGACCAGCTGGTGCCGACCACCGCGCCCCGCGAGCAGCAGGCGGCGGCGATGGAGCGCTCCGTCCGCTGGGCGCGCCGCTCCCGCGAAGAGTTCGACCGCGGCGGGGCGCATGCGGATCGCGCCGCGCTGTTCGGCATCCAGCAGGGCGCGCTCGACGAGCGGTTGCGCAAGGAGTCCGCCGACGCGCTGATCGACATCGGCTTCGACGGCTATGCGGTGGGCGGGCTGGCGGTGGGCGAGGGGCAGGAGGCGATGCTCGGCTGCCTCGACTTCGCGCCCGCGCAGCTGCCCGCGGACCGGCCGCGCTACCTGATGGGGGTGGGCAAGCCGGACGACATCGTCGGCGCCGTGCAGCGCGGCATCGACATGTTCGATTGCGTGCTGCCGACGCGCTCAGGGCGGACGGGACAGGCGTTTACCGCCGACGGCCCCCTCAACCTGCGCAACGCACGCTTCAGCGAGGACCGCGAACCCATTGAGCCGGGCTGCCCGTGCCCGGCCTGCTCGACCTTCGAGCGGGCCTATGTCCACCATCTGGTGAAGTCCGGCGAGATGCTGGGCGCGATGCTGATGACCGAACACAACCTGTGGTTCTACCAGCGGCTGATGAAGGGGCTGCGGGAGGCAATTGCGGAGCAAAGCCTCGCGGCGTTCGCTGGGGAGTTCGTCACACGGTATCGCTCCTCCCCTTCGCGAAGCGATGGGGACCGCTCAGCGTAGCTGAGGGGTGGAGGGGTCCCTCCGTCAGCCTTTCAGGCTGCCACCTCCCCATCGCTGCGCGACAGGGAGGAGCTATTAGGCCGCAGCGTCCAGCTTGTCTTGCTTACGCAGTTCGAAATCGCTGGCGTCGTGGCGCTCGTGCAGCTGCTCGGAGGGGTCGCCCGTCAGTTTGTTGACGATGCGGCCGCGGGCGACAGCCGGGCGCGCGTCGATCTGCCTCGCCCAGCGCAGAACGTGCTCGTACTCGTGGGTGGCGAGGAACTCGTCGCCGCCGGGGTAGGACCGCCCGAGCGCGATGCCGCCGTACCACGGCCAAATGGCGATATCGGCGATGGTGTAGTCGGGGCCGGCGATGAACTCATTGCCCGCCAGGCGGCGGTCGAGCACGTCCAGCTGGCGCTTGGCCTCCATCGCGTAGCGGTTGATGGCATATTCGATCTTGAACGGGGCATAAGCGAAGAAATGGCCGAAGCCGCCGCCGAGGAACGGCGCGCTGCCCATCTGCCAGAACAGCCACGACAGCGTCTCGGCCCGCGGTGGGCCGGATTGGGGGAGGAACTCGCCGAATTTCTCGGCAAGGTAGACGAGGATGGCGCCAGACTCGAAGACCCGCACCGGCTCGGGGCCGCTGCGGTCGACCAGCGCGGGGATTTTCGAATTCGGGTTGATGTTCACGAAGCCGCTGGAGAACTGGTCGCCCTCGCCGATGCGGATCGGCCAGGCGTCGTATTCCGCACCCTGGTGACCCTTGGCCAGCAGCTCCTCGAGCAGGATCGGCACTTTCTGGCCGTTGGGTGTGGCGAGCGAGTAGAGCTGGAGTGGATGCTTGCCGACAGGAAGCTCCTGGTCATGCATTGAGCCGGCGACCGGGCGGTTGATGTTGGCGAACTGCCCGCCACTGGGCTGCTCCCACTTCCAGACTTTGGGAGGCACGTAGTCGGCGCTGTCGCTCATCGCTCAATTCCTTGGCTGTGAGCGACGCCAGCTAGGAACGCGCCGGCAGGCTTTCCAGAAACAGCGGTGTAACTACCCCGCGCTGTGCGATAGAAAGCTGGGCAACGGGCCGTTCCACTCCTCAGCCATGTCCTCGATCACCGGCGTAGCCTCTGGCACTTGCGCTGACGCCTTCGGCTCCGGCTTGGCAGTGCGGGGCTCCCGCCTAGGCGAACGCTCGCGTTTTTCGCGCTTCTCGGGAGCGGAGCGTGGCGCTGCCTCCGCGGCTTGCTCGGGCTCGGCCTCGGGTGCGCCGCCGCCGCGGGCGATCTTGAAGCCGGTGAGCTTTTCGATCCGCTCCACAGCCTCCCGGTCTTCCCTGGTCGCGAGCATGATCGCAATGCCCTTGGCGCCGGCGCGGCCGGTCCGGCCGATGCGGTGGATGTAGTCGTCAGGCTGCCAGGGAACGTCGAAATTGATGACGTGGCTGACGCCTTTTACGTCCAGACCGCGGGCCGCCACGTCCGAGGCGACGAGAATGCTGATCTCGCCGCTCTTGAAGCGGTCGAACTCGGCAATGCGGTCCGCCTGGTCCATATCGCCCTGGATCTGTCCGACCGCGAAGCGCGAGCGCTTCAGGCTGGTGGCAAGCTCCCGCACGGTGGTCTTGCGGTTGCAGAAGATGATCGCGTTCCTGAACTCTTCGGCGTGGAGTAGGTCCTTGAGCACGTCGCGCTTCTTGTCGGCGCGAACCTCGATCAGTCGCTGCTCGATGTTGACGTTGGCCGTCGCCGGGCGGGCGACCTCGACCCGCTTGGGGTCGTTGAGGAACTTGGCCGCGAGCTTCTGGATCGGCGGCGGCATGGTAGCCGAGAACAGCAGGGTCTGGCGGCTCTTGGGCAGCTTGGAGCAGATCTCCTCGATGTCCGGGATGAAGCCCATGTCGAGCATGCGGTCGGCTTCGTCGATAACCAGCAGCTCGCAGCGGTTGAGCATAATCTTGCCGCGCCCAAACAGGTCCATCAGCCGGCCGGCGGTGGCAATGAGGACGTCGACGCCCTTTTCCAGCGCTTTCACCTGGTCGCCCATCTGCACGCCGCCAATCAGCAGGGCCATCGAAAGCCGGTGGTATTTGCCGTATTTCTTGAAGTTCTCGGACACTTGCTGCGCCAGCTCGCGCGTGGGTTCGAGGATCAGGGAGCGGGGCATCAGCGCGCGGCTGCGGCCATGGCCCAGGATGTCGATCATCGGCAGCACGAAAGCGGCGGTCTTGCCGGTGCCGGTCTGGGCAATGCCGATCAGGTCCTTGCCCATCAGCACCGACGGCACTGCCGCGCGCTGGATCGGCGTCGGCTCGTCATAGCCGCTCTCGCCTACGGCGCGGAGCAATTCGTCGGAAAGGCCGAGGTCGGCGAAAGACATCCAGGTTCCGGAAAAAAGAGGTGGGCGGCCGCGGCTTCGATTGGCCGCGCGGCGACCGTTACAGCCGCTATGCTTCACAGGGGCAAATTGTCAAGGAAAGCTAGCGGTTCACCTTCGGCACCAAGTGCTTGAACCGCTCGATCGTGCAGTCGCCGCCCATTCGCGAACGCACTGCGTCGCGGCCGGCGCAGAGGCGTTGGTCCTCGGTCTTTAGGTAGAAGCCGCCGTAGAAGTCGAGAGCCGGGCAGCGTTCGTCAAATTCGGCCCGCACGCGGAAGCGATCCCCAAGCAGAAAGTCGACCTGCTCATTGCCCGACAGCATCGCACGGCGGATGGCGCGTAGTGGGATGCAGCTCGGCCCCTTACGCTCCGCCCATTCCACCGGAGCATCCAGAGGCCGCGGCTGCACCGGTACGCGCAGAACCGTCTCCTCGTCTTCGGTCAACGATGCGAGCGCCTGTGCGAGCCCGGCCGGCTGCAGCGCGACGAGCCCGAGCAGCGCCGGCACCAGCGTGAGAAAACCAATTGGTGTCACTTACTTACCCATGATCCGCAGTGGGCTTCGCAGTGGGGGCTTGAACAACGAATGAACTCCGGGGACGCGGAGACCCCGGCGCCGCGCCGAGCTACGGCTTGCCTAACCAGCGGAACGCCAATAGAGGCCCTGCCGCATACGGATACGCCCGGCCGGTTCGCCTTGCCGCGACCGCGGACCCGGAAAACTCCAGGAGATTGTCAGAATGGCGAGTGCCGCGCCGAACCAGAACTTGCCGTTGCTGTATAAGGAGCTTCAGCCGCTTAACGTGACGCAGCATGGCGCGATGAAGGTCCGGCCCGCGTCGAGCCCGCCGCAGATCGGCAATGTGCACGCGGTCCCGGTGACGGTCGACGAGTTCGGGCTGGCGCAGCGGCATTACCCGATCGTGTTTTCGGTCGGCGAAAGCCCGATCCCGATTGCGCTGATGGGTCTCAACGAAGGGGTGAACGTCTTTATCGACGGCAACGGCGTCATTGGCGACAGCAACATGTACGTGCCTGCGTACATCCGGCGCTACCCGTTCCTGCTGGCCCGGCTGCGCCAGGACAGCGACGAGTTGTCCCTGTGCTACGACCCGACCTCCGGCGCCATCGGCGACTACGAGGACGGCGAACCCCTGTTCGACGGCGACCAGCCGAGCGAAGCGACGAAGAACATTCTTCAGTTCTGCGAGCAGTTCGAAACTGCCGGGCAGCGCACCGCGGCATTCATCGAGGAGATCAAGAATTCCGGACTGCTGATGGAAGGCGAGGTCGCCATCCAGCCGCAGGGCGTGGAACAGCCGTTCGTCTATCGCGGGTTTCGCATGATCGACGAGGAAAAGCTGCGCGAGCTTCGCGGCGACGAGCTGCGCAAGCTCAACCAGAACGGTCTCCTGCCGCTCATTTACGCGCACCTGTTCTCCCTGTCGCAGATGCGCGACGTGTTCGCGCGTCAGGTCCAGCAGGGCAAGGCGCCGCAGCAAGTGCCGCAGACGGCCGGCGCCACTATCTGATCATTCGGCCGCGGTCGCGAACCGCGCGTTGAGCAGCGCCTCGCCAAGCTCCACAGCAAGCGCATCGATCAGCCGTGACGCCCGGTCGAAGCCGTCGCCCGGCTCGCGCAACGCTGCGTCGAGGTAATAACGGCGATCGATCTCCAGCTGCAACGCTTGGACGCCGCGGGCAGGCGCCGCGTGACGCTCGATCACATGGCCGCCGGCGAACGGGTCGTTGAGGCAGGCATTAAAACCCTGGCCGTGGATGATCCTCAGCGCTTCGTTGCTGATCCACTCGTCCGCCGTGCGCCCGCGGCCGTCGCCGACCACCACCGGCGGGACTCCTCGCCCCGGTGGCGGCATGGAATGGCAGTCGAGTAGAAGGGCGCAGCCGAAGCGATCGAGCAGCAGCTGCAGCTGCTCCTCGATCGCGCGGTGGTAGGGACGATGGGCTTGGTCGAGGCGTTCGCCGAGTTGCCCGGGCGTGACGATCCGGCGCCACAGGAAGCCGTGCTGCTGCGTACGGGACGGGATGATCCCGAGGCCGCCACGGGCGCGGGCGGTGATCGGGCCACGGGCCGCCCCATCGACGATGGATGGATCGACCTCGTCCTCGGCGCGATTGCAGTCCACCGCCGCGCGCGGCGCCCGCGCGATCACCGCGCCGATGCCCCGCTGGACCGCGCGCCAGACGAGCCGGTCGACCAGCGGATCCTCCAGCGAGCACAACGCCCGATGTCCACCCGACGCCATCTCGACCAACCAGTCGGGATAGTCGCGGCCGGAATGGGGCACCGACAGCAGCACCGGGAGGTCCCCGCGCGGCGGGTGGACGATCGGTTGGGCCAGCAGGGTCACGGTTAAATTCTGTTCCAGTTCTGGACTCGCGTCAGGCGCTGCAACGCGCGAGTGGCTCATTCGCTTCTGGCAAAACGCAATCGTTGAGCGCATAAAAAGCCCATGGCAAGAATCCTCCTCGCCGAAGACGACACGTCGATGCGCGAATATCTGCAGCGGGCGCTGCAGCGCGTCGGCTATGAAGTGGCGGCCGTGGGTTGCGGAACCGAAGCGCTGCCGCTGCTGGAGTGCGAACGCTTCGATCTGCTCCTTACCGACATCGTGATGCCGGAAATGGACGGGATCGAGCTTGCGCAGAAAGCCAGCGCCATCGACCCGGCGATCAGGGTCATGTTCATCACCGGCTTTGCCGCAGTCGCGCTGCAGGGCGGCCGGACGGCGCCGGAGGCCAAACTGCTGTCCAAGCCGTTCCACCTCAAGGATCTGGTGCTGGAAGTCGACCGCATCTTCCAGACCGAGGACCAGCACGGCCGCCTCTGAGCGGATGTGCTCGGCCGGCTTTAAGCCAGCGGTTGCCAAGGGTTCAAGCAGGCTTGCGCCGCCGGCCGCACCGACCTAGTTACGCCGCCGAGTGGGCGTGTAGCTCAGTGGTAGAGCACTGTGTTGACATCGCAGGGGTCGCAAGTTCAATCCTTGCCACGCCCACCATTTTTTCGCTCCAGAAACTATAGAAAACCCAAGCGTTTGCCGCGTCGTTGGGCGCGGGGTTCGCCTGGTGGACCAAGCCAGAAGTCGCTCGCTGACACACGCTGGTCGTGAAAACTGAGTTCTACGATCCCGTGGTGCTCACCAAGGGTCAGTCGATCTACATCGATTCGACGATAGGCCACGCCTACTTGGCGGCCGAGGGGTGCGACGAGGCGGAGGTGCTTGGGGTCATGTCGAGCGCAGAGGACGAGCTGCTGCACTCGCTGATGAGCATCCACGAGGAACAGAAAAACGCCGCATGAGCATGCGTCGAGGGTGAAGCTGGCTTAGTAGGTACGGCGATGCTTGGACTTGTTCTCTGGTCGGCAGCGCTCGCAGCTCCCCCAAGCGGACCGGTGCACCCGCCCGAGATCGAGGCCCGGCTGGGCTCGTTGATCGGCGACTGGACGCGCGCGGGCAAGGAGGCGAGCTACCGCGACTCCTGCGTGTGGTACGAGCGCCGTGCGCTGGGGAGATGAAGCGACGGCCGATGATCGCGTGGCCCCAGGCTGACTTCAGCCTGTGATCTGGCTAAGCCAAAAAGCGCATGCAAAGCCAATCGTCGTAGCCAAGGCAACCCAAGGTCCACCATCGCGAAACGCTTCTGGGAACATGGTGTCCGCCAGCATCGCCAGGATGCCGCCCGCGGCAAACGCCAGCATGAAACTTTTGCCCGCATCAGGCAGACCGCCCAGGAACAAATAGCCGCCAAAGCACGAGGCAGTGCAGGCGACCGTCACTAGCGTCCAGGCGATGGCGATGTAAGCATTCGATCGGCCAGCCTTTCGCATTCCTGCTGAGCTTGCGATGGCGGACGGAAGGTTGGACAGGAAGACCGCGCCCAAGAGTACCAGCCCAAGTCCCGGACCTTCTTCGGACGCCAGCCCCATCCCGATGGCGGCGTTCTCGGGAATGCCGTCAAGCACTGAGCCAACAAGTACCGCCATCCCGCTGACCGTCGCCTCGGTTTTGGTCTCGGGGATGGCTGCGGCGCCGGGTTTGACATCTTCCGGGCTGCGCCCAACCACGCGAGGGCTTTCGTCGGCCGCTTTGTCGAGCAGAGTGTCCATGACGATGTAAGTGATGGCGCCCGCGAAAAGGCCGCTCATCGCCCAGTAGACGGAGCCTTCCTCCAGTGCCTCGGCCATCAGCTCGCCTGTGAGCGCCACAACCAGAACACCGGCCCCGAACGCGATCACGCTGGCAACGAGGCGGCGTGGAAGATTGACAAAGAGCCCAAGCGCGACCCCGATCGGGAAGGCCGAGCTGGCAAGCAGGCCAAAAAGGATAGCCTGAGTCATTCGGTTGGAATGAACGGCACAGCTTTTGGTTCAGGAACTACGCAGTCTTCGACGAGCATCGGACGGCTTGGCTTGAAACAATGCTCTGCATCGTGCCGCATGCTCAACCAATGCCGAGTGCGACATGGTTGCGGCTAGTTATTGGCCGTCCGCCTGTATCTGATCGCCATTCCCTCAGCCTTGATCCCGCCCCAACTCGTCGCCGTCAACGGAGTCGGCGAGTAGATGACCCGGACGACTGCGTCGGCACCCAAACGCTGAGCTTGCTCCATCAGCTTGGTGTTGGCAGTTCGCCGATCGGGACTGTTGCTCCAGGCATTAGGCTTGCTGACCGTCACGCTACCAAGCCAAGCAGGTTATAAGGCCGGTCGGCAATGTCCCCGTCTGTTATAATGAAACCGTCGGCTCTGCTCGGCTGCGAGGGTGCTGCGACAACGGTCTGAGCTACTCCCGAACATGCCCCAAGCAGCACGCAAAAAAGAACCGGCACAAGCTTCACCAGCGCCTCCCTAGTGCAACGCCAAAGAGGAAATTCGATCGACGGGATCAACGACGGACATGGCGGTGCTGTGCCAAACGTTACGCGCGCGAAGGGGTCTTAAGTGGGTGCTGCCGTTTAAGTGCGTGCTTAGGATCGACTGCACAAGATGCGGCACGGCAGCGGCCGCGCAGTCGGAGTCCCAGCGGCATCCCGAGCTTGGGTTCGACGCAGAGTCTCGCCAGCTAGCGGATCAAATGGATGCGATGCTTCAGCTATCCAACGCATGCCTCGATCGTGCGCCTTGATCGAGGACCGTAGGCAAGTTGCTGCCGAACCTGAACGCTTGTTCCGGAAGCAGTCGGCAATAGCGTGATGTGAAGAACGGCGTTCTCGAAAGGGCCAAAAACCACTTCAGTGGATGACCCGCCTCGGATGATGCGGGGAGCCGAGAGCCAACGGAAGGCGCCGCCAGCAAGGCAACTCTCGATCGCGCCGGCGGGCTTAGCCGTCGTGTACACGGCCCGGGGAGATGCTTGGCGCATTTCACCAACCGTCGTGCAACCTGCGAGCGCCAGGAGTATGGGCATTAGCGTCATTGAACGGAGCATAAGACTGGGACCTCTCTGCATTTCGCTCAGTAGCTCAGTTGTTGAGCGCCCGCCTACGGCGCGGAGTGGATCAGCGTCGACCATGCCGCGGATCCATCATCGGGCTGAGCTGGCTCCCGCAGCGTCGAGCCGGTTGTATTTGGCAAGGATCTGACGAAGCTTTTCGTGCGGCAGGCCATAGACGCGCAGGCCGTCAGCACCCTCCATGGTCTTTGCAGCCACCATCGCATTCACCACCGCTTCTTCGGTTGCCTGGGTCACGGCTTCGAACAATGGCGAGAGCCGGTCGTTAGCTAGCATTGCGACCGGCGGCGAGGACTCGCCGCCGACGCTGCGCAGGTCCGGGTTGGCAGTGGAAAAGGCGATGAAGATGTCGCCCGAGCCGTTCGCCGCTATCGAGCCAAGGCGGCCCAGCCCTAGCGAGGGGCGCTTGGCGATCCGCCTGAGCTGGTGGGGAAGCAGCGGTGCGTCGGTCGCGATGACGACGATGATCGAACCATCTCGCTCGCGCTCGTCGCCGCTTGCCCCGCTGGCAGCCGCCGTCCCGCACGTCTGGTACGGCATCACCGGACTATCGACTGGCCGCACGAAGCAGGGAAGGTGGGTGCTGGCGAGATCGCGCCCGACCGGCGCGCCCGCGATCCGCAACGTGCGCCGGGCAAAATAGCCATAGTTGCACTGGACCAGCACGCCGACGGTGTAGCCGCCGCGGTCGCCGGCGAGCCGGCGCGAGGAGGTACCGATCCCACCCTTGAAGTCGTTGCACATCATTCCGGTGCCGCCGCCGACACTGCCCTCGGCAACCGGACCGGACCGGGCCGACTGCAGCGCCGCCAGCGCATGACCTTGCCGGACGTGGAAGCCATTGAGGTCGTTGAGCGCGCCATCCCAAGTTTCGGCGGTCACCGGGACATGCCAGTCCGACTCCCAGCCGCGATCGACCATCCAGCGCACGGCCGCGTCCCGGACTACACCCACGCTATGCGTGTTGGTGATCATCACCGGCCCGTCGAGCAGTCCTCGTTCTTCCAGCCAGGTCGTGCCGGTCATCTCCCCCGCCGCGTTGAGCGTGAACCATCCGGCGAACACCGGACTCGTCGACTGGCGACCGCGCGGCAGGACGGCGGTGACGCCTGTCCGCACCGGTCCTTTGCCGCGCACACGCGGGCCACTGCCGCTGATTAGGGTCGTATGGCCGACCTCGACGCCGGCGACGTCGGTGATCGCGTTGAGGGGGCCCGGAGTCCCCTCGAATGGAACTCCGAGGTCACGCGCGCGAGTCGAGTGCGGCGGCGCGGCGCCGATCAGCAGCAAAGCAGCGAAAGCGAACAGGCGATTCATCATTGTCCTCCCATTGCGGTGGCGATCGCACCGCGGAGCTTGTCGACCAGCTCGTCGATCTGCGCTTCGGAGATGATCAGCGGCGGCGACAGCGCGATGATGTCGCCGGTGACGCGGACCAGCAGCCCCGCGTCGAACGCCGCACACAGCGCGCGATAGCCGTTCGTGCTAGGCTGGCCGTCCAGCGGCTCGAGCTCGATTCCTGCGACCAGGCCCATGTCGCGGACATCGGCGACGCCGGGCGCTTGCCGCAGCGATTGCACCGCATCTTGCCAATAGGGCTCAAGCGCTGCCGCGCGGGTCAGCAGCTGCTCGCGCTCGTAGATCGCCAGTGTTGCGATCAGCGCCGCCGACGCGGCGGGATGGCCCGAGTAGGTGTAGCCATGGAAAAGCTCGATGGCGGCCGGGGGCCCTTGCATCAGCGCATCGTGCACCTTGGCGCTGACCGCCACCGCACCCATCGGCACCGCGCCATTGGTCAGCCCCTTGGCCATGGTGATCATGTCGGGGGTGACGCCGATGCGGTCCGCGGCAAACGGAGCGCCGAGCCGGCCGAAGCCGGTGATCACTTCATCGAAG
>NZ_CADCWA010000041.1:0-281 GCF_902806285.1 uncultured Sphingomonas sp. | reverse complement strand
CGCCGAGCATATCTCGCGCAGACGCTCGGGATGGCCGACCGGCGGCGGCAGGACGCCGGTCGATCCGGCGACCGGTTCGACGATCACGGCCGCGATACGTTCGGGCCCGTGCCGCTCGACGACCCGTAGCAGGTCGTCGGCGAACTCCGCCCCATGCCGCGGCTGCCCGCGCGAGAAGAGGTTGCGCCGCCGATCGTGCGTATGCCGCAGATGGTCGGTCTCGGCGAGCAGCGGGCCGAACGCCGCACGGTTGTTGGGGATGCCGCCGACGGAAATGCCGC
>NZ_CADCWA010000040.1 GCF_902806285.1 uncultured Sphingomonas sp. | reverse complement strand
GGCGGCGGTGTTGCCGATCGCCCGACCGCCCAGCCCGGCGACGATGGCGGCCAGCAGCGGCAGGAAGACGATAAGGATGACGCTCTGCATGGGTCAGCCGCGCATCTGGTCGGCGGCGTCGATGGCGATGCTGCCGCGGCGGCGGAAGAAGATCACCATGATGGCCAGCCCGATCGCCGCTTCCGCGGCCGCGACGGTCAGCACGAACATCGCGAACACCTGGCCCACCATGTCGCCGAGGAAGGCGCTGAATGCGACCAGGTTGATGTTCACGGCAAGCAGCAGCAGCTCGATGCACATCAGCATCAGGATGACGTTTCGGCGGTTGAGGAAGATGCCGAGCACCCCGATCACGAACAGGATGGCGGCAACGGTCAGGAAGTGGGCAAGGCCGATCATGCGCGCAGCGCTCCGCTGATCCGCTCACCCTGAGCTTGTCGAAGGGTCACAGCGTCACCCCCTCGCCCGACACCGGCCGTGTATTGCGGGTCGCGTCCTGGGGCCTCCGCCTGATCTGGCGATTGGCGTTCTGCCCGCGCACGTCGCCGCGGCTGCGATGGGTCAGCACGATCGCGCCAATCATCGCTACCAGCAGGATCAGGCCCGCAAGCTCGAATGGGATCAGGTAGCGGGTGTAGAGTGCGGTCCCGAGCGCCTCAATATTGGGTACCACGTTAGCCGCAGGCGCCGCGGCACTGCGCGCCAGCACCGGCCCAGCCTGCCGCGCTCCGACCGCGATCACGATCTCGGCCAGCAGCACCAGCGCGATCAGCAGCCCAAACGGCAGGTTGCGGGAAAAGCCGCTGCGCAACGACGAGAAGTCGACGTCCAGCATCATCACCACGAACAGGAACAGCACCGCCACCGCCCCGACGTAGACGATCACCAGCAGCATCGCGATGAACTCGGCCCCGGTCAGCAGGATCAGCCCGGCCGCATTGAAGAACGCCAAGATCAGCCACAGCACGCTGTGCACCGGATTGCGCGCGAAGATCACCAGCACCGCGGAGGCGATGGTGACCGTCGCAAACAGGTAAAAGGCGAGCAGCGCGATCATGCCGGCTCGCTCAAGCCGTCACCCCAGCGCAGGCTGGGGTCCAGGCGCGATCCGTCGCCCGCGTGCGCTACGCAGCCTGGATGCCAGCCTTCGCTGGCATGACGGGTAAAGGAAGCGGACAAACTTGGCCCCTGAATCGCGAAGCTGCGCGGCGCTTAACGATAGGGCGCGTCGGCGGCAAGGTTGGCGGCGATCGCCTGCTCCCAGCGGTCGCCGTTGGCGAGCAGCTTGGCCTTGTCGTAGAGCAGCTCCTCGCGCGTCTCGGTCGAGAACTCGAGGTTGGGCGTCTCCACGATCGCGTCCACCGGGCAGGCCTCCTGGCACAGGCCGCAGTAGATGCATTTCACCATGTCGATGTCGTAGCGGGTGGTCCGCCGCGACCCGTCCTCGCGCGGCTCGGCCTCGATGGTGATGGCCAGCGCCGGGCACACCGCCTCGCACAGCTTGCACGCGATGCAGCGCTCTTCCCCGTTCGGGTAGCGCCGCAGCGCATGCTCCCCGCGGAACCGCGGCGACATGGGCGTCTTCTCGTACGGGTAGTTGATCGTCGCCTTGGGCTTGAAGAAATACTTCAGGGTGAGGGCATGACCTTTCACCAGCTCCCAAAGCGTGAACGACTTGATCCAATGGGCGGCATTCATGGCCGGTCAGGCTCCATAACGGGTCAGCATCAGCCACCCGGAAATCAGGACGACGAAGAACAGCGACAAGGGCAGGAAGATCTTCCACCCCAGCCGCATCAGCTGGTCGTAGCGGTACCTCGGCACGGTCGCGCGGACCCAGCCGAAGATGAAGAAGAACAGCAGCATCTTGAGCAGCAGCCAGATGATGCCGGGAATGACGTAGAGCGGCGCCCAGTCGATCGGCGGCAGGAACCCGCCCCAGAACAGGATGGCGTTCAATGCGCACATCAGAATGACGTTGCCGTACTCGCCCAGCCAGAACAGCGCAAAGCTCATCGAGCTATACTCGGTCTGGAAGCCGGCCACGAGCTCGCTTTCCGCCTCCGTCAGGTCGAACGGCGTGCGGAAGGTCTCCGCCATGGACGAGATCAGGAACACCACCGCCATTGGGAACAGCAGCGGGTTGAACCCGAAGCCGTTGAGGATGCCGAAGATGTTGCCGCGCTGCGCCTCGACGATGCCGCTCAGGTTGAACGTGCCCGCGTAGAGCACGACGGTGATCAGCACGAAGCCGATCGACACTTCGTAGCTGACCATCTGTGCGGCCGCGCGCAAGGCCGAGTAGAAGGGGTATTTGGAGTTGGACGCCCAACCGGCGATGATCACGCCGTACACGCCGAGCGAACTCGCCGCGAGGATGTAGAGCAGCCCGACGTTGATGTCGGCCAGGACCACGCCCGGCTGGAACGGCACCACCGCCCAGACGATCAGCGCCACGGTGAAGCTGATGATCGGTGCGAGGAGGAACAGGCCCTTGTTGGCGCTGGTCGGGACGATGGTCTCCTTGAGCGCGACCTTCAGGCCGTCCGCAAAGCTCTGCAGCAGCCCGAAGGGACCGACCACGTTAGGCCCGCGGCGCAGCGCCATCGCCGCCCAGATCTTGCGCTCGGCATAGATGATCATCGCCACCGCCAGCATCAACGGC
The DNA here is from genome assembly GCF_902806285.1 of uncultured Sphingomonas sp. Classification (GTDB taxonomy): domain Bacteria; phylum Pseudomonadota; class Alphaproteobacteria; order Sphingomonadales; family Sphingomonadaceae; genus Sphingomicrobium. The sequence continues at coordinate 1,979 of NZ_CADCWA010000040.1, read as the reverse complement.
AGGGCGATCACCAGGATGCCGATCATGGTCGCGGTGAACCACGACCATTCGTAGGTGATCCCGAAGGATTGGAACCAGGCGGTCATGCGCTCTCCAGGACCCCTGCGCAGGCAGGGGTCCAGTCCCTGATGAAAAACGGCTGGGCTCCTGCCTGCGCAGGAGCACAGGCTGCTTGCCCGCTCATTCGGCCGCCTCCGCGAAGGTCTCGCCATGCAGCAGTTCCGCCGAGCAGCGCTGCATGGTCGGGCTCGCCCGAGTGATGGCATTGGTCAGGTAGAAGTCGCTGATCGGCAGGGTCACCGCCCCGCTCGCGTCGGCGGGGAGCGACGGCGGCCCCCAGGGCAGATCGATCAAGCCGTCGCGGCCCAGCGCCGGCACCTCCGCGATCATCGCCGCACGCAGCTGGTCGAAGCGGTCGAACGGCAGCGGCTTGCCCAGCAGGTCCGACACCGCCCGGAAGATGGTCCAGTCCTCGCGCGCGTCGCCGGGCGGGAAGCTCGCCTTCTCGCCGCGCTGCACCCGGCCTTCCAGATTGACGTAGGTGCCGTGCTTCTCGGGGTAGGCGGCCGCGGGCAGCACCAGGTCAGCCTGCCGCGCGCCCTTGTCGCCATGGTGGCCGACATAGACCTTGAAGGCACCCGCGAACCGCTCCGGGACGACCTCGTCCGCGCCGAGCAGGAGCACGACCTCAGGCCGCGTGGCTTCAACATCGGCGATGCCGCCCGGCTGCGCATAGCCGAGCAGCAGGCCCGCCATACGCGATGCGGCGGTGTGGATGACGTTGAACCCGTTCCAGCCGTCCCGGATGAGGTTGAGGCTGGAGGCCGCCGCCAGCCCAGCCCCGAGCGCCCCCGCGGCCAGCGCACCCGGTCCGAGGATGATGGCCGGCCGCTCCGCCGCCGCGAACGCCTCGGCGACGTTGCCCGGCAGCTTGCCCAGCAGCGCGAGGTCGTCGCCGATGTTGGTCACCGGGTAGGCCAGGTCGACCAGCGGCCCGATGCTGAACACCTTGGCGCCGCCGCGGCGGACCGCCTTGCGGATGCGGGTGTTGACCAGGGGCGCTTCCCACCGCGGGTTGGTCCCGACCAGCAGGATGACGTCGGCGTCCTCGATCCCGGCGATGGTCGAGTTGAACGCCACCGCGGAGAGCGACGACACGTCATAATCGAGCCCGGTCTGCCGCCCTTCGAGCAGGCTGCTCCCCTGCCCCTCGAGCAGCTTCCTCGCCGCGAACATCGTCTCGGCGTCGAGCAGGTCGCCCGCGATCGCCGCGACCTTCGGCCCGGCCGCCCGCAGCCGCTCGGCCAGCGCGCCCAGCGCCTCGCCCCAGGGTGCCTCGCGCAGCTTGCCCTCGACCCGCACCCACGGCCGATCGAGCCGGTTGCGGACCAGCGCATCCGCGTGGTGCCGCGTCTTGTCCGAGCACCATTCCTCGTTCACGTCCTCGTTGATCCGCGGCAGGATGCGCATCACCTGCGGCCCGCGCGTATCGAGCCGGATGTTGGTGCCGACCGCGTCCATGACGTCGATCGCCGGCATCCGCCGCAGCTCCCACGGCCGCAGCTCGAAGATCTGCGGCTGCTGCAGCAGCGCGCCCACGGGGCACAGGTCGGCCAGATTGCCCGACAGCTCACTGGTCAGCGCCCGCTCGAGGTAGGCGGTGATCTGCAGGTCCTCGCCGCGGTACAAGAGGCCCAGCTCGGGCGTTCCCGCCACCTCCTCCGCGAACCGCACGCAGCGGGTGCATTGGATGCAGCGGGTCATGGCCGTCTTGATGATCGGCCCCATGTACTTGTCGTCGACCGACCGCTTGTTCTCGCCGAACCGGCTCTTCGACCGGCCATAGGCCATCGCCTGGTCCTGCAAGTCGCACTCGCCGCCCTGGTCGCAGATCGGGCAGTCGAGCGGGTGGTTGATGAGCAGGAACTCCATCACCCCCTCGCGCGCCTTCTTGACCAGCGCGCTGTCGGTGCGGATCG
>NZ_CADCWA010000039.1 GCF_902806285.1 uncultured Sphingomonas sp. | reverse complement strand
ATCGCGTCCTCGCCAGCGAGCGCGAGTTCGAAATTCGCGCCTATCCTGCGTTCCAGGTCGCCGAGACGGTGGTCAAGGGTCCGCGCAAGAAGGCCCTGAACGAGGGCTACCGCATCTTGTCCGACTACCTCACCGCCAAGTCGCGGCCGGGCGAGCGGCTGCCGATGCGGGTGCCGGTGCTGCAGGATGCGGGCAACCCGATGGCCAGCGACCCGCCGGTCTTCGACGATGCGGTGGACGGCGGCTGGCGGGTGCGGCTGACCCTGCCGGAAGGCGGCGAGCTGCCGATGGCGCCCGAAGGCGTGACCCTGACCGAGGTTCCGGCGCGGCGGGTCGGGGCGGTCACCTTTCACGGCACCGCTAGCGACGAGCGGCTCGCGGCCGAGGGCGACCGGCTGCGCGGCTGGCTGGCGCGACACGGCGAGAACTGTCTGCAGGTCGAGCCCGAGTACGCCTTCTACAACTCGCCGATGATCCCGCCGGCGCTGCGCCGCTGCGAAGTGCTGCTGCCGCTCAGCTGACGAAGCGCTGCCGCAGCGCGAGTAACGCCAGCGCCGCGCGCGCCGCGTCGCCGCCCTTGTCGCCCTGTGCCGGGTCGGCGCGGACGATCGCCTGCGCTTCGTTCTCGACGGTGAGAATGCCGTTGCCGACTGCCAGCCCGTCCATGGTCAGTGCCATGATCCCGCGCGCGCTCTCGCCCGCGACGATCTCGAAATGATAGGTCTCGCCGCGGATCACCACGCCGAGCGCGACAAAGGCGTCGAACCCGCGATCCTCCGCCGCCAACGCGATCGCTCCGGGCAGCTCCAGCGCGCCGGGCAGGGTGATCGTCTCGTGGCTGTGGCCGGCCTGCTCCAGTGCACTTCGCGCTCCGGCCAGCAGCATGTCGTTGAGGTGCGCGTAGAACCGCGCTTCGGCGATGAGGATCCGGGCCATCAGGCGGTCTCGCGCTCGGCCGCGGGCTCCGCACCGCAGTCGATGCACCGCTCCTCGACGATCGCCAGCCCGTAGCCGCCGAGCGCCACCGGCGAATGGCGGGTGTTGGTGAGCAGGATCATGTCGTGGACGTTGAGCGCCGCGAGGATCTGGGCGCCGATGCCATAGTCGCGGAGCATGTCGCCCGCGGCCACATCCTTGCCCGAGCGGCGATCGGCCGCGCGCGACAGCGAGCCCGGCGCCGCGGCGTGCAGGGCCACGACCACGCCGGAGCCCTCGGCCTCGATCATCCGCATCGCGCCGCCCAGCAGGCCGCTCCGCTCGCCGCGCTCGCCGAGCACGTCGGCGAAGAGGTCCAGGCTGTGCATCCGCACGAGGACCGGCCGGCTCGTGTCCAGGGGGCCGTGCACAAGGGCGAGTTGCTCGGCCCCGGTGGCCTTGTCGCGAAACACCTGCGCCTGCCATTCGGCCCCCGAGCAGCCGACGAAGCCGGTCTGGGCGACCCGCTCCACCATGTGGTCCTTCTTGAGGCGATAGGCGATCAGGTCGCGGATGGTGCCGATCTTGAGCCCGTGCGTGCGCGCGAACTCGACCAGGTCGTCGAGCCGGGCCATGGTCCCGTCCTCGCGCATGATCTCGCAGATGACCCCCGACGGATTGAGCCCCGCCAGGCGGGACACGTCCACCGCCGCTTCCGTATGTCCCGCCCGGACCAGCACGCCCCCCGGCCGCGCCACCAGCGGGAAGACGTGGCCAGGGGAGACCAGCGCATCGGGGCCGTTGGCGCTGTCGATCGCGACGGCCACCGTTCGTGCCCGGTCGGCAGCGCTGATGCCCGTGGTGACGCCATGGCGCGCTTCGATCGACACGGTGAAGGCGGTCTCGTGCCGGGTGCCGTTGGTGCGGGCCATCAACGGCAGCTGGAGCTGCTCGACCCGCTGCTGGGTCAGCGCAAGACAGATCAGCCCGCGCCCGTGCCGCGCCATGAAGTTGATCGCGTCGGGCGTGGCCATCTGCGCGGGGATGACCAAGTCGCCTTCATTCTCCCGGTCGTCGTCGTCAACCAGAATGAACATGCGGCCATTGCGCGCCTGGTCGATGATCTGCTCGGCACCGACCAGCACCTCCGCCGTGCCGCGCTTGAGCAGCTTCTCCAGCCGCACCAGCGTGTCGGCGGTGGGGTTCCAGTCAGGGGACCCGAGCTTGCGCAGGCTGTTCGGATGAAGGCCGGCCGCACGGGCCAAGCCGGCCCGGCTGACCTCACCGGTGTCGATGATGGCTGCCAGGCGGTCGATGAGCGAAGTAGACATGAGCACTCGTTATCACATCAGGATGTGAGAAGGAAGCTCGGAGCGACACGCTTCAGTGTGATCGCGCAGCAAGCATACGCTGGAGATAGCGGGCCAGGACGTCAATCTCGACGTTGAGCTGATGCCCGGCGGCAAGCTTGCCCAGCGTCGTCTGCGCGGCGGTGTGCGGGATCACGTTGACGGAAAAATGTGTCCCGTCAGTCTCGTCGCGAACCTCGTTCACCGTCAGAGACACGCCGTCGAGCGTGACCGAGCCCTTGGGCGCAAGCGCTCCGCCCAGCTCACGCGGGACCCGGATGCCGACGCGGGTCGAAGCGCCTTCCGAGCAGGTGCCGATAATCTCGCCCACGGCATCGACGTGGCCGGTGACCAGATGGCCGCCAAGCTCGTCGCCCATCCTGAGGGCTCGCTCGAGATTCAGCGGGGCGCCCTCCTGCCAGGCGTTCGGCGCCGTTCGCGACAGCGTCTCGCCCGACACGTCCACCGCGAACCAGTCGGCGCCCTTGTCCACCACCGTCAAGCACACGCCCGAACAGGCGATAGACGCGCCGAGCTCCACCGTGCTCAGGTCGTAGCCGCAGCCGATCGCCAGGCGGAGGTCGCCGCGCTGCTCGGCCGAACGGACGGTGCCGACGTCGGTGATGATTCCGGTGAACATGAGGACCTCAGCTGGAACGCACCCGCTCGTAGACTTCGAGCCGGTCGATGCCAAGCGAGCGTCCGCCTGCCGGCGCCCAGCGGCCGTGCGCGTCGGCAATTGCGTCGAGGCCGATATAGCCGACCGAGGACTTGCCCTCGCCGATGATGATCGGGGCACGGTACAGCAGGATGCGGTCGACGAGGTCGGCGGTCAGAAACGCCGTGGCTGCGCCCGACCCGCCCTCCACCAGCAGGTCGTTGACGTCACCGAGCTGGAACACGTCGTCGGGCGAGTGCAGCGCCTCCCAGCCGGGAACCGGCTCGCCGCGGGTCAGCAGGGCGCGGCGGGGCGACCGGTCCTCCAGCCCCGGCAGGCGGACGTCCAGCCGCGGCCGGTCGGCCAGGTAGGTGCCGTGGCCGACCAGGATCATGTCGGCCCGCGCCCGCTCGAGATGGACATGGGCCCGCGCGTCCTCGCCGGTGATCCACTTCGACTCGCCCGAGGGCAGCGCGACCTTGCCGTCGATCGACAGCGCAAGCTTGAGGGTGACCCGCGGCCGGCCGAGGCTCATGCGGGTCAGCCAGCCGGCTATTGACTCCGCTGCCGCCGCCGCGCCTTCGCCGATGTCCACGGCGATGCCAGCAGCCTGCAATTGCCGGAAGCCGTCGCCGGCGGTGCGCTCGTCCGGGTCCTGCAGTGCGGCCACGACCCGCACAACGCCCGCTTGCCTGATCAGCCGGGCGCAGGTCGGCCCGCGGACGCTGCGGTGGGCGCAGGGTTCAAGGCTGGTGTAGAGGGTGGCCCCTCGCGCCAGTTCGCCCGCCTGCTCCAACGCGACTGCCTCGGCATGGGGCCGCCCGCCTGCTCCCGTCGCGCCGCGGCCGACCACCTCGCCGCTGCGGACAATCACGCAGCCCACGTTCGGATTGGGCGCCGTTTGCCCGCACGCGGCGTCGCCGAGCGCGACTGCCTCGGCCATCCAATTGGCGTCACTCAATGCCGAATTGCTTCTGCAGCTTCTGATATTCTTCCTGGCGCGCCTTGCGCGCCGCGTCCTTGGCGGCCTGCCGCTCCTTCTGGTCGGCGACGATCTCCGCGTCGGTGCGGGTCGGCGCGTAGCTTTCGACAAAAATGATTTGCGCCGGCGGCGCCGTGTTCACGCTGGCGTCGAGAAAGAACACGACCACGATGGCCAGGGTGATCACCACCGCGAGGGCGCCACCGATAGCCTGCTCGCGGCTGCGCCGGCCGAGGAACGCCCGTAAATCGGCAAGCGCCGCGCGGGGGCTGGAAGGACGAGGGAAGATCGGCATGGACGCAAGATAGGACCGGTCGTTGGGAGCCGCCAGTCCTGTGCCTCCGCTCAGGCGTCCTCGAGCTGGAAGCGCAAGGTGATCACCAGGGTGGTCGCGACCGGACGGCCGTTCTCGGTCGCCGGCTGGTAGCGCCAGTGGCGGACGAGGTGACGGCGGGCGGACGCCAGGAACTCCGGATCCGCTTGCCCGACCGGTTCCACTGACGTCACCCGCCCCCGCGCGTCGATCGACAGGCGGAGGCGAAGCGTGGCTTCCTCCTCGCCCTGCCGCTTACCCTCGGGATAGGGCGGTCGCAGCAGGTCGGTCGGGGTGTCGAAGCGCGCGGCAACGCGGACCGGAGGCGCGGGCTTAGGCGGGTCGAGCACGGGCGGCAGGGGGCGGAGCGGCGTTTCCAGCACCGGCCGGATGTCGGGAACGATCGTCATGGTTGGCGGCCCGAGATCGATCGCCGGCGCCGCCGTCGGGGTGTCGATCAGCGGCTTGGGCTGGGTAAGATTGCTCGGCTGGGGCGCCGGGGTGCGCGGCGCAGGCTCGAGCTTGGGCGGAGGCGGCGGCGGCACCGGCTCAGGCGGCAGCGGGATGTGCCTGACGGTGGTTTTGGTGACAGGCGGAGGGCCGCTCACTTCCATCTTGGCGCTGACCAGCAGCGCCAGCGCGACCGCATGGGCGCCGACGATCAGGGTGAGCGCGGTTGGGCTGAGTTTCCGCTGTTGGCGGCGGTGGGCGGCATAAGCGAGCATGGCAGCCTCCTTCTGAGGAGTATATGTTACATCATAACACACAAGGCTTGGCAAGCGGGAAAGCTGCCGCTTCGAGAGTTCCACTAAGCTGGCTAGGCTGCGGCGTTCCGCAGGCGCTCGATCGAGCGCTGCTGCCCGATCCGCTTGACCAGCGCCGCCATTTCCGGTCCCGACACCCGTCCGGTGAGCGCCAGGCGGAGCGGCAGGAACAGCGCCTTGCCCTTGCGGCCGGTGCGCTCCTTCAAGGTGCCGGTCAGCACGTGCCATGGATCCCCGGCCCAGTCAGTGGCTTCGGCGACCTCCGCGGCCTCCGTGAGGTAAGGGCGGTCCGCAGAGTCCATGGCGGGCGCAGGCAGGTCGCCGGCCAGCACCGGCAGCCAGTCGGCGGCTCCGCCCAGGTGATGGAGGTTGCCACGCAGCAGCAACCAGTCCGCTTCGCTCAGCCCCGGCGGCAAGCGGTCGCGCACCGCTGCGTAGGGCAACTGGTGGAGCAGCCTGGCATTGACGAGCTCGATGTCGTGGAGGTCGAAGTGCGCCGGCGCGCGGCTGAAATGGGCGAAGTCGAAGTCCCGGGCGAGGCCGTCGAGGCTGGCGACGGCCTCGACCGGCTGTGACGTGCCGAGCCGGGCGAGCACCGACAGCAGCGCCATCGGCTCGAGCCCCGCTTCGCGAACGACCTCCACGCCGAGCGAGCCCACCCGCTTGGACAGCTTGCCCTCGGCAGCGACGAGCAGTGCTTCGTGCGCCAGCCGCGGCGGCTCCGCGTCCAGCGCGTCGAACATCTGCAGCTGCGCGGCGCCATTGGAGACATGATCCTCGCCGCGGACGATGTGGGTGATGCCGAGGTCGATGTCGTCGATCACCGACGGCAGCAGGTACAGCCAGCTGCCGTCGGCGCGGCGCACCACGGGATCGCTCAGCAGCCTGGGGTCGAAGCGCTGCTCGCCGCGGATGAGGTCGTGCCAGGCGATCGGACGATCATGGTCGAGCCGGAAGCGCCAGTGCGGCGTGCGGCCCGGCACTGGCGCGTTCTCGCCGTCGGGCCGCTCGTACACGGGCGGCAGGCCGCGCCCGAGCAGGATCTTGCGGCGCAGGTCCAGTTCGTCAGGCGTCTCGTAGCAGGCGTAGACCCGCCCCGCCGCCCGCAGCCGCTCGAACTCGCGTTCGTACAGGGCGAAGCGGTCCGACTGGCGGACGCTCGCATCGGGGTTGAGCCCGAGCCAGGCGAGGTCGTCGCGGATGCTCTGCTCGTTCTCGGACGTAGAGCGCTCGCGGTCGGTGTCGTCGATCCGCAGCAGAAAGCTGCCGCCATGACGCCGCGCGAACAGGAAGTTGTGAAGCGCGGTACGGATGTTGCCGACGTGCAGCCGGCCCGTCGGTGACGGGGCGAAGCGGGTGACGACGCTCACGAACGATGCGTCCGAAAGGCGTTGGTGATCGGGTAGCGCCGGTCGCGTCCGAAATTGCGACCACCGATCTTGACCCCCGGGGGAGCCTGCCGCCGCTTATACTCGGCACGCAGCACCAGCTTCTCCATCTCGGCCACCACGGCTACGTCCGCGCCAGTCTCGGCCGCCACCTCCGCAACGCCCTTCTCCTCGTCGACCAGGCCGGCCAGGATTGCGTCGAGCAGCTCGTACGGCGGCAGGCTGTCCTCGTCCTTCTGGTCGGGGCGTAGCTCGGCCGAGGGCGGCTTATCGATCACGCGCTCGGGCATCACCGCCCCGGCGGGGCCGAGCGCGTCGGCCGGCCGCTGTGCATTGCGCCAGCGCGAAAGGGCGAACACCGTGGTCTTGTAGGCGTCCTTCAGCACCGAATAGCCCCCGGCAAGGTCGCCGTAGAGGGTGGAATAACCGACGCTCAGCTCGGACTTGTTGCCGGTGGTCAGCAGCATGTGGCCGAACTTGTTGGACAGGCCCATTAGCACGACCATGCGCAGCCGCGCCTGGATGTTCTCCTCCGCAAGGCCAGGCTCGGTGCCGGCGAACGCGCCCCCCAGCATCTGTCCCAGCGCGTCCACCGCGGGCACGATGGAAATGACGTCATGGCGGCAGCCGAGCAGGCGCGCGCATTCCTTGGCATCCTCCACGCTGGCCGAGCCGGTGTAGGCGGACGGCATCATCACGCCCCACACCTTGTCCGCGCCCAGCGCATCGACCGCCACCGCCGCCGACAGGGCGCTGTCGATTCCGCCCGATAGGCCGAGGATCACGCCGGGGAAGCCGTTGCGCGTGACGTAATCGCGTAAGGCCACCATCATCGCGTGGTAGACGTCCTCCGGATAAGGATCGAGCTGGTAGTCCTGCCGCGTAACGCACGACCACCCGCCCGCGGAACGCCGCCACTCGGTCAGCAGCAGCGCCTCGTCCCAGTCGGGCATCTGCACCACCAGCTCGCCGCCGGCGTTCACTACGAACGAGCTGCCGTCGAACGCCAGCTCGTCCTGCCCGCCGACGCGGTTGAGATAGGCCATCGGCAGGCCGGCCGCAGCGACGCGGCTCTTCACCAGGGTCTGACGAAGGTCGTCCTTGTCGAGTTCGTAGGGGCTGCCGTTCGCGACTAGCAACAGCTCCGCCCCCTGCTCCGCTAGATGCTCGCAGACGTCCTCCAGCCAGATGTCCTCGCAGATGGGCAGGCCGATGCGCACGCCGCGGAACTCGAACACCTCCGGCAGCGGCCCGCTGGCGAAGACCCGCTTTTCGTCAAACGTCCCATAGTTAGGCAGCTCGCGCTTGAGGGTCACGAACAGTTCGCGCCCGCCCTCCGCGACGATCATCGCATTGTACGTCTTGCCGTCCTGCACCACGATGGAGCCGAACGCCAGCGCCGGCCCGCCGTCGGCAGTTGCCGCGACCAGCTGTGCCGCCGCTTCGGCCGTGTGGCGCAGGAAGCCGGGCTTCAGCACCAGATCCTCAGGCGGGTAGCCGGTTAGCTGCAGCTCTGGCACCAGCAGGAGGTCGGCGCCTCCCGCACGGCCACGCACCTCCAGGATGGCGGCGGCGTTGCCAGAAAGGTCGCCGACCCGCTGGTTCATCTGGGCAAGCGCGATGGTCAGCCGTCCGGTCATGGCACAGCCCTTAACCGCGCGCGGCCTTTCGTCCAACGTCCGGCGCGGCTAGACGGAGCCCGCGATCCTCGGGGGTGACCATGAAACTGCTTGCCGGCAACTCCAACCTGCCACTCGCCAAGGCGATGTCCGAATATCTGGAGCTGCCGCTGACGCAGGCCAGCGTCCGGCGCTTCGCCGACGAGGAGATCTTCGTCGAGATCCACGAGAATGTGCGGGGCGAGGACGTCTTCCTCATCCAATCGACCAGCTACCCGGCCAACGACAATCTGATGGAGCTGCTGATCTGCATCGATGCGCTGCGCCGCGCGTCGGCCAAGCGGATCACGGCGGTGGTGCCCTACTTCGGCTACGCCCGGCAGGACCGGAAGCCCGGCCCGCGCACGCCCATCTCCGCCAAGCTGGTCGCCAACCTGATCACCGTGGCCGGGGCGAACAGGGTGCTGTCGGTCGACCTGCACGCCGGGCAGATCCAGGGCTTCTTCGACATTCCCACCGACAATCTGTTCGGCGCGCCGGTGATGAGCGCCGACATCCAGGCGCGCTTCGCCGACCGGCCGGTGACCGTGGTCTCGCCCGACGTCGGCGGCGTGGTCAGGGCGCGGAGCCTCGCCAAGCGGCTCAACAACGCGCCGCTGGCGATCGTCGACAAGCGCCGCGAACGGGCGGGCGAGTCGGAGGTGATGAACATCATCGGCGAGGTGTCCGGCCGCTTCTGCATCCTGATCGACGACATCGTCGATTCGGCCGGCACCCTGTGCAACGCCGCCGCCGCGCTGCGGCAGCAAGGGGCGGCGGACGTGGTCGCCTATGTGACCCATGGCGTATTGTCGGGTGGCGCGGCGGCACGGGTCGGGGCCAGCGAGCTCACCGAGTTGGTCGTGACCGATTCCATCTACTCGGGCGAGCCCGACGAGGGGGGCAACAAGATTCGCCGCCTGACCATCGCCCCGCTGCTGGCGGAAGCCATTCGGAGAATTGCCGACGAGTCGAGCGTTAGCAGTCTGTTCGACTAGGAGGCTCGCATCATGCCCACAGCCCTGATTACCGGCGCCAACCGCGGGTTGGGCCTGGAGTTCGTTCGCCAGTACCAGGCGGACGGCTGGGAGGTGATCGCCACCGCCCGGCGGTCCTCGCCCGAACTCGACGCTAGCGGGGCGATGGTTCGACAGCTCGACATGAGCGACCCGGAAGCGGTGGCGAACTTCCAGACCGATGGGCCACTTGACCTGCTGATCGCCAACGCGGGGATTTACGGCCCGGCCGAGGCCAGGAGCGCGGACGATGGACGCGCCTGGCAGGAGGTGCTGACGGTCAATTGCATCGCGCCCACGCTGCTTGCCCGCGCCCTCCTGCGCAACGTTGCCGCGACCAAGGGAAAGCTGATCGCCGTTTCGAGCCGAATGGGCAGCATCGCCGACAGCTCAACCGGCAGCATCGCCTACCGGAGCTCAAAAGCTGCCCTGAACATGGCGTGGCACGTCCTGGCGCTCGAGACCAAGGCCGACGGGATCATCGCCGCGACGCTCAATCCCGGCTGGGTGAAGACGGACATGGGCGGGTCAGGCGCACCGTTGAGCCCCCCGGACAGCGTTGCCGGGATGCGCGAGGTCATCGCCAAGCTGACGCCGGCGCAAAGCGGAGGCTTCTACGATCGAACCGGCGACGCGCTCCCCTGGTGAACTGCCGTTAGAGCGCGATCACGCCTTTCCGTTGCCCTTTCGACAATGCACCTGGCCGGCAGCGGTCTCGATCTTCGCACTTAATCCTGTTTAGGGACGGCTGGCGCGCCGATCGACCAGCGGTGGCCGAACGGATCGCGCAGCACGCCGTAGCGGTCGCCCCAGAACTGGTCCTCCAGCGCCATCACCACGCTGGCACCGGCGCCCAGCGCCTGGTTCCACACAGCGTCGGCGTCGCGCACCTGCAGGTGCAGGGTGCAACCGTTCGGCGGCCCGGAAGGCTCATTGCTGACATGCTCCGGGAACTCGTCATGCAGCATCAGCGAGCCCTCGTTGATCAGCAGGTGCGCGTGCATCAGCCGGCCATCCTCCGTCGGCATCCGCGCCAGCTCGCGCGCGCCGAACGCCGCCTTGTAGAATTCGACGGCTTCTGCTCCGCGGCGATCGGCGATGCTGATGTGCGGAGTCACTCCCGCTGCCGGCCCCTGCTGCTCGCTCCGTTCCATCGCTCCCTCCTTGCCTTGTTGCGGCTCCACCCTTATAGGCGCGCGCTTTCCCGATGCATGGAAAAACGAACGGCCCGGCCAGTGAGGGCTGCCGTGGCGGTTCGCGAAACTTGACCTCGCGCGAGGTCAAAAGGAGAGAAAATGCCCAAGCTCAAGACCAAGAGCGGCGTCAAGAAGCGCTTCAAGCTCACGGCCACCGGCAAGGTGAAGCACGGCGTCGCCGGCAAGCGTCACCGGCTGATCAGCCACAACGCCAAGTACATCCGCCAGAACCGCGGCACCGAAGTGCTCGCCGACGCCGACACGGCGCGGGTGAAGCTTTGGGCGCCCTACGGCCTCAACTAAGGAGCGGATAGGATATGGCACGCGTCAAACGGGGTGTAACCACCCGCGCCAAGCACAAGCGGCTGCTGGAACAGGCCAAAGGCTATTACGGCCGCCGCAAGAACACCATCCGCATCGCCCGCCAGGCCGTCGAGAAGGCCGGGCAGTACGCCTATCGCGACCGCAAGGTGAAGAAGCGGAGCTTCCGCGCTCTGTGGATCCAGCGCATCAACGCCGCGGTCCGCGCCGAGGGCCTCACCTACGGGCAGTTCATGCACGCGCTGAAGGTCACGGGCATCGACCTCGACCGCAAGGTGCTGGCCGACATGGCGATGCACGAGGGCGACGCCTTCCGCGCGCTGATCGGCCAGGTGCGCGGCAACGTCGTGGATGCGGACAGCCAGCAGCAGCAGCAGCAGCAGCAGGCCGCCGCCTAAGCTCGCGATCCACGTGGAACAAAGAAGGGCGCCTGGGAGACCGGGCGCCCTTCTCGCAGCGTCGGCACGCTGATCGCTTTGGGTGCTAGTTCAGGAGCGGGTAAGCCGGCAGCGTCAGGAATTCCTCGACATCAGGGTCGAGGATCATGCGGCGGAACAAGCCGGCTGCCTCGTCCAGGTGCGGCTGGTCGGGAATGGCGGCCAGTTCCTCCTCGAACAGCTGCTCGAATAGAGCGCGGTCGAACTTGCGCCCGTCCTCCAGCGGCGCCTCGAACCGCAGCCATTGCCAGAGCTGCGTGCGGCAAATCTCCGCGGTCGCCGCGTCCTCCATCAGATTGTAGAGCGGCACCGCGCCGCGCCCGCTGAGCCAGGCGGCGATATATTGCACGCCAACGCGGATGTTCTCGCGGGCGCCGCCTTCCGTTCGCGCGCCCTGATGCATTTCCAGCATTTCGTCGCGGCCGGGCACCTGCGGCGGCACCTTGTCGAGTTGGTTGGGCCCTTGCATCTGCGCAAAGGCCTCGATTGCCACGGGCACCAGCGCCGGGTGCGCCACCCAGGTGCCGTCATGGCCATTGCCGACCTCGCGCTGCTTGTCCGCGCGCACCTTGTCCATGGCCGCCTGGTTGGCCGCTTCGTCGCCCTTGACTGGAATGAAGGCCGACATGCCGCCCATCGCGAAGGCGCCGCGGCGGTGACAGGTGGCGATCAGCCGGAGCGAGTAGGCGGCGAGAAACGCCTTATCCATGGTCATCGCGGAACGATCGGGGGTCAGGCGCGACGGGTCACGGCCGAACCGCTTGATGTAGCTGAAGATGTAGTCCCAACGCCCGCAATTGAGGCCAACGATATGTTCGCGCAGCGCGAAGAGGATCTCGTCCATCTCAAACGCTGCAGGCAGCGTCTCGATCAGCACGGTCGCCTTGATCGTCCCGCGCGGCAGGTGCAGCTTGGTCTCGGCGATGGAGAAGACCTCGCTCCACAGCTCCGCTTCGAACCGACTCTCCAGCTTGGGCAGGTAGAAGTACGGACCCGAGCCCGCCGCGATCGCAGCCTTGGCGTTATGCCAGAAGTAGAGGCCGAAATCGAACAGTCCGCCGGCGATCGGCTCACCGTCGATCGTGAGGTGCCGCTCGTCCAGGTGCCAGCCGCGCGGGCGGACAATCAGCACGGCGGGGTTGTCGTTCAGGCGGTATTGCTTGCCGCTCGCCGGATCGGTGAAGCCCAGCGTGCCCTGCCACCGCGCGCGCAGGTTGAGCTGGCCCTGCAGCAGCTCGTCCCACGTGGGCGCCGTGGCGTCCTCGAAGTCCGCCATGAACACCTTGGCGCCCGAGTTCAGCGCGTTGATCACCATCTTGGCGTTGGTGGGCCCCGTGATCTCCACGCGCCGGTCCTGCAGGTCGGGCGGGATCTCGCCCACCCGCCACTCGCTTTCCCGGATGTCGCGGGTGGCCTCCGGGAAGTCCGGCACCTCACCCGCGTCCAGCCGTTCCTGCCGGTCGCCGCGCGCCGCCAGCAGGGAGCGGCGGCGCGCGTCGAAGCGCTGGTGGAGCTCGGTCAGGAACTCCAGCACGTCCGGGGTGAGCAGCTCGGAAGCGCCCGGAACCCCGCTCGGCTCGGCAACGGCGCGGGTTCGATCGAGAACGGTGCTCACCGGACCTCCGGCTCTACGCAGATCGAGTAGCGCTCGGTAGCGCCGCAACGGTCGCGAAAGGTCAGGCGCTGCCACTCCATACGGGCCTTCACCTCGTCATGGAAGGGGCCGCTGACCCTTCCAGCTCCGGGCTGAAGCTGCTTGAACGCGCAGTCGGAGTATTCGCCGCCGACGACCCAAAAACGCTTGGACATGCTGATGCTCCTTCTCGCGCCCGATTATTCCGCAGCCACGAACTGGGCGGCTTCGGTGGACTCGCTCAGCGCGGTGGTCGAGGCCTGGCCGGCGCTGACCGCGGTGGCGATCGCATCGAAATAGCCGGTGCCCACCTCGCGCTGGTGGCGGGTTGCGGTGTAGCCGTCCTTCTCGGACGCGAACTCGGCCTGCTGCAGCTCGGAATAGGCCGCCATGCCCGCGTCGCGGTAGCCCGACGCCAGCTCGAACATGCCGTGGTTGAGGCTGTGGAAGCCGGCCAGGGTGACGAATTGGAACTTGTAGCCCATCGCGCCCAGCTCGCGCTGGAACTTGGCAATGGTCGCCTGGTCGAGCTTGGCCGCCCAGTTGAACGAGGGCGAGCAGTTGTAGGCGAGCAGCTTGCCCGGATAGACCTTGTGCACCGCTTCGGCGAACTTGCGGGCATCCTCAAGGTCCGGGTGCGAAGTCTCCCACCACAGCAGGTCGGCATGTGGTGCGAAGGCGAGCCCACGGGCAATGCAGTGGTCCAGCCCGCTCTCATCGCGCAGGCGGAAGAAGCCTTCGGGCGTGCGCTCGCCGGTGATGAACTGCCGGTCGCGCTCGTCGACGTCGGAGGTGATGAGCTTGGCGCTCTCGGCGTCGGTGCGGGCGACCAGCACGGTTGGCACCCCGCAGATGTCGGCGGCGAGCCGCGCCGAATCGAGGTTGCGGATCGCCGCCTGGGTCGGGATCAGCACCTTGCCGCCCAGGTGACCGCACTTCTTCTCGCTGGCGAGCTGATCCTCGAAGTGCACGCCCGCGGCGCCCGCCTCGATATAGGCTTTCATGATCTCGAAGCAGTTGAGCGGACCGCCGAACCCGGCTTCCGCGTCGGCGACGATCGGCACGAACCAGTCGCGCTTGGCGCCGCCTTCCAGATGCTCGATCTGGTCGGCGCGCTGCAGCGTGCGGTTGATCCGCCGCGCCAGCTCCGGCCCCGCGTTGGCCGGGTAGAGCGACTGATCGGGGTACATGGCTCCCGCGGTGTTGGCGTCGGCCGCGACCTGCCAGCCCGACAGGTAGATCGCCTGCAAGCCGGCGCGGACCTGCTGCATCGCCTGGTTGCCGGTCACCGCGCCCAAGGCACGAACCGGCTCCTCCTGCCCGTTCAGCAGCTCCCACAGCTTCAGCGCGCCGCGGCGGGCCAGCGTATGGTCGATCGGCACCGACCCGCGGAGGCGCTCCACGTCCTGGGCGCTGTAGGGACGTTCGATACCGTCGAAACGACCGGGCGGAGCGGAAACAACAGATGCGTAATCGGACATGGACGACCCCTCGTTAGGAATTTCGAAAGAAGGCATCCCAACGCCACCCGCCGAGTCGCGTCGCATCGAAAAGTGCTAAGGAGCCAAGTTGCGACTTGTGCTCCTTGTAAATAGTTGACAGTGTGACTCTATGGCGCAGCGCAAGCTCTTCCTGGGTGCGAGGTTGAAGCGGCTCCGGCGCGAGCGCAGTCTTCAGCAAGCGGCGATGGCTGCCGAACTCGGCATTTCGGCCAGCTACCTCAACCACCTTGAGCGCAACCAGCGGCCAGTCACCGCCGGCATCCTGCTGCGCCTGGCCGAGACGTTCGATGTGGACATCAAGCAGTTCGCGGCGGAAGGCAGCGACGGCGGCGGCGCCGAGCAGCTGCTCGAGGTCTTCTCCGATGGAATGTTCACCGACCTCGGGATCAGCCGGCACGAGATCATGGAGCTGGCCGACAATGCGCCTGCGCTGGCTGATGGTTTGACCCGGCTCTACACGGCATTTCGCGAGCTGCAGCGCCACCCGCCCGACGCTGCCACCGGCGGCGCCGACCCGCGGGTGCTGATCACCCCCGAGACCTGGGTGCGCGACTATATCCAAGGGCAGCGCAACCATTGGCCGGAGCTGGAGGAAGGCGCGGAAACGCTGGGCGGTGCGCTAGGCGATCCGCTGTCCGTGGCCGAGCCGCTGCGCCGCCGCCTCAAGGAGGCTTATGGCGTCGATGTCCGGCTGGTGGCGCCCGAAACGCTCGACCAAGCGAGCCAGACGTACGACCCGCAGCGACGGTTGCTGCTCCTGTCTTCATTGCTGCGGCCCGAGAACCGCACTTTCGGCATCGCCTATCAGCTGAGCCTGCTGGAGTTCCACCCGATCATCATCCGCATGCTGGAAGCGGCGCGCCCGCCCGATCCCGGCAGCCGCCGCCTCCTGCACATGAGCTTTGCCAACTATGCCGCCGGCGCGATCATGATGCCCTACGGCAAGTTCCTGCTCGCGGCGGAGGAGCATCGCTATGCCATCGACCGCTTGTGCGGGGACTTCGGCGCCAATGTCGAGCAGGTCGCGCACCGGCTGACCACGCTCGGTCGGCAAGGCGCGCGCGGCGTGCCCTTCTTCATGCTGCGGGTCGATCCCGCCGGGAACATCTCCAAGCGCTATGCGGGCGAGAACTTCCCGTTCAGCCACTTCGGCGGCACCTGTCCGCGCTGGCACCTGCACGCGGCCTTCCAGACGCCCGGCCAGACCATCCGGCAGCTGATCGAGACCCCGGACGGACAGCGTTACTTCACCATCAGCCGGACGATCGAGCGGCCGATCCGCCCCGACCTCCGGGACGACTCGCTGCTGGCGGTCGGGCTCGGGTGCGACGTGCGGCACGCGAGCCGCATTGCCTACTCGGACGGGCTGGACCTGGTGAATACCCCTGCCACTCCGGTCGGGCCGGCCTGCGCCATCTGCCCGCGGCTGCAGTGTCCTTACCGGGCGACTCCTCCTGCCGGACGGGCGCTGGCCGTGCACGAGAACCGCAAGAGCATCTCGCCCTACCCGTTCGTGCCCTCGTGACGCGCCGCTGAGCCGACGCTACAGCGCCGCGCGATGAGTGACGTCGAACAGACTTTGGAGCGGATCGCGGCCGCCGAGGACCTGCAATCGCTGGACGCGGTGCGGGTCGAGGCGCTCGGCAAGAGCGGCTGGGTCACCGGCTTGCTGAAGACGCTTGGCGGCATGACGCCGGAAGAGCGGCAGCTCCGGGGGCCCGAGATCCAGGGCATGCGCGCCCGCCTGACCGACGCCATAGCCGCGCGCAAGGAGCAGCTCGACGTCGCGGAGCTCGAGCGCAAGCTGGCGACCGAGCGGATCGACCTGTCGCTGCCTGCGCCGGAGCGGCGAGGAGGCACCGTTCACCCGGTCAGTCAGGTGATGGAAGAACTCGCCGAAATCTTCGCGGACCTGGGTTTCGCGGTGGCGGAGGGACCGGAGATCGAGAGCGACTGGTACAATTTCACGGCGCTCAACTTCCCGCCCGGCCACCCCGCGCGGGCGATGCACGACACCTTTTACCTCGAGCGGACGGATGCGGACGGCCTGCCGTACGTGCTGCGCACCCACACTTCGCCGGTTCAGGTCCGGGCGATGCAGGAGCGCGGCGCCCCGCTGCGGGTCATCGCGCCCGGTCGCGTCTACCGTTCGGACAGCGACGCGACGCACACGCCGATGTTCCACCAGATCGAGGGGCTGGTGATCGACCGCGCGATCCACCTCGGCCATCTCAAATGGACGCTCGAGACCTTCCTCAAGGCCTTTTTCGAACGCGACGACATCGCCATCCGGCTGCGCCCGAGCTACTTTCCCTTCACCGAACCGTCCGCGGAGGTCGACGTCGGCTGGTCGCTGGAGAAAGGCCGCCGCGTCGTCGGCGGCCAGCAGGGGTGGATGGAGGTGCTGGGCAGCGGCATGGTCCACCCCAAGGTCATCGCCGCCGCCGGTCTCGACCCGGACGAATGGCAGGGCTTCGCCTTCGGCACGGGCGTCGATCGGCTGGCGATGCTCAAGTACGGCATGGACGACCTGCGCGCCTTCTTCGACGGCGACGTCCGCTGGCTGGAGCATTACGGATTCAGCGCGCTTGCGGTGCCTACCCTGTCGATGGGAGTGGGCGCGTGAAGGTCGTTTCGTACCCCGGCGCACGCCGGGGTCCAGCCCTGTCAATTGAAGCGACTAGGCCCCGGCGTTCGCCGGGGTACGGGGTGGCCCTATGAAGTTCACCCTTTCCTGGCTGAAGGACCATCTCCAGACCGGTGCCTCGGTGCAGGAGATCGCCGACAAGCTGACAGCGATCGGCCTGGAGGTCGAGAGCGTCACCAACCCGGCCGAGGCGCTCGCCCCCTTCCGCGTCGCCGAAGTGCTGACCGCGGCCAGGCACCCGCAGGCCGACAAGCTGCAGGTGCTGACGGTCGATGCAGGGGAGGGTCCGCTGCAGGTGGTGTGCGGCGCGCCCAACGCCCGCGCGGGCATGAAGGGCGTGTTCGGTCCGCCGGGCGCTTACGTCCCCGGCAGCGCCATGACCCTCAAGGTCGCGGCGATCCGCGGGGTCGAGTCCAACTGCATGATGTGCTCCGTGCGCGAGCTGCAGCTGGGCGAGGAGCATGACGGCATCATGGAGCTGCCGGCCGAGGCTCCGGTCGGGCAGAGCTTCGCCGCCTACGCCGGCCTGGACGACCCGCTGTTCGACGTCGCGGTCACGCCCAACCGGCCCGACTGCCTGGGCGTGCGCGGGATCGCGCGCGACCTGGCGGCGGCTGGACTGGGTACGCTTATCGAGCGCCCGATCGCTCCGGTACCCGCCGGCTTCGCGCAGCCGGTAGCGATCGCCACGGAGGAGGACAGCGGCTGCGAAGCGTTCGCCGGGCGCCTGATCCGCGGCGTCCGCAACGGGCCCAGCCCCGAATGGTTGCAGCGGCGGCTGACCGCGGTTGGCCTGCGCCCGATCTCGGCGCTGGTGGACATAACCAACTTCTTCTCGGTCGATCGGGCGCGCCCCCTGCACGTGTACGACGCGGCCAAGCTCCGAGGCGGCATCACCGCTCGCCGCGGGCGCGAGGGGGAGCGCTTCCTGGCGCTGAACGACAAGAATTATGCGGTCACGCCCGAGGACTGCGTGATCGCGGACGCCGCGCAGGTGTTGGGGCTCGGCGGTGTGATCGGGGGGGCGGACACCGGCGTGTCGGAGGGCACGACCGACGTGCTGCTCGAGTGCGCCTGGTTCGATCCGGCGAGCATCGGTGCGACCGGGCGGCGGCATGGCGTCAGCACCGATGCCCGCGCGCGCTTCGAGCGGGGCGTCGATCCGCTTGCGCTCGGAGAGATGGTCGAGGCGGCCACCGCCATAATCCTGGAACTGTGCGGCGGTGAGGCGTCCGACATCACCCTAGCGACGAGCAGCCGCTGGGCCGCGGTGACCGCGGAGCGCCACGTGCAGTTGCGGCCCACGCGAGTCCGGGAGCTGGCCGGACTCGACCTGCCACTTGCCGAGCAGCATGCCATCCTCGAGCGGCTCGGCTTTATGGTCGAGCCCGACGGGATGGTTCCGCCCGGCTGGCGGCCGGACATCGACGGCGAGGCCGACCTGGTCGAGGAGATCGCCCGTATCCACGGCTACGACCGGGTGCCCTCGACGCCCCTGACGCGTGAACCCGGGGTGGCCCGGCCCACCGCCACTCCGGCGCAGCGGCTCGAGCGGCGGCTGCGGCGCGCGGCCGCGGCCAGCGGCCTCGATGAAGCGATCACCTGGAGCTTCATCGGCGCGGCTGAAGCCGCAGCCTTCGGCGACGCGCCGTGGGTGCTCGCCAACCCGCTCAGCGAGGAGATGAAGGTCATGCGCCCGTCGCTGCTGCCCGGACTGCTCGCCGCGGCCCGGCGCAACCTCGATCGCGGAGCGGACAGCGTTCGCTTGTTCGAAGTCGGTCGGCGCTACCTCCTCGATGCGGAGCTCCCCACCGTGGCCGTGCTGTTGGCGGGCCAGGCGAGCGGCCGCGACTGGCAGAGCGGCAGAGCGCGGCCGTTCTCCCCACTCGACGCCAAGGCCGAAGCGCTCGCCTTGCTTGAAGCGGCGGGGGCGCCCACGGCCAACCTCCAGACCTTTGCCGACGCGGGTCCCACCTGGCACCCGGGACGGTCGGCGACGCTACGCCTGGGCCCGAAAACGGCCCTTGCTGCTTTCGGCGAGCTCCACCCGCGCCTGGCCAGGCAGTTCGACGTGCCGGAGGGGACCCAGGCGGCTGAAATCTACCTCCACGCCATTCCGGTGCCGCGGGGCAGCGGCCGCGCCCGCCCGGCCTTCACGCCGCCGGCGTTGCAGGCAGTCACCCGCGACTTCGCCTTCCTGGTGCCGCCGGACCTCGCAGCCGAAACGCTGGTGCGGGCGGTACGTGGCACGGACAAGGCGCTGATCACCGCCGCCCGAGTGTTCGACCGCTACCAGCCGGAGGATGGCGAGCTCAGCCTGGCGGTGCAGGTGACGCTTCAGCCGGGCGACAAGACTCTGACGGAGGCGGAGATCCAGGCGCTGTCCGGCAGGATCGTGGCCGCGGCCGAGAAGCTAGGCGCTCGCCTGCGAAGCTGATTCCAGGGCGTTGATCGCCGCATGGACCCGAGCCTCGACCTCCGCGCGCTTGAGGCCCGGCGGGATCACCTCGCCGACCCGGACGTGGATGGTGCCGCGCCGCTTCAGCAGGCTGCGCCCCCACAAGCGCCCGCTATCGAGCGCCACCGGCACCACCGGCAGCCCAAGCGCCCGGTACAGCCCGGCGAACCCCGGCTTCAGCTCCGGTCGCTCGCCAACGGGCACCCGGGTACCCTCGGGGAAAATGAGCACGGGACGACCCTCCGCAACCGCCTTCCGCCCCAGCGCCATCATCTCCCGCAGCGCGCTTGCGCCGGCCTCGCGGTGAACGCCGATCACCCCGTAGCGCAGCGCTACCCAGCCGAAGAGCGGGATCTCCGTCAGCTCCCGCTTCATCACCACCACCGGGGTATCGGCCAGCCGCAGGCACTCCACCGTCTCGACCATTGCCTGATGCTTGATGGCGATGAGGTAAGGTCCGGAGGGTATCGTTCCTTCGATGTGCCAGCGGATGCCGAGCAGATGGTGGACGAGCAGGTGATGGTAGCTGGACCAGCCGTGAACCACCGCCCGCACCGGCCGGGTGCCGAACGGCGACACCGCGAACACTCCCAGCACGTAGAGGAGGGTGCCCAGGTAGAAGAGCAGCACGAACAGCGCCGAGCGGAGCGGCTGCATCACATGTCCAGCAGCACGGCCAGGCGCCGTAGCAGATATTTGTTGTACTCGCCGAACAGGGTGGTGAGACGCGGCTTCGTCCGAACGCCGTCGGGAACGACCGTGTAGCGGCTGCTCAGGTGGCGGCGGAATTCATATTCCGCCCGGCGCATGTGCCAGTCGCTGGTGATCAGGCGCAGTGAACGATAGCCCCGCCGTTCCAGCCAGCGTCCGGCTTCTTCCGCGTTGGAGCGGGTGTCCACGCTTTCGGAGCCGAGCTCGACGCAGCAGCGCAGCACGCTTGCCGACTTGGCGCCCAGCCGGCGACGGAGGTCGGCGCGGGTGACGCTCGGATCTGCGCCGGCTACCAGCATCCGCTTGGCCGCGCCTTCCCGCATCACCTCGACCCCGCGCTCGATCCGCCCCGGTCCGCCGGTCAAGACCACAACGGAGTCGGTCTTCTCCGCCCCGGCAGGTTCGCCCAGCGTTACTCCGAACAGGGCGAAGCCGAGCGCATAAAGCAACAGCAGGAGAGCGCCAGCGCGGAAGATCATAGGGTTGCGCGCAATGCCTTGAGCACCGTTGCTCTGGCAACCAGCATCGCCACCAGGGTGCCTAGCAGCGGGAGCAGGGCGAGCAGGAACCAGTCGAGCGGACGCAGCACCGGCCCACCCGTTATGTCGTCCAGCAGGGATCCCGGAACCGTTCGCACCAGCGCCAGCACCAGTGCAGCCGCCGCCGCGCCGGCCGCCCCGCCGACGAAGGCATCGCGCGCCAGTCGCCGCTGGAACAGCCGGGCAAGTTGCTCGTCCGTGGCGCCGATGCCATGCATGATCTCAATGGTCGAGCGATGGGTGTCGAAGGCGCCCCGAGTGGCCAGCACCACGGTGGCCGCGGTCGCCGCCGCCATCAGCAGCACCAGCCCAAGCGCCAGCCATTGCAGCGCGCGAAGCGAGCGGGTTACGGGGCCCAGCTGTTCGCCGTAGGCAAGCACCCGGGCGTGCGGCACCGCCCGCGTCACCTCCGCGGCAAGTCGCGCCGGATCGGCGCCGGGCCCGAGATCGACATCGATCAGCGCTGGGAGCGGAAGTTGGGCCGACGCTGCATCGGCACCGAGCCAGCTTTGGAGGGTAGCCCGCACGTCCGCTTCGGGCACCGGGCTGACCGCGCTGACGCCCGGCACCCGCCCTGCGGCCGCGATAGCGGCCGGCGCGACTCTGGCCCCATCCGGGATCTGGATGGAGTAACGCCCCGCCACGCTCTCGCCGAGCAGCCGCGCGGCGTTGGCGACTGCCAGGCCCGCCGCCGCCACCACCAGGGTGACGAACATCATGATCGCGATCACCCAAGGCGTCGGCCGCCCGCGCTGGTCCGGCAGCAGCCCGCGCTCCCCGGCAGGCGGAGCCAGAGACGAAAACATCATCCCTCGCCCACTCGCAGCGGCGGGTTGCGCAACGCGCCAGTAGGGTCGACCAGGCGTCCGCCCTCCAGCCGCATCAACTGCGCGCCCCTGGTCGCGGCGATCAGCGACAGGTCGTGGGTCGCCACCAGGATCGTGGTCCCAAGCCGATTCAGGGATTCGAACAGGTGCAGCAGGCGCGCGGCCATGTCCGCGTCGACATTGCCCGTCGGCTCGTCCGCCACCAGCAGCTCGGGATGGCCGATCACGGCGCGGGCGATCGCCACCCGCTGCTGTTCCCCGCCGGACAGGGTCGGCGGCTTGGCGCCCGCCCGGTCGGCCAGCCCGACCCAGGCCAACAACTCGCGCACGGGTCCCACCACTTCCGCCTCGTCGCGGCCCGCCAGCCGCAACGGCAGGGCGACGTTGTCGAACGCCGACAGATGGCGGACCAGGCGGAAATCCTGGAATACCACGCCGATGCGGCGGCGATAGGCCGGCATGATGTCACGCGGCGCCCCGCTCAGCTCCTCCCCGAAGATCCGCATCCGCCCGCGGGTCGGGCGCTGCGCCAGGTAGAGCAGCTTCAGCAGCGAGGTCTTGCCCGCGCCCGAGGGCCCGGTGAGATAGGTGAAGCCGCCGCGGGGCAGGCGCAGGTCGAGGTCCTTGAGCACCTCGGCGCCAGTGCCGTAACGCAGCCCCACGCTGTCGAACTCGACGATCGCGCTCACCTGGTCCCCGCCCATCTCCCGCCCCATCCTCTCGCATGCGGGCGGCGCCTTGCCAATGGCGCTCGGGAGCGGTTACCAGCGCCCATTGAACCCGGGGGCGAAAGGCGCTTGCATGATCCTCACCTGTCCGGAGTGCGGCACGCGATATGTGGTGAAGGATGGCGCCATCCCGGAGGGCGGGCGCCAGGTGCGCTGCGCGTCGTGCAAGCATAGCTGGCACCAGGACCCGCAGGAACTCCATTCGCGCGACGATACGCCCGATCAGACGCAACCTGAGCAGGGCAACGCCGAGGAGTTCCCGGCGCCCGCGCCCCTGACGCACCCGGCGGGAGAGCCCGGCGGAAAGCCTCCGGAAGCCGCTCTGGCGGATCATGCCCATCCCGACACGCCGGCGAGCGCGGCATGGGACGGCGGCGACCCGGATGCGCATCCGCTGCCGGAGCCTGACGCCACGACGCCGGTGTTCGCGGGGGCCAACCAGCCGGAGGAAGGGGCGACCGCGCGCAACGACTTTGGAGCACAACCGGCGCCCGCGCCCGGCCAGCCGCATGTCGCGCCGTCGTTCCCGCAGCAAAGTCCGGCCGAACCTGACCAGGAGCCCGCGTTCGCCGCCTACGCGCCAGCGGAGCGTCGCGAGCCGCGGTCGCGCGGCTGGCTGATCCTGCTGGCGGCCGCGATCCTGATCGGCGCCCTTGCCGCGGCCTTGTGGTTCCTGGCGCCGGCGACGTGGCAGCAGCGGCTTGGAGTGGTGCAGCTGGACGAGACGCCGCTGCTGGTCCAGATCGACGAGCGCAACCGCCGCACGCTGGCCAGCGGCAACCAGTTGCTGGAAGTCAGCGGCAAGGTCATCAACCCGACCGATCAGGCGCAGCGCGTGCCGCCTCTCCAGGCGCAGCTGCGGAGCCTGGAGCAGAAGGTGGTGTATCGCTGGACCATCCCGCCGCCCGCGCGGATGCTGGCGCCGGGCAGCAGCGCTTCCTTCAACAGCGCTGAGCTGAACATCCCGGCGTCGGCCGCCTGCCTGGACGTGTCGTTCGGCGGGGTGCCGACCAGGGAACCGTGCCGGGCCGTGGGCGCCGAGGGCGGTAGTGGCGCCGGCTGAGCGCGGGCAGCAGTTGCGCCGTCGGGGAGCCGCTGCTAGAGGCTCGCGCCTTGCCAGCGGCGGTCCTCGGGCCGCCGAACAATGATGCGGTCGTGGCGGAACTGGTAGACGCGCAACGTTGAGGTCGTTGTGCCCGAAAGGGCGTGGAAGTTCGAGTCTTCTCGACCGCACCATCGTGAAGGTGAAGCAAAGCTTCAGCCGTGCCGGGGGCACGGCGGCCTTCACGATCACCGCAGCTATGCTGCGGTGTTCACTAATCAAACAAGCTTAGGCCATTCGTCCGGCGGGAGGGTACTCGTCCCTGCCGCGGCTCGTGCGGGAAGCGCGGGTGGAGGACCCCGACCCTCGGCGGCACGACGACGAAAGCGGCGATCGTCCGCCGCAAAGATCTCCTCCGCCTCGGGGTACAGCCCGACCAGCAACCGCTCGGCGGCACGCGCCAGCACCGGCTCCAGCGCACCGGCCACCGCCTCGCGCCCGTCCTTGGCGCGGCCCCAGGCCGACCGCAGCGCCGCTTGTTCTCCCGCAACCACCTTCTCCACCGCCGCCTGCCAGTGGGTGGGATGCTCGCCTTCTTCCCAATCGCCGCGGCCGCGGCCGAAGTGCGCGACCGCCAGGTAGCGCAGCAGGGCCGAACGGGTCATCCCGGCCAGGAAGTCCTCCGACCAGCGGACGGCGTTGGTCTCCTCGCCCCGCGCCATGTTGTAGCCGCGCGCGGCGGTCTTGGCCCCGAACGCGCCCAGGACCGAGCCCACCAGCATGCCCGCGCCGAGCGTCAGCCCGCCTGCCGCCAGATCGGCCGCGAGCCCTCCCGCCGCGCCCGAGATCAGGCCGCCCAGCACGGTCGCAACGCCCTCGCGAGCCGGTGCGGATTCGGTATAATCGCGCTTCAGCCGCTTGAGCACCTCGCGCGCCGCCCTGCCGCTCAATCCATGCAGGGCGATCAACTCGTCGGTGGAGCGGCGGATCTCGACATCGAGCCGCTCGGCGAGCCGGCCCATCGCGCGCTGCGCTTCGGGCGAATGGTCGCCGCCCGCGGGGTTGAGGATCGCGCCGCGGATCCGGTCGCCGATGTTGCGGTCGGGGATCTCCTCACGCGACGTAGCGGCGTCGGCAAGCTGCTGCGCCAGCACCTGCATCGAACGGTGGAAACGCTCCAGGTTGCGCTCGGCCCAGGCGGCGGCCAGGCGAGGCATGGCCGCGCGCTTGTCGGGGGGCAGAAGCGGGTCGATGCGCTTTAAGAGCTCGCCTTCCTGCACCCAGCAGCGGGCAAAGGCGTCCATGGTCATGGTGTCCCGCACCAGGTCGGACTCGGCGAGGTGACGGCTCCAGCGCCCTTCGTCGCTGCGCGACTGCTCGCCCGGCGGCCCGGTCTGGTTGAGCAGCAGGACCACCGGCTTGCCGACCCAGGCGAGCACCTCCATCTCCAGCGGCACATAGGCGGCGCCGGCGGGGTCCTCGCTGGCGTTGACCAGATAGAGGATGACGTCCGCCTCGTCCCGCGCATTGCGCACCGCCTGCTGCGAAGACCACAGCGGCCGATCGCGGAAGCGGTCCCAGACCTGGGTCAGCAGCCAGCCGATCGGGTTGCCGCTGACGCGCAAGCGGCTCACCAGGCGGGCGGTGTCGCCGAACCCCGGCGTGTCCCACAGCATCAGCGTGTCGGCATCCGCCTGGAGCATCACATAGCCGGTTGCCACTTCCGTCACATGCGCCGCATCGCGCACCTCGCCGACATCGCGGCCGAGAAGGGTGCGAACGAGGGTCGTCTTGCCCGCATTGGTGTGGCTGATCAGGCTGAGGTTGACGGTGCGGGGCCCCTCCTCGGTCATGCGGGAACCGGTGAGCGCATCAGCGCCTTTTCCAATGTCCGGGCGCTGACCTCGTCCTCGCCGAGCTCCAGCCCGATCACCACCGGCGCAATGCCGACCGGCGCCAGCACTCCGCGCCAGGCGGCGGCCCGCTCGTCCAGCCGTCGCGAAGCGGAGGCCTGCCCGCGCAGCCGCTCACGGAAGCTGCTGTCGTCGATCAGCAGGGTAAGGCCGGTGCCGCCGCCAAGCAGGGCGTCGCGGATGCCGCGGGCGAAGGCGCCGTGGTTCTCCGCTTCCGGGGTCGAGGCCATGGCGAACAGCAGCACCAGTTGGTCCGCCCCGCCCAGTCGCCGCCCTTCGGCCGCGAGCCAACGCTCCTCGGCGCCGTAGGGCACGGGTTCGTCCACCTCGACCCGGACCTTTTCGCCCAGCGCCGCGCCGAGCAGCCGGGTCAACCGCTCGCGCGCGGCCGGCGAGGGCTGGAAGCCATAGGAAACGACCCGGGCAAGGCCAGGGCGCCCCAGCGCGTTGCGGAGCAGGGAGCGGACGTAGAAGTCCTCGGCGCCGGGCACCGGCACCCGCCGCTTCAGCACCGCCGCCTCCACCGCGTTCCAGGCGGCGAGCAGGAGGCGCGGGCCGATCACGAACAGCGTTGCGGTGACCGCCCACAGGATCAGCCAGTCGCCGGCATTCTCACCGCCGCCGCGCAGGGCGCGCAGCCGTTCGGCGTCGGGCAGGCCGATTCCCGTCAGCCAGCTGGCCGGCCCAAGGATGAACTGGAGAAAGGTGGCGACCTCGCCTTCCGCCCCGGCCCAGGTTCCGGCCCAGCCGGCCCGATATTCGGCGGTGTAGCGCGCGCGGATCAGCAAGCCGGCGATCACGCCCACCGCGAACAGGGCGGCGCCCAGATGAAGGGTACGGCTCGCCCGGTAGCGGGTGAGGGCTCCGGCCGCGCGGCCCCAGTCGCGGACGAAGCGGGCAACGCCGCGCTCCAGGGTCGGCTGCGCGGCGAGGCGCGTGGCGGCCGGACCGCCCAGCCGCTCAAGCAGCTGCAACAGCGGATGGCCGGCCAGGTCGGTCTGCCGTCCCGTTGCCCGACGCAATGCCCCGACGAGCAGCCAGCCGTAAACCAGGAGGTTCCAGGCCAGCATGCCGAGCAGGGGGAAGGCGAGGATGTTGAGACGGTCGCCGTCCAGCCGGTGGCTGATGAGCCCCGCGGCCAGTGCCAGCAGCGGAACCGCCCAGTTCAGCCAGGACGGCCAGCGCGACAGGCCGCAGGCGCGGCGCAGGGCGGGGAAGCGGCTGAGCAGCCGTTCCAGCGCCAGCTCGGACCGGCGATGGAGAAAGCGGGCGGTCTCGCGCGGGTCGTCGCGCTCGCCCAGCGGCCGCTCGCTCAGCGCCGCGCCCGTAGCGAACTGCCGGTCCTCGCGGGTCAGCACGGCGCCGTCGGGATCCTCGCTCTCGATGGCGCGAACAAGCAGCACTTCGCGTGCCCTCGGCTCGGGAAGACGGATCTGGGTCACGGTGGCAACAACCCGTCAGTTTACAAGAAGATGCACCGGCTCTTTCCTCCGCATCGCCGGCTTCCCACATGCCACAAGGCAAGGAGTGGACGATGGCCGACATGCCGAAGAGTGAAGCCGAATGGCGCGCGAAACTGGGGGAGGAACGTTACCGCGTCCTGCGGCAGGCGGGCACTGAAGCGCCGTGGACGGGCGAACTGCTCGGCAACAAGGCCGCGGGCGAGTACCGCTGCGCGGGCTGCGGGGCGACCTTGTTCCCGAGCGACACCAAATATGAGAGCGGCAGCGGCTGGCCGAGCTTCACCGCTCCGGTCGCGGGCGAAGCCGTCACGGAGATCGAGGACCAGAGTCACGGCATGCACCGGGTGGAGGTGCGCTGCGCCAGGTGCGAAGGCCATCTCGGCCACGTCTTTCCCGACGGCCCGGGGCCGGAAGGCCAGCGTTACTGCATCAACTCGGCCAGCCTCGAGTTCGAGCCTGGGGGCGAGCGCTCCTAAGCGGACCTTGCGGGGTTCCCGCTGAAACCGTAAGCCTTTGGCACCGATGGCCGCCCCGCCCCGCAGACCCTCCGCAGCGCCGCCTCCTGCCAGGCCGAAGCGCTCGGTGGTGACTAGGCTTTTCTGGTGGGGGCTGTACGCCTTTCTTGCCGGGCTGATCGCGCTGGCCGTGTCGGTGGGGGTCGCGACCGCGCAGCTGCCGAGCTACGGCGAGCTCGTCCAGCGCAACGATCTCGGTCAGATGATCCGCGTCCGCGCGGCCGATGGCAAGCTGCTGGTCTCGCTCGGCCCGAGCTTCGGCAAGTGGATCCCGTACGAGGACATTCCCCCCGCGATGCGCAGCGCGATGATCGCGGTCGAGGACAAGCGCTTCCGCGGCCACTTCGGCGTCGATCCGATCGGCATCGCCCGCTCCCTCAAGGTGCGGCTGGACACGGGCCGCTGGACCCAGGGCGGCTCCACCATCACCCAGCAGCTCGCCCGCAACATCTTCCTGACCAACAGCCGGACGTTCGGACGCAAGGTCAAGGAAGCGATCCTGGCGCTCGCGCTGGAGCGCAAGTTCAGCAAGGATCAGGTTCTCGAACTCTATCTCAACCGGGTTTATTTCGGCGGCGGCGCCTACGGCATCGACGCGGCGTCGCGGACCTTCTTCGGCCATGACGCCACTTCCATGAGCCTGGGGGAAGCGACGATCATCGCCGGTTTGGTCAAGGCGCCCTCCAACTATTCGCCGACCGCCGACGTGGAAGCCGCGCGCGGCCGGGCCGATGTCGTGCTGCAGACCATGGTCAACAACGGCTTCATCTCGCGCAGCGCAGCGCAGAACGCCGATCCCGCCAGGATCGTGGTTCAGCCGACCGAGAAGCAGAACAGCATCCGCTACTTCACCGACTGGGCGCTGCCGCAGCTCGACACGCTGATCGACGAGACCTCCGAACCGATCGACGTCTGGACCACGCTTGACCCGCGCATGCAGGGCGCGGCGGACCGGGCGATCAACGCCAACACGCCGCGCGGGGCACAAGGGGCGCTGGTCGCGCTGGACCGGGACGGGGCGGTGCGGGCGATGATCGGGGGGCGGGATTATGTCAGCTCGCTCTACAATCGCGCGACCCAAGCCCAGCGTCAGCCTGGCTCCGCCTTCAAGCTGTTCGTCTATCTCGCGGCCCTGGAAAGCGGGATGAAGCCCACCACCACCCTGGTCGACGAGCCGGTCACCATTGAAGGCTGGCGGCCGCGCAACTCGACCCGGACCCACCTGGGGCCGGTCACCCTGCGCGAGGCATTCGCCCGCTCCATCAACACCATCAGCGCCAAGATCGGCGCCGAACTCGGCTTTTCCACCATCGCCGACATGGCGCACCGCTTCGGGATCACCGGCAACATCTCCACTAACCCGTCCATGGTGCTGGGCACTGCGGACGTCCGCCTCATCGACATGACCCGCGCCTATGCAGCCGTTTCGCATCGGGGCGTCGGGGTGATGCCCTATGGCATTACCCGGGTCGCCACGACCGATGGGAGAGTGCTCTACCGGCACGAGAACGCCGACGACCGCGTGCTGGTCGCGCCATGGGTCGCGGCGGAGATGACCGACCTGCTGCAGACGGCCGTGCTGTCCGGGACCGGCCGGGCGGCGCAGATCGGGCGGCCGGTGGCCGGCAAGACAGGCACCACCTCGTCCAACAAGGACGGCTGGTTCATCGGCTTCTCGTCGGGGCTGACCACCGGCGTGTGGATGGGCCGCGACGATGCGCGGCCGATCGGCGGCCTCCAGGGCGGCACCGCGCCGGCCAAGGCCTTTCACGATTTCATGGCGCCAGCGGTCGCCAGGCGGCCAGTCGAGACTTTCGAAACGGAAGTGCCGATGCCCGATTGGCAGCTGGAGCCGGAGGAACAGCTGTGGGGCAATGAGACGGGCGTCAGCGAGCCCTTGGTCGATGCTTATGGCAACCCTTTGGAAACCCAGCCGGTCGATCCTCGATATGCGCCGGCGCCGCCGCTGGGAACGGCGCCGCAACCCCCTCGGCAGCTGCCCGAAGGAACGGAGATCGACCGCATCTATCCAGGCGAACCTCCGCCTCCCGCGCCGCCGCCGCAGCCGCCGCGCGACCCGCGGGACGTGCCGTCAGCTCCCGCGGCCGACCCGGCGCAGCGCCGGCCCGAGTTCACGGAGTAGGCGCCGGGCTTCGGCGGTCGGGCCGCCGAACAGCCGCTCCTCGGCCGCCTTGAACGCCGGCGAATGGTCCATATGCAGGCGGTGGGCGACCTCATGCGCCACCACGAAACGGAGCACGGGCGGAGGGGCGAGGATCAGCCGCCAGCTGTAGCGGATCGCACCCGCCGCCGAGCAGCTTCCCCAGCGGCTGGCCGCATCGCCCACGGATACCGAGCGTACGGACACCGCGGCTGCCGCGGCGATCCGCCCGGTTTCCGCGCTGAGTTCCTCGCGCGCGGCCGCCAACAGCCAGCGCTGGACCGAGCGGGCGAGGCTTGGGCGTGGCCCGCCGACGTGAAGCTCGGAACCGACCTGCCGCGCGCCACGGCGATCAGCTTCCTGCCAGCGGATGGTCAGCGGATCGCCCCGGAACGGAACGGTCGCGCCGTCCGCAAACGGAGTCGCGCCGGGCGCCAGCGCGAGCTGCTGCTCGATCCACGCCCGCTGCTCGCCCACCCAGCGCAGCGCAGCGCGGGCGGAGCCGCGTGCCGGCACCGTCAGCCGCAGCAGCTGGCGATCGTGATCGATCCGGAGGCGCAGCCGGCGGGCGTTCGCCATTCGCCGGACGGCCACGGGCAGCGGCAGGCCCGGGACCTCAAAGGTCGCGGTCGACAAGATGGAACTCGAGCTCGCCCGCGTCGACCTCGCTGACGGTCCAGCCACGAGTGGACATGCCCGCTTCGTGCACCGTCTCGCGGCTGCCGCTCATCAGGTAATGCCAGCGGGGGAGCGGCTCCCCGGCCGCTCGCAGTTTGTAGGCGCAGGTGGAGGGCAGCCATTCGAGAGCGTCGAGCCTGCCCGCGGCCAGTTGCACGCAGTCGGTAACATGCCGGCGGCGGTTGGCGTAGTCGCCGCACAACCCGCTCCGCCGATCAAGCAGCTTGCAAGCGACATTGGTCGGGAACAGCTCGCCCGTGTCCTCGTCCTCCAACTTGTGGAGGCAGCAGCGGCCGCAGCCATCGCACAGCGCCTCCCACTGGCCGCGGTCAAGCGCGTGGAGAGGCTTCTCCCACCAAGGATCGTCACTGTTCATGGTCATGGCAGCTGTGGTCTGCTAATCGCTCGGCGGTCAAGGGTG
This sequence comes from uncultured Sphingomonas sp., assembly GCF_902806285.1. Classification (GTDB taxonomy): domain Bacteria; phylum Pseudomonadota; class Alphaproteobacteria; order Sphingomonadales; family Sphingomonadaceae; genus Sphingomicrobium. Next base: position 58,543 of record NZ_CADCWA010000039.1, on the reverse strand, counting down.
AACGGCAGGACGGGGCGAGAATGCACAAGCTTACCAGGCGTTTGGCGACGGCAGCGGTACTGGCGGCGAGCGCAACCGCGGCAATCGCGCAATATGCTCCGGCCGGTCTCGGCTTTCTTCAGGCTGTTCGCGAGCGCGACGGGGCCAAGGTCGAGGAACTGCTCGGCGCGGATGGCTCCACGGTGGTCAACTTCCGCAATGAGCGGGGCGAGGCGGCGCTGCACATCGTCGCCGCCCGGCGGGACGGGACCTATCTGGGCTACCTGCTGGGCAAGGGCGCCGACCCGAACATCCAGACCAAGGCCGGCGACACCCCGTTGATCGTGGCGGCGCGCATCGGCGACGTCGAGGCGGTCGACCGGCTTCTGCGCGGCCGCGCGCGGGTCGACCTCGCCAACCGCGCCGGCGAGACCCCGCTGATCATCGCGGTGCAGCAGCGCCATACGCCCGTAGTGAAGCGGCTGCTGGAGGCCGGAGCGAACGCAGATCGCAAGGACAACGCCACCGGCCGCAGCGCGCGCGACTATGCCAGTGAGGATCGCCGCAACCCGGAGCTGCTAAGGCTGCTCGAGTCGGTGAAGCCGGCCAAGGCGTCGGCCGTGGCCGGCCCCAAGCTTTGAAAAACTAGCTGCCGAAGCCCAGCGTCGGGTCGATGTGCGCCGACAGCCGCCGCGCGGCGCGGCGGGCGAAGCGCAGCAGCTCGGCCTTGCGCCTGGCCGGGGCGAGCGGGCGCTGCGGCGCGTCGCGGACCACCGCCGCGTCATAACGATCGGCGACGATGATCCCGGCGTCTGCGGGCAGGAAGCGGTCCGCTTCCAGCAACCCGGCAAGGGCGCCCGGAACCGCCCAGAAGAAGCGGTCGCAGTAATCGAGATAGTCGGTCCACTTGGCATCGCCCGTCAGGTCCGCGCGGCTGACCTTGATCTCGACGATCGTCAGGCAGCCCCTGGGATCGATCGCCATCATGTCGGCACGGCGCCCGTTGGGCAGCGGCACTTCGCAGATCGAAAACAGGTCCTGGCGGAAGAACAGCCGGGTGACCCCCCGCGCCACCTCCGCGGCGACGGGCGGCGCATCGGCGAAGCAGCCGGGATCGAGAAGGGGCTGGGGCGCGCTACTCACGCCCGAGCCGATAGAACAAAGAGGGGACGAAGACTAGCGATAGAAGACGTGGTTGCCGACGCTGGCGACCCGGGTCAGCCGCCAGCCGGGCGACACGCGGCGGGCGTGAAAGAACAATGCGCGGCCGACGCTGCTCTGGTGCAGGTCCTGGTCGACGATGCGGGCGATCCCCACCGCGTTCTTCCACTGCGCGCTCGACTTGTTCACCCCCGGCCACCGGCCGCCGCGGACAAAGCTGAACTGGCCGCGCTGGAACAGCACGCCGCAGTAGGATGAGGGAAACCGGCCCTTGCTGTTGGCGCGGTTGGCGATGACCTGGCCGACCGCCAGCTGGCCGGGCAGCGACTCACTCTTGGATTCGAAGTAGACGCCGGCCGCGAGGCACTCCAGTTCGCGGCTGCCGGCATCGCTGCCCCGCAGCTCGGCCACCTTCTCGGCCAGTGAGGCGGAGCGCTCGACAACAGGCTCCGGCTCCGCTGCAACGGGCTCGACGGGAACCGGATCGGTAACGACCGGCGAAAGCGTCGTGAGAGGCACATCGTTTAGCGCCATGGCGGGCACCGGAACATTGACGGGGGTAGGGGCAACCTGGGCAGGAGCTACCGAACCGGCGGCAAGTGCGATCCCGGCGACAAGCACGGCGAAACGATGCAGCATTCAAGAACCGATCAACTGCGGTGGAGCAGCCCAACGAATGCGCAAAACCGAGCGTCCGAACGCCCGCGCAACTTGGCTTTTCCCCCGTCTCGCGCCGCTTACTGGAGCGGCTGTATCGCCGCCCGCGGAAGCGCCCCGCTCAAGATGGTTCCTCCGTTCACCGCAATTTGCGTCGGATCAAGTCGCCCCGATCGTTTCAGCGATGAATCGTTCGCTGGACGGGATGTCCAGTTCGATCACCCAACAATCGGGATCGTAGCGCCGCCGCTGCGCAACATATTGTGCAGCCCGCGCCGGATCGGCTCCGTCCGGGCCTGAGTCGGACCACTCGTACTGGCCGCTTGCCTGCAGGGTCCGCTCGAGGAAGCCTGTTTGCCGGCCCCGCTCCAGGACCACCAGCAGGATGGATCCGCGGCTTTCGTCCCCCTTGTGCAGAACCGTTCCAAAGCCGCCCCGCGCTTCAGCCAGGCGCAGAAACGAGGTGACTTCGAGCCCCGCCGCGAGGCGGTCAGGCGGCGTCGCGCTCATCGGCTCCGATCAGCACCGCGGCCAGCGCATCGCGCGAACGGGCGCCGCGCAGTTTCTCCAACGTCGGAGCATGACGCGCCGCACGGCTGATCGCCGCCAGCGCCTTGAGGTGATCCGCGCCTGCATCCGGGGGCGAGAGCAGGAAGAAGACCAAGTCGACGGGATGACCGTCGATCGCCTTGTAGTCGATCGGCTCCGACAGCCGGGCGACGCTGCAATAGATACGCGCGAGTCCTTGAAGCTTGCCGTGCGGGATGGCGACGCCGTTGCCGAAGCCCGTCGAGCCCAGCCGTTCCCGGTCCGACACCGCCGCGACTACCGCTCCCGCGTCCATGCCCAGCCGCTGTCCCGCCATCTGCGCCAGGATCTGAAACACACCACGCTTGTTGGTCGCCGGCAGGCTGGGCTTGATCGCTTCCAGATCGAGGAATTCGTGCAGTTGCATGGTGCGCACTCTGGTTCGCAAGCCCGCTGCGGCTCGCGCAAAGGAAGAAGGGTGGGAGCCTCAGCCGGCCTCCGGCTCCACCCAGCCGACCGTGCCGTCTTCACGGCGGCAAACCAGCTTAGGATCGCCCGTGCCGCTGTTCTGGAACATCATTCCTTGCTCCATAGCCGACAGCTTGGCTCAGCCAGCCGCCTGCCGTTCCGGCGTGGTGAGCCGAACCCATAGCGGATCGGTCATGGACCCGAGGAACTGGGCATGCCGTTGCCGTTCTTCAAGCGACGCCGAGTGCGGCCGCGGCGGGCGGATCGGACGCTGCGCCGGAGCGCAGCCGGGCTGCGGCTGCGCGGTTTGTGGGATGGTTTCGGCGATCAGGCCGAGACCGATCTGCCGCCCACCGGTCAGCTCGACATAAACCTGCGCCAGCAGCTGCGCGTCGAGCAGCGCACCGTGCTTGACCCGTTGGCTGCGGTCAACGCCGAAGCGGGTGCAAAGCGCGTCCAGGCTGTGCTTGGCGCCCGGATGCCTGGTCCGGGCCATCATCAGGGTGCAGACCATGCGGCTGAAGCAGACCGGATCGCGGCTGCAGCGGGCGAGTTCGGCGTTGAGGAAGCCGAAATCGAAGCCCGCATTGTGGGCGATCAGCGGCGCATCCGCGATGAAGTCGATGAGTTCGGCCGCCCGATCGCCGAACAGCGGCTTGTCGGACAGGAAGACCGCCGACAGCCCGTGCACCGCTTCCGCTTCGGACGGCATGGCGCATTGCGGGTTGAAGTAAGCGTGAAAGGTGCGCCCCGTTTCCACCCGGTTGACCAGCTCGACGCAGCCGATCTCCACCATCCGGTCGCCGCCTGCCGGATTGGTGCCGGTGGTCTCCGTATCGAACACGATCTCACGCATGAGAACCGTCATGCGCCCTTCGCCAATCCCAGTCCAGAGAGGATGGCGTCGACCTGAGTCTCGGTTTGAGCCAGGCTGCCGGAGGTGTCGATGACGAAATCGGCGCGGCTGCGTTTCACCGCGTCCGGCAGCTGCCGGGCGAGGATGGCGTCGAGCTTGGCTTCCGTCATGCCCGGGCGCTCCAGAACCCGCCGGCGTTGGACGGCAGGAGGCGCGGTGGCCACGATCACATGGTCGAACGCCCGCTGACCGCCGGTTTCAAACAGCAGGGGAATGTCGAACAGCAGCGCCGGCGCGTCGGCGTGGTCGGCGAGGAAGCGGGCGCGCTCGTCTTGAACCGCGGGGTGCATGATGGCTTCCAAGGCCGCCAGTTCTTCGGGCTTGCCCAAGACCGCTGCTGCCAGCGCCTCGCGGTTGACCGCGCCGTCGCGGGTCGTGCCGGGGAAGCGCCGATCGATGAACTCCACCAGCGCACCGCCGGGACCCTGCAGCCGGCGCACAACCGCATCCGCGTCGAACACGGGCACGCCTCGCCCAGCGAACATCCGGGCCACGGTGGACTTGCCCATGCCGATGGACCCGGTGAGCGCCAGCGTGATCATGCGGTGAGCAGCGCGCACAGCTCGGCGTCATGCTCGCGGGGCGCTGGGATACAGAAGAACAGCTCGAAAGCCTGTGCTGCCTGTCCCACGAGCATGACCAGACCGCTGACCGTGTTCATCCCCAGCGCCTTCGCCTCGCGCAGCAATGGCGTCTCCACCGGATCGTAGACCATATCGAAGACGACGGTGTTGGTCGGGTAGCGGTCCAGCCTGACGGGAAGTGCAGCTTGGCCGGTCATGCCAAGGCACGTCGCATTGATGAATATGTAGTCATATCTTTGCGTAGCGCCGCGGTTCGGCTGCAGGTCCGGGTACGCAGGATCATGCTCGACCGCGGGAGCCATCAGGGTCGAGAGGTGGGCGCTGTAGCCATAGGTTGATCCCGGACCGAACTCGTCGGACAGACTGTCGGCCCTGGCCTGATCACGGCCGTAGACGGTGACGTCCAGCCCGCGCAGAGCTGCCAGTACCGCGCGAGCAGCCCCGCCGGTGCCGACCAGGTCCACCAGCGTGCTCACTTGGTGCTCGCAGGGCACCTGCTGGCCAGCGGCGAGCGCCTCTCGAACACCGGTGACGTCAGTATTGTATCCGACCAGCCCGGCGGGCGTAGGCACTATGCAGTTGACCGCGCCAACGCCATCGTCCCGGATCTCGGGCAGCTGGTCGAGCACGCGCTGCTTCAGCGGCATCGTCACGCTGCAGCCGCGCCAGAGCGGATCTTCCTTGCGGCTGGCAAGATAGCCTGTGAGATCGGCCGGCGTCACCCGAACCGCCCTATACTCGGCGGCGAGCCCGAGCTTGCCGATCCAGAACCCGTGGATCAGCGGCGACTTGCTGTGCGCGATCGGGTCGCCGATCACTTCCGCGTAAGGGACGCCCGGCGTCATGACGGCAGCACGCCCCGGTCGCGCAGCGCTTCCAGCAGCGGCAGCAAGGGCAGGCCGAGAACGGTGAAGTGGTCGCCTTCGATCTCCGAGAACAGCTGCACGCCCGGGCCTTCCAGCCTGAACACCCCCACGCAGTAGCTGACCTCGGGCCAGTCGGCCTCCAGATAGGTCTCGATGAACGCCTCCCCCAGCGGCCGCACCTGCAGCCGCGCCTCGGAGGCGTGCCGCCATTCCACCGCTCCATCCCGAGAGAGGACGACCGCGCTGGTGAGCTGCATGGTCCGGCCCGAGAAGAAGCGGAGGTGCTCCGCCGCTTCCCCTCTGCCGCCCGGCTTGCTGAAGCGGCGGCCGCCCACAGAGACGATGCTGTCGCTGCCGATCACCAGGGCGCCGGGATGGTTGCGGCCGACGCTCAGCGCTTTGGCCTCGGCCAGCGTGCACGCGAGCTCGGCATCGCTGCCGGTGAATCCCGCCTTAGCCGACGCCTCATCAACCTCCGGCGGCACCGCGCCATGGGGCACGCCGGCGTTGGCCAGCAGCGTTCCCCGGATCGGCGAGGTGGAAGCAAGCAGCAGGTCCATCGATGTTCCTGTGGAAAAGCCGGTGGCTTGCCCTAGCGCGGGCTTGGGCACGATCCAAATGCCACCGCTGCCCAGCCACCCGCGGCGATCATCCGGAATTCCATCCACGGCGGCTGGCGCTTGCCCCCAGGCTGTGGATTGCGGGAGCAGCCGAACCCGACTCGCCGCGAGTCCTCCGGAGCGGGCTCCATCCGCCTGTTGGCAAGTCCGGAAGGGGGCTCTATTCCCCACCTCCCGCCGCCCACCTACCTTCATCATCCTTTTAAAGAATCTATAAGAAAGAGAAGAAAAAGGGTGGACCCCGAGCCTTCCGAACGAACGGCGGACAAACCCGTGCTGGCCGTGCTGGCCGGTCAAAGGCGCGACCCGCCGCCGCTGTGGATGATGCGTCAGGCCGGGCGCTACCTGCCCGAGTACCGCGAGCTGCGCGCGCACAAGGGGGGCTTTCTCGACCTCGTCTACGATCCCGCGGCCGCGGCCGAGATCACCCTGCAGCCGCTGCGCCGCTTTCCGCTCGACGCGGCGATCCTTTTCTCGGACATTCTGATCGTTCCCCACGCGCTCGGGCAGGAACTGAGCTTCGTCGCCGGGGAAGGCCCGCGGCTGGCACCGCCGCTCACCAATGCTTCGCTGGACGACTTCCAGCCGCGGATGGATCGGCTACAGCCCATCTACGAGACCGTCCGGCGGGTGCGGGCCGAGCTGTCCCCTTCCACCACCTTCCTCGGCTTCGCGGGCAGCCCATGGACCGTCGCTACCTACATGGTCGCCGGCGAGGGCAGCCGCGAGCAGGCCGAGGCGCGTCAGCTCGCCTATCGGGATCCGGGCCGCTTGGCCGCGATCATCGAGGCGATCGAGGAGACCACCCTCACCTACCTCCTGGGCCAGATCGACGCCGGAGTGGACGCGGTGCAGCTGTTCGACAGCTGGTCGGGCAGCCTTGCCCCAAGCGAGTTCGAGCGCTGGGTGATCGCGCCCACCACGCGCCTGGTCGAGCGGCTTCGCACCGAACGGCCGGAGCTCAAGATCATCGGCTTTCCCAAGGGCGCCGGGGGCAAGCTCGCCCCTTACGCCCGCGAGACCGGGGTGGACGCAGTTGGCCTCGACGAGACGGTGGACCCGGTGTGGGCCGATTCGGTCCTGCCCGAAGGCCTGCCGGTCCAGGGCAACCTCGACCCGCTGGCCCTGATCGCCGGCGGCGAGCCGCTGGAGCTCGCCGTCCAGCGCATCCTCCACGCGCTCGCCGGGCGGCCGCACATCTTCAACCTGGGCCATGGCATCGGGCAGACGACGCCGATCGCCCATGTCGAAAGCATGCTACGGCTGCTAGGGAAGGGCTTGTGACCGGCTTGGACCAATATGTCGGCTTTTTGGGCGGCGCCTACCTGTGGGTGAAAGCCGCGCACCTGACCTTTGTCATTTTCTGGATCGCCGGCTTGTTCCTGTTGCCGCGCTTTTTCGTCTACCACCATGCCACCGCGCCGGGCTCCGCCGAGGACCGCGCCTGGATCGAACGGGAAGGCCGTGCGCGGTCGATCATTCTGGGGCCTGCGATGCTGATCGTGTGGGTGCTGGGCCTTGCCCTGGCGCTCAATATCGGCGCCTTCGCCCAGGGCTGGTTCCACGCCAAGCTGGCGTTGGTGGTCCTGCTTACGGGTTACCAGGGCTGGCTGTCCGCCTACGGCCGCAAGCTCGCCAAGGGCGCGCGACCGCTGGAGAACCGCACCCTGCGGATCATGAACGAGATTCCAGGGATCGCTACGGCAGTGATCGTCGTGTTGGTGATCGTTAAGCCGTTCTGACCTTGCGGCCCGGCGCCGCGTTGCCCATGTTGACAGCCTTCGCGCCGGGTCATAACCCGTGCTTAGGCAGCCGCCCTCGGCTGCACCTTGTTCCCTTGCCGGTCTGACCGTCGTCCTGTCGCGGTCGTGTTCGCTGGCCCTCCCTCGCCAAACTGAGCTTTTCCATGCACCTCAAAGACCTCAAGCAGAAAACCCCCGCCGAACTCGTCGCACAGGCCGAGGAGATGGGCGTCGAGGGCGCGTCCACCCTGCGCAAGCAGGATCTTATGTTCTCGATCCTCAAGGTCCGGGCGGAAAGCGGCGCGGAGATCATGGGCACCGGCACCATCGAGGTGCTGAACGACGGCTTCGGCTTTCTCCGCTCTCCCGAAGCCAACTATCTCGCCGGCCCCGACGACATCTACGTCGCGCCGCAATTGGTCCGCCGCTTCGGCCTGCGCACCGGCGACACGGTGGAAGGCGAAATCCGCGGGCCCAAGGACGGGGAACGCTACTTCGCGTTGACCCGGGTCACCGCCATCAACTTCGACAATCCCGACGTGGTCCGCCACCGCGTGAACTTCGACAATCTCACGCCGCTGTACCCCGACTCCAAGCTGCGGCTCGACACGCTCGACCCCACCGTCAAGGATAAGTCGGCGCGGGTGATCGACATCGTCTCGCCCCAAGGCAAGGGCCAGCGCGCGCTGATCGTCGCTCCGCCGCGGACCGGCAAGACCGTGCTGCTGCAGAACATCGCCAAGGCGATCACCGACAACCACCCCGAAGTGTTCCTGATCGTGCTGCTGATTGACGAGCGGCCGGAGGAAGTCACCGACATGCAGCGCTCAGTGAACGGCGAGGTCATCAGCTCGACGTTCGACGAGCCCGCCTCGAGGCACGTTCAAGTCGCCGAAATGGTGATCGAGAAGGCCAAGCGGCTGGTCGAGCACAAGAAGGATGTCGTGATCCTGCTCGACTCGATCACGCGGCTCGGCCGCGCCTACAACACGGTGGTGCCGAGCTCGGGCAAGGTGCTGACCGGCGGCGTCGACGCCAACGCGCTGCAGCGGCCCAAGCGTTTTTTCGGCGCGGCCCGCAACATCGAGGAAGGCGGCTCGCTGTCCATCATCGCCACCGCGCTGATCGACACCGGCTCCAAGATGGACGAGGTCATCTTCGAGGAGTTCAAGGGCACCGGCAACTCGGAGATCGTGCTCGACCGCAAGGTTTCGGACAAGCGCATCTTCCCGGCGTTGGACGTCGGCAAGAGCGGCACCCGCAAGGAGGAGCTGCTGGTCGAACAGGGCACCCTGTCCAAGATGTGGGTGCTGCGCCGGATCCTGATGCAGATGGGTACGGTCGACGCCATGCAGTTCCTGCTCGACAAGATGAAGGACGCCAAGTCCAATGAAGACTTCTTCGCGTCGATGAACCAGTAAGCCGGGGAGCGGAGCTCAACCCTGGGGATATCCCGAGTCCGTCTCCGCCACTTCGACTGTTCTCAACCTTTATCGTACACGGGGTAAGTTCCTTTGCTCGATCTGCTGCTAGCCGCTGCCGCCTCCGTCCACGCCGCGCCGATGGACCTGGGTGGGCCGGCCGACATCTGGGCGTCGATCGTCAAGGATTTCTCCAACATCACGGAACCGGCGGCCTTCGCTGCCTTCCTCCAAGTGTTGATGATCGACCTGGTGCTGGCCGGCGACAATGCGATCGTGGTCGGCGCTCTGGCGGCCGGACTTCCGGCCGAGCAGCGCCGCAAGGTCATCCTGATCGGCGTGCTCGCCGCGCTGGTGCTGCGGATCGGCTTCGCGTTGATCGTCACTCAATTGTTGCAGATCATCGGCTTGATCCTGGTTGGCGGCCTGCTGCTGCTATGGGTAGCCTGGCGGATGTGGCGCGAGCTCCGCCACGGTGGGGAGAGCCATGGCTCGCCGGAGGTCGCGGGTGACGAGCATTCCGGCCTGCGCCCGGCCAAGAGCTTCGCCGGCGCCGCCTGGGCGGTCGCGATCGCCGACGTCAGCATGAGTCTGGACAATGTGCTGGCGGTGGCCGGCGCGGCTCGCGATCATCCCGGCATTCTCATCGTCGGCTTGGTTTTCGCGGTGGCGTTGATGGGCCTCGCCGCCAACATCATCGCGCGCTACATCGAACGGTACCGCTGGATCGCCTACATCGGTCTGGTCGTTATCCTGTGGGTCGCGGTGAAGATGATCTACGATGGCTGGGTCGATCCGCGGGTCGGGGTCGGGAACCTGCTCGCCTGAGGTAACCGCCAGAGCGCCGCTGGTGATCGAACATGATACGATCTACGCCCATTCGAGTGGGCGGCCGCCGGCTGCAATCGCGGTTATCCGCGTCAGCGGGCCTCTTGCGCATCGGGCTGCAACCCTGGTCGCCGGGAGCTTGCCCGAGCCGCGGGCGGCCGCTCTGCGGACCCTTCGCGACCGAGGAGGCGTCGAGCTCGACCGGGCTTTACTGCTGCGCTTCGATGGTCCGGCAAGCGCGACCGGCGAGGACCTGATCGAGTTCCATTGCCATGGCGGACGCGCGGTCGTGGCAGCCGTGCTTCGCGCCTTGGGTGAGACGGACGGACTGCGGGAAGCACGGCCGGGGGAGTTCACCCGCCAGGCATTGGAGAATGGCCGGATCGACCTCACGGAGGCGGAAGGACTGGCCGACCTGCTCGAGGCGGAAACCGAAAGCCAGCGAAGGGCGGCGCTGGCAACGGCCGCCGGCGGACTCAAGGAGCAGGTCGACCGCTGGCAGGGCGAGCTGGTCGAGCTGTCGGCCATGGCGGAAGCTGCGATCGACTATGTCGGCGACGAGGAAGAAACCGCCACGGACGAGCGCTGCCTGTTCAACTGCGCCCAGCGACTTGCAAGAGAGCTCCGGGCCTGGCTGGATCAACCCCGCGCTGAGCGGCTCAAGGAGGGGGTGCGGGTCGTCCTGGCCGGCCCCCCCAATGCGGGCAAGTCCAGCCTCCTCAACGCGTTGGCCGGGGACGAGCGGGCGATCGTCACCGAACTCGCCGGAACCACCCGCGACGTGATCGAGGTGCCGCTGGCGCTCAATGGGATGCCGCTATTGCTGGTCGACACGGCCGGATTGCGCGAAGCCGGCGATGGGGTCGAGCAGATCGGAATCCGCCTCGCTGAGCAGCAGATCAGCATGGCCGACCTTCTCCTGTGGTTGGGCGAACCGGCCGATGTACCTGCTCACCCCAGCCCGCTGATCGTCCACGCTCAGGCGGACCGGCCCGAACGACGAGTCGCGCCGCTCGGCAGCCTGGCCGTGTCTGCCGTGACCGGGGCGGGCCTGGAAGAGCTCCGCAGCCAATTGCTGGTGCGCGCAGCGGCCCTGCTTCCCCAAGAAGGGCAAGTCGCGCTTAACCAGAGGCAGGCTGCGGCACTTGAACAGGTCGTGCAAGCGTTGAACACGGCATCCCCGGGAGATGTCGTGCTCACGGCTGACGCGCTAAGGGTTGCACGCCAGGCGCTCGAACGGCTGAGTGGAAGCGCGGGGATCGAGGAGGTGCTCGATGCTTTGTTCGGCCGCTTCTGCCTCGGCAAGTAGAGGTTCCACGTGGAACATGCATTTGACCAGGCCGCGCGGCGATCGGTAAGGCGACAGCATGTTCGACGTTCTGGTGATTGGTGGAGGGCACGCCGGCTGCGAGGCGGCTGCCGCCGCGGCGCGGCGTAACGCGCGAGTTGGCTTGCTGACCTTCCGCGAAGACGATCTCGGCCAGATGAGCTGTAATCCGTCGATTGGCGGTGTCGGCAAGGGCCATCTGGTGCGCGAGCTGGATGTCTTCGACGGGCTGATGGCGCGCGCCGCCGACCATGCCGCGATCCACCGCCGCATGCTCAACCGCAGCAAGGGGCCCGCCGTCCATGGTCCCCGGGTCCAAGCCGATCGCCGGGTGTATTGCAGGGCGATCCGGCAGCTGATCGCGTATGACCAGGTCTCGGTCGTCGTTGGAGAGGCCGTCCGTCTTGCCCTCACGGGTGGCGAGGTCCGGGGCGTGCACCTGGCCGATGGCCGCCTGCTTCGCTGTCGCGCGCTGGTCATCGCGACCGGTACCTTCCTCAACGCGAGCATCTTCATCGGCGACACCAGCATGCCGGCGGGTCGACGAGGCGAGGCCGCAGCAATTGCCCTCGGCGCCCAGGTTCGGGAGATCGGTCTTGGGCAAGGTCGGCTCAAGACAGGCACGCCTCCGCGTCTGGATGGCCGGACCATCGACTGGTCACGCGTGGAAGAGCAGCCGAGCGACCCCGACGCCTGGGCAATGTCTGCCCTGCCGCCCTCGGCCCGCAACCCACAGCTGCGTTGCGGCATCACCCGCACCACGGCGAGGACGCACAACCTCATCCGCGGCGCCTTCGATCGATCCCCGCTGTTCGCTGGCGCGATCGAGGGACGCGGACCACGTTATTGCCCGTCGATCGAAGATAAGGTGAGGCGGTTCGGTGATCGCGACGGGCATCAAATCTTCCTCGAGCCCGAAGGATTGCGCGACGCGCTGATCTACCCGGCGGGCATCTCCACTTCGCTGCCGGAAGATGTGCAACTCGCCTTCGTCCAGAGCATCCCCGGGCTGGAACGCGCGGTTATTGCCCGCCCCGGCTACGCGGTCGAATATGAGTTCGTCGACCCGCGCAAGCTTCGCCAAACCCTGGAAGTGATCGATATCCCGAACCTGTTCCTGGCCGGGCAGATCAATGGCACGACCGGCTATGAAGAAGCCGCGGCGCAGGGGCTCGTTGCCGGGCTGAACGCTGCAGCCAGCGCCCTGGCCCTCCCGCCGGTGCTCTTTGATCGGCGCAGCAGCTATGTCGGCGTCATGATTGACGACCTGGTTCTGCAGGGCGTCACCGAGCCTTATCGCATGATGACAGCCCGGGCCGAGTACCGTTTGTCGCTGCGGGCCGACAATGCGACTTCGCGGCTTGGCGAAGCGGCGCTTACCGCCAACTGCATCTCCTTGAAGCGTCGCCGCCATATCGAACAGCACCTCGTCTTCCGCAGCAATCCTGGCTTTGCCGACACGGAGGAGGCTCGCGCGGACCGATTGTATGCTCCCTACATCGAACGTCAGCAGCGTGAGTGGAGCGTCATCGCACAGGACCGGGAGGTTGGTCTCCGGGCTGACCTCGACTTTTCCGCTGTACCGGGCCTGAGTACCGAGATGCAGGAGCGGCTCGGGGCCGTGCGCCCGGAAACTCTCGACCAGGCAGCGCGGATCGCCGGCATCACGCCGGCCGCACTGTCGGCCTTGTACCTCGCGGCGGTGCGCAAAGCGGCATGATTAACGCGCTCGCGGAAGCTGCCGGCCAAGATGTTCCACGTGAAACACTCGAGAAAGTAGAAGCTTTCGTTACCATGCTCCGGGAGGAGAACGAGCGGCAGAACCTCATCGCTCGCTCGACCCTGGAGACGCTGTGGGATAGGCACCTGATCGACAGCGCTCAGTTGATGCGCTTCGGTGCCGCGGAAGGTGGCCGCTGGGTCGATGTAGGCTCTGGAGCCGGCTTCCCCGGTATCGTTCTGTCGATTCTCGCGGGCAAATCGATGATGCTGGTCGAGCCACGTAAGCTCCGAGCCGATTTCCTGCAACGCTGCATCGAACAGCTCGACCTTCCGAATAGCGAAGTTTTCCCCCACAAGGTCGAGCGACTGCAAGGCAGCTTCGATGTGGTCACCGCCCGCGCCGTAGCCCCTGTCGACCGGCTGTTCGCCATGACCCTCCACCTGGCGCACGGCGGCACACGCTGGATCCTGCCCAAAGGCCGGAATGGCGCAAAGGAACTGGCGGACGCGCGCCGCGCGTGGCAAGGTCGCTTCCGGACTGAGGCCAGCATCACCGACCCCGAGGCGGTGGTGCTGGTCGCGGACGGCGTGAAGCCAAAGGGTGGGACCGGCAGATGATCCGCATTGCAGTCGCGAACCAGAAGGGCGGCGTCGGCAAGACCACCACCGCCATCAACCTTGCGACGGCGCTCGCCGCCACCGGCTGGCGCGTGCTGCTGGTCGATCTCGACCCGCAGGGTAACGCGTCCACCGGGCTCGGCGTAGCCCATGCCGTCCGGGAGCGCTCGAGCTACGACCTGCTGCTCGGCGAAGCGAGCCTCGAGGAAGCGGCCGTCTTCACGCGCGTCCCGCGGCTGGAGGTCGTCCCGGCAACCCAGGACCTTTCGGGCGCTGAAGTCGAGCTGGTCGATTTCGAGCGGCGAACCCACCGGCTGGCCGACAGCTTCGATCGCGCGACGCCGGGGCGCTGGGACATCTGCCTGATCGATTGTCCGCCTTCGCTCGGCCTCCTGACCGTCAACGCCCTGATCGCCGCGAAGCAGTTGCTGGTCCCGCTGCAATGCGAGTTCTTCGCGCTGGAGGGGCTCAGCCAATTGTTGCAGACGGTGGAGCGCATCCGCACCCGCTTCAATCCCGAGCTCGCGATCCTCGGCGTTGCGTTGACGATGTTCGATCGCCGCAACAGCCTGTCGCGGCAGGTCAGCGAGGATGTCCGTGCCTGCCTCGGCTCGGCGGTGTTCGAAACGGTGGTGCCCCGCAACGTCCGGCTGTCCGAAGCACCGAGCCACGGCTTGCCGGCCTTGATCTACGACCTGCGCTGTTCCGGGAGCGAAGCCTATGTCCGGCTCGCCAAGGAACTGATGGGCCGCCTGCCCCGGCCGGCGCAAGCCGCATGAGCGAGCTTCGAACACGAGGACTGGGCCGCGGCTTGTCGGCGTTGTTGGGCGATGCTCCGGTGGAAGCGGAGACGCCGTCGGGCGGCGTGCGGGAGATCGACGTCGCGGCGATCCGGCCCAATCCCCATCAGCCGCGCCGCATCTTCGTGGAGGAGGCGATCGCCGAATTGGCGGACTCGATCCGCGCGCGCGGCGTGCTGCAGCCCATCCTGGTTCGGGAAACCGGTGCAGGCGCTTATGAGCTTGTCGCGGGCGAGCGGCGCTGGCGGGCGGCGCAGCGGGCGCAGCTCAATCGCATTCCGGCGATCATCCGCTCCTTCGACAACGCCGCGGTTGCCGAGATCGCACTGATCGAGAACATCCAGCGCGAGGACCTCAACGCGCTGGAAGAGGCGGACGCCTATGCGCAGCTGATCTCGACCTACGGGCACAGCCAGGACGACCTGGCCCGCCTGATCGGCAAGTCGCGCAGCCACGTCGCCAACCTCTTGCGCTTGCGCGACCTTCCCGAGCCCGTGCGGCAAGCCCTGCTGCGCGGAGACATCAACATGGGGCATGCGCGCGCGATCGCTGCCGCTCCCGACCCTGAAGCGCTGGCCCGCGAGATCGTCAATCAGGGACTGTCGGTCCGCCAGGCGGAAGCTTTGGCGCGACGGGAGAGGCCTGGCGCGGCGGGGATTTCCGAACGACGTTCGGGTCGAGCGAGCCCTGACAGCACCGGGAACGCCGACATCGCCGCATTGGAGCGGCAGCTGGGCGATCTCCTTGGCCTCAAGGTGAGGGTCGCGACCAGCGGTTCGGCCGGTACGGTAACGCTCCACTTCACCGCCCTCGACCAGCTCGACCTCATCTGCCAGCGGCTTTCGGGCGAGCCGATCTAAGCTACCGTCCCGCGGCTCGGGCGATCTGCAGCAGTTCTTGGCTGAGCGCCGCGTGGTCCGGCACCGGGCTGAGCAGCAGCCGCCGCTCCAGCCGGGCGACGCGATCGACGGCCTGCGCCAACCGCTCGCTGGACCAGCGGGAAAGTACGCGCGAGATCAGCGGCTTGTCCTTCCAGAACAATGACGCGGCCACGGCTTCCGGGGCGTGTCCCGCTTCGATCCGGGCGCGCAGCGGAACCAGCATCAACAGCCTTCGCTGCACTGCGCGAAGCGCCGGGACGGGGTCGATGCCGCTGCTTTCGAGCCGTTCCAGCTCGACGTTCAAACCGGCCATGTCGCCGCTGAGCGCGAGGTCGCCAGGACGGCCGGCGTCGCCCTCCGACGCATCAGCGCCGAGCAGATCCAGTAATTCGCCCGTGAGGTCACGCGGCCGTTCCGAACTTGCCTCGAGGTACAAAGCGAATTTGCGCAGCTCCTGTCCAATCACCGCCTGATCGTTGCCTGCCGCCACCGCGATGCGGCTGGCGAGCTCCGGGCTGACGCGCAGCCCCTCCGTGCGGCCAAGCTCCTGCACCAGCCGATCCGCGTCGCGACCTTCTGGGAAGTAGGAAATCTGAGCAATGGCGGCGGAGTGAGTTTCCGCAAGCTTCAGCAACGCCGAACTTTTCCGCAGCGTTCCGGCGATGGCTGCTGCCGGGTGCTCGACCACGGGCAGCTCGAGCAGCGCCTGCACGGCGGTGGCAACTTCCTCGCCGGCCGGCTCGATCCACAGTAGCCGCTTGCCGCCGAACATGGCGATCGCGCCCGCTTCATCGGCCAATCGCGCCGGGTCGTTCTTGAGCGCCGGGCCTGACAGCCTGTGCTTCTCAGCCCCCAGCCCGCGCAGCAGTCGTCCGGCCAGCGCCCGCGAACCTGCTTCATCGGCGCCATGGAAGAGGTAAAAACGCACGGATCGGTCGGGGCGGTCGACGGCAGCGCCGATGCCGCCTCTCGCCAGCTTCACGAGGGCGTGCCTCTCCTGGCGGCGTAGAGCCCGATGCGTGCCACGATCTGGTCGGCGACGATCTGGCTCAGCCGTTCAACCGCGGCCTGCTCGGCGGCAACGGTTGCATATTCCGATCCGACCACGTCCACGCCCGCGTCCGATCCGGCGGTCGCGTCGAGCAGCACGCCGCCGGTCGCCGCGTCCACCAGGCGATAGCGGGCGCGCAGCGTGCGGCGCTCGCGCGTGACGGCGCTGTCCCCGCGGATGCCGAAGCCGGTGAGATCGTCGTCGAGCTCGACTTCCAGGCGGTAGCGGGCGTCGCCTTCGACTTCCCCCAAGCGGTCCACCAGCGCCGTCCGGACCAGCCAGCCGGTCTGGCCGCCGCCGATCGGCTGAACGGACACCGAGCGAAGCAGCCGCGCCACCGAACTGCCCTCGCCGCCTCCGTAGAGGGGACGGAGTCCGCAGCCGCCAAGGGCGGCCGCGATCAGCAGGAGCGGGGCCAAGCGCTTCACAGGACGATATTCACCAGCCGGTCGGGCACGACAATCAGCTTGCGCGGGCTCGCGTCGCCGATCAAGCGGGCGATCTTCTCCGCGCCAAGCGCCTGCCGCTCCAGCTCATCGCGCGGGGCGCCACGCGGAACGGTCAGCGTATCGCGCAGCTTGCCGTTGACCTGCACCGCGACGGTGACCTCCTCGTCCACCAACAGAGTTGGATCATGCTCCGGCCAGGAAGCGTCTGCGAGCAGGCCGTCGCCGCCGAGGCGGTGCCACGCTTCCTCGGCCAGGTGCGGCGCCATCGGCGCGACCAGCTTGAGCAGCGTACGGACCGCGGCCTCACGGCTTGCGGAGGGATGAGCCTTCTCGATGGCGCTCACCAGTTCGTAGAGGGTCGCCACGGCCTTGTTGAACTGCAGCGCCTCGATCGCCTGACCGACGCCGGCGATCGCGCGGTGCAGCCTGCGCTCGAGCGCCGGGTCTTCGCCGCCGTTCGCGCCCGCCCAAGCGGTCAGGCGCCAGACCCGCTGCACGAGTCGCGCCGCGCCTTCGATCCCGGCTTCGGACCATTCGAGGTCCCGCTCGGGCGGCGAGTCGGACAGCATGAACCAGCGCACCGCGTCCGCGCCGTAGCGGTCGACGATCGGCCCGGGATCGATCGTGTTCTTCTTGGACTTGGACATCTTCTCGACGCGGCCGGCAGTGACCGGCTGGCCGCTTTCGATGTGCACCCAATCGTCGCCATCGCACCGGACCTCGCCGGGGCTGAGCCAGCTGCCGTCGCCGGCGCGGTAGGTCTCGTGCGTGACCATGCCTTGGGTGAACAGTCCGCGAAACGGCTCGGCCATGCCGATTCGACCGATCCGCTGGAGCGCGCGGGTCCAGAAGCGGGCGTAGAGCAGGTGCAGGATCGCATGCTCGACGCCGCCGATGTACTGCCCGACCGGCAGCCAGGCTTCGGCTTCGGAGCGGTCGAAGGGCTTGTCCGAAGGCTGGCTGGCGAAGCGGATGAAGTACCAGCTCGAATTGACGAAGGTGTCGAGCGTGTCCGTCTCGCGCCGGGCCGGGTTGCCGCATATCGGGCAGGGGACCAGCCGCCAGCCCTCGTGCCGGTCGAGGGGATTGCCTGGCACGTCGAAGCTGACGTCCTCGGGCAGCACCACCGGCAACTGCTCGCGTGGGACCGGCACTGCGCCGCAACGCTCGCAGTGGATGATGGGGATGGGCGTGCCCCAATAGCGCTGCCGCGACACGCCCCAGTCACGCAGCCGGTACTGGGTGGTGCCCCGGCCCCAGCCAGCCGCTTCCGCTCGCCGGATAACCTCGGCGGAAGCCTGCTCCGACGTCATGCCGTCGAGGAACCGCGAATTGACCGCGATGCCGCTGCCGGTCTCCGCTTCGGTCATAGCAAGGCTTGCATCGCCAGCGCTGGCCGCAACGACACGCCGGATCGGCAGGCCGTACCGGCAAGCGAACTCGAAATCGCGGGCGTCGTGCGCGGGCACTCCGAACAGCGCGCCGGTGCCATAGTCCATGAGCACGAAGTTCGCGATCCACACCGGCAAGCGCCAGTCGGGGTCGAGCGGGTGAACGACTTGGAGCCCGGTGTCGAGCCCGAGCTTCTCGGCCGTCTCGATCTCCGCAGCGCTGGTTCCTCCGGCGCGGCAGCGGGCGATGAACTCGGCCACGTCCGGGCGCTCTGCCGCAAGCGCTTCCGCAATCGGATGGCCGGGCGAGATGGCGACGAAGCTTGCGCCGAAGATGGTGTCGGGCCGAGTGGTGAAGACCTCGATCTCACCCGCGCCGCCCGCCCGCCGGAAGCGGAACTGCAGCCCCCGGCTCCTGCCGATCCAGTTCTCCTGCATCAGCCGGACCTTGTCGGGCCACTGGTCCAGCCCCTTGAGGCCCTCGAGCAGGTCATCGGCGAAGTCGGTGATCTTGAGGAACCATTGGCTGAGCTTGCGCCGCTCGACCGGAGCGCCCGACCGCCAGCCGCGGCCGTCGATTACCTGCTCGTTGGCGAGCACGGTCATGTCGACCGGGTCCCAGTTGACCTCCGACTCCTTGCGGTAGACGAGTCCCGCTTCGAACAGGTCGAGGAACAGCGCCTGCTCATGCCCATAATAGTCGGGCTCGCAGGTCGCGAGCTCCCGGCTCCAGTCGAGCGCAAAGCCGATCCGCTTGAGTTGCGCGCGCATGGTGGCGATGTTGGCACGGGTCCAGTCGCCGGGGTGCACCCCCTTCTCCATCGCCGCATTCTCAGCCGGCATCCCGAAGGCGTCCCAGCCCATCGGGTGCAGCACCTCATGGCCCTGCATCCGGCGATAACGGGCGAGCACGTCGCCCATGGTGTAGTTGCGGACATGCCCCATGTGGATGCGCCCCGACGGGTAGGGGAACATCTCCAGGACATAGGCCTTGGGCTTGGGGCTGGCGCTGTCCGCGCGGAAGCTGCCCTCGCGCTCCCACCGCTCCTGCCAGCGGGAGTCGCTCGCCGCCGGATCGAAGCGGTCGGTCATGTATGGTCCTTGTGGAGCTCAGCCCGCGATAGTGGCGCGGCGGATGTCGCGGGCGCGGGTAAGGATGATGTCCTCAAGCTTCTGCACGGTAGCGGCGCTGACGGGCGCATCGACCCAGCTGCCGCTCTGGCTGACCTGGCGCGAGGCGGCAACGCGCAGTGCGTCGGCCCGCAGATCCTGATCGAGGATGGAGACCGTGAGCTTGACCCGCTCGCCCGGGGTGTTCGGGTTGGCGTACCAATCGGTGACGATCACGCCGCCGTTGCTGTCGGCCTGGACCAGCGGCGCGAAGCTCAGCGTGTCGATCGCCGCGCGCCAGAGGTAGGTGTTCACGCCGATCGCCGTCATGCGCGAGGGCGCCAGATCCGTAGGGACGTTGCGGTTGCGCGAACAGCCCGCGGCAAGAAGCGCCAGCGGAATCAGCGCGGCGGCGGTCGGGGTCGTGCGGGGCATGGAACGGTCCTGTCGTGGAACGAGGGGGTCTGGCGGCGTTATAAGAACTCGCCGGAGCGCCGCAAGCGAGGAGTGGCGGCAAGCGCTTTGTGGATTCGATGTCACATGGCGGAACTTACGGGTCGGAGCCGTGGAACATTCGCCTGCCCGGAGCTATATCGACTCGGCAGGGAGTAAACAAAGCTTGTCGGATCGGTGGAACATCAGCCGAGGTAAGTCAGCCGTGGCGATTGCCGCGGCGAGCCTGCTGCTGCCTGCTTCCGTCGTGATCGCGGCGCCTGCGGCCAAGAAGCCGCGGCCCGTGTCGATCAGCTTCGAGCGGAGCTTCACTCCGGCTCAGGCCGATCCGCGGCTCGCCGCGGCCCTCGCCAGCCGTCCAGCCTTCTCCAACGACTTCCATTTCACCCCGGCGGCAAGCAAGCGGCGCCCGGCCCAGGTGCGGGTGGCGATCCGGGCGCAAGCGGCGAACCCCAAGCAGGCGGCGCTGCGGGCGCGTGAGCTGGCGGTCCGCTCGAATGCGTCCGCCGCCGGCGTCGAGCTGACGCCCGCCAGCTACAACCTCGGCGTGGCCGTGGGCTGGAAGCGCTTCGCCGTCGCGGGCGATGTGGCCAAGGCGAAGTCGGGCAATCCTGCGCTCGGCGGCCGCGAAGGTGCGGTGGTCGGGGTCAGCTACAACCTCAAGCGCTTTACCGGCCGCGTCGCCGCGAGCGCGGATCGGCCGACCGGTCGCCCGGCGCCGGCCTTGGCCGACAGCCCGAGCTACGCGCTGGACGTCGGCGGCGCGTATAACATTTCCAGCCGGGTCGCTGTGACCGGCGGCGTTCGCTACCGCATCGAGCGCGACAAGCTCGCCACGCTCAACGACCAGCGGCGGGACAGCCAGGCCGTCTACGTCGGAACTGCGATCAAGTTCTAAGCCAAGCCGCCGAGCGTAGGGACGCCGACGCAAAGCGTCGCCGGAGCAGCGCGTAGAGCCGGCACAGGCCGGCCAGCCTGCCGCGGAGCGGACAGGACTGACGTCATGGGACTTGCTCCCGTGACGGCCTCTCGCCCCTACGCACCCAAGCATCAATCCCGCCCCACCCGGCAAAGCCAAGCGCCCGTACCTGTCGATAGCGGCCCTCGTTCATCCCACCCAGCGCCAGCACCGGCCGCCCGGCCATTCGTAGCAGCGCGACCGCTCGCATGCGCCCGAGCGGCTGCCAATCAGGGTGCGAGCGCGTGGCGAACAGCGGCGACAGGAACAGCAACTCCGGTTTGCGTAAGATAGCCCGGCGCAATTCGCGGACGGAATGCACCCGCGCAACCCGGCCTGCCAAATCGTCCACCACCGTCAGGCGCCGCCCGGCAGCCAGCCGTTGCAATCGCCGCAGGAGCACTCGCCGCTCGGCGGGAGGAAGCTCGTGATGGCGGAAAACCACTCCAGAGCCCCGCGGCAGGCGGCGCACGATGCGGGGCAGGCCCGGGCCGAGCCGGGCGTCGGTCAACATCCAGCGGGTCGGCGCAGGGTGGCGAGCAGGCACGGCGGTGCCTATAGCAGCATGCCGTGACCAGCGCCGCCTCCCGCCTGCACCTCGTCCGCGAGAACATCGCGGCGGCGGCCCAGCTCGCCCGCCGCGATCCGGCCGAGGTCACGCTGGCCGCGGTGTCCAAGACCCGCTCCGCGGACGAGATCGCACAGCTGATCGAAGCGGGACAGCGCGACTTCGGGGAAAGCCGGGTGCAGGAGGCCGAAACCAAATGGCCATCGTTGCTTGATCGGCACCCCGGCATCCGGCTGCATTGCATCGGCCGGCTCCAGTCGAACAAGGCCGAGGCGGCCGCCGGCCTGTTCGACGTCATTCATTCGCTCGACCGTCCCGGCTTGCTCGAAGCGTTGGTCCGCGCGGCGGAAAAGGTCGGTCGCCACCCGCAGGTCTTCGTGCAGGTAAATATCGGCGAGGAGGAGCAGAAAGGCGGCGTCGCGCTGGCAGACCTGCCCGGCTTCATCGATCGAGTCCGACGCTCGCCGCTCCCGCTCGCCGGTCTCATGGCCATCCCACCGCAGAGCCTTGAGGTCTCACCCTTCTTCGCGCTGTTGGCGAAGCTCGCGCGGCGGCATGGCGTCAGCGGATTGTCGATGGGGATGTCGGGCGACTACCGCGCCGCGGTCATGCTGGGGGCTACGGTCGTTCGCGTGGGGACGGCGTTGTTCGAAGATTGATCGCGCCCTTCGATCCGAACGTTCAGGGGAGATGCCCGCTCTTGGTTTGCTTGGTCTCGAGATAGTCGGCGTTGTGGGGGTTGGCCGGCATGTGGTGCGCTACGCGCTCGGCCACGGTGATCCCCGCTTCCTCCAAGCCCCGGACTTTGGCCGGATTGTTGGTCAGCAATCGTACCCGATCATGTCCGAGTGCGCGCAGCATGGCCGCGGCAAGGCTGTAGTCCCGTGCGTCGTCCGCAAAGCCCAGCCGCCGGTTGGCTTCCACCGTGTCCAGCCCGCGATCCTGCAAGGCGTAGGCCCGCAGCTTGTTGACGAGGCCGATGCCGCGGCCTTCCTGGCGCAGGTAAAGGAGGATGCCGCCGGTGCCGATCAGGCCCAGCGCGGCTTGCAGCTGCGGCCCGCAATCGCATTTCAAGGAACCGAACACGTCGCCGGTCAGGCACTCGCTGTGCAGCCGGACCAGCGGCGGCCGGCCGGCCGGCGCGCCGACCAGCAGTGCGACGTGCTCGCCGCCATCGGCCGGGTTGCGGAAAGCGACCATCTGCGTGTCGTCGAGCCCAGCAAGCGGCAGGCGGGCGCGGGCTACGATCTCCGCCCGGCGGCTTCGCGCGGCGTCGAAGACCTGTTTGGGGGTGACCGCCGCAACAGCGTCCGATTGTACCAGCCACAGCGCCGGCAGCACTCCGGCAAGCCGCGCCAGCTCGAGCGCCGCGGTGGCGGAGGCCTTGTCCCCCGGCACGTCCGGCTCGATCGGTCCGGGCACAATACGGTCCACATCGTGCGCGGGGTCCACCAGTGAGCGTACCAGCTGGCGGTCGAGCCAGGGGGAGCGGACAATGGCGACCGGGCCGCCCTCCGCCGCTTCGCGCCGGTTGGCAAGGTTCAGGGCGGCTGCCCGATCGGCGCTGATCAGCACGGGTGCGCGGGCTTGCGGGTCGAGCAGCGCGAGCATGGCGTCGCTCGCGGTTTCCACCGACAGGACAGAGCACGCGCCCACCTGCACCGCCCGGCCGGCCCGCAGCGCGGCCAATACCGAGGCGACGGCCGGAGCCTCGTTCAAAGCTCCAGCTCGACGATCAACGGCACATGGTCGGACGGACGCGCCCAGCCACGGCAGGGCTCGAGCACGCGGTGGGCGGTGACCTGCGGTGCCAGGCTGGGCGAGGCCCACATATGGTCGAGCCGGCGGCCGCGGTCGCTCGCCACCCAATCCCTGGCGCGATAGCTCCACCAGGTGAAGCAGCGCTCGGGCGCGGGCATAAAGCGGCGGCCGAGGTCGACCCAGTCGTGGGCCGCCTGCAAGTTCCCAAGCGTCTCCACCTCGATCGGAGTGTGGCTGACCACGTCCAGCAACGCCTTGTGGTTCCACACGTCGCAGGGCAGCGGCGCCACGTTGAAGTCGCCGACGATCAGGGTCGGTTCCCTGAGGTCCTCCGACCAGCGGGTCATGCGACCGAGGAAATCGAGCTTCTGCCCGAACTTCGGGTTGAGCGCGCGATCGGGGATGTCGCCGCCCGCGGGCACGTAAACATTCTCGAGCCGGATGCCGCAGTCGAGTTGTGCGCCGACATGCCGGGCTTCACCATTGTCCTGCCAGTCGTGCCGCCCCGGCTCGTGCAGCGGAACGCGGCTGAGGATGGCCACGCCATGGTGCATGCGCTGGCCGTTCAGCTGGTGGTGCAGGTAGCCGAGCTTGCCGAAGAGATCGGCAGGAAACACGTCGTTATGCGCCTTGGTCTCCTGCAGGCACAGGATGTCCGGCGATTCTTCCTGAAGGAAGCGCTCGACGATCCCGGCCCGGGCACGGACCGAATTGATGTTCCAGGAGGCGATCTTGAGCGTGGTCACGATGGCCGCTTAGCCCGCACTGCCCCCAACACGCAAAGGCCCCCGCTCCGGGGGCATGGAGCGAGGGCCGACCAAGCGTTCGTCACGCGAGGTGATCGAGCCGGCCCAGGTAACAGGGGGAAACCCTAAGCAGCGGCCGCGATCACCCTATGGTTAGCGGAAGTAGCCTGTCGGGGCGATTAACAGTTGCAATTTAGATACGCTTCTCAGTCTTTTATCCCCGGCGCTTGGGTTCGGCGTAGCTAAAGGCGTTCTCCGGAATGGCGACGTTGTAGCGCTGGTTGTCGAGCTTCACCGTGGTGCGCTTGTTCTGCGCGTCAAACGCGGTCCAGCCTTCCAGCAGCAGGCCGCCCGGAGCGGACGGGGTTTTCACGAAAGCCATGATGATGGTCCCGAACTCGGGCCGCCGCGGATCGCGGGCGCGGATCAGGACCACCCGCGGGTCCTTGCTCGGGAGGACGCGGGCGATGCGGCCCAGGTTCGGCTGCGGAGACAGCAGGATGCTCAGCGGCGAGTTGCCGATCTGCCAGCTGTTCTTCTGCCCGACGTCGTAATCGATGAAGGTCAGCGTCTTCCCATTGCCGACCAGCAGCATGTTGGCGCCCGCCCCATAGTCGAAGCGCACGCGGCCCGGCCGCTTGAGCTGAAGCGTGCCGCGGACCGAGCGATTGCGCCCGTCCGTCTGGACGAAGTCGGCGGTCAGCGACTGGGTGGCGGCCAGCGACCGCTCGACGTGTTGAAGGGGGTTGGCGGTCTGCGCCACGGCCGCGCCGCCGCTCAGGGCCGCCACCACGGCAGCCGGCGTGAGCAGCCGCGCGGAAAGGAAGAACAAGGACATGGGTCACTCCTGATGACAGCTTTACGCGGCGCATGGCGGCGCGCCGTTGAATGCGCTCTGAACTGCCCGGTTCCCCGCCGTTCAGCCTGTCACAAGGGATGCCCGTCCGTGTCCATCAGCACTTCACGGCGGCCGACGTGGTCGGGTTGGCCGACCTTGCCGTCCTTTTCCATGCGCTCGATCAGCCGCGCCGCGCTGTTGTAGCCGACCCGCATCTGGCGCTGGAGATAGGAGGTGGACGCCTTCTGGCTTTCCGCCACGATCTGTACGGCCTTGCGGTAGAGCTGCGTTTCCGCGTCTTCATCTCCATCGGGCTGGCCGTCGAAGGCGTAGCCGCCATCTTCGGGCTCCTCCGTCACGGCCTGAATGTACTCGGGCGAACCCTGAGCCCGCCAATGTTCGGCCACAGCGCGGACCTCGTCGTCGCTGACGAAGGGGCCGTGGACGCGCAGGATCTGCTTGCCGCCGGGCATGTAGAGCATGTCGCCCTTGCCCAGCAGCTGCTCGGCCCCCTGCTCGCCCAGGATGGTGCGGCTGTCGATCTTGCTGGTGACCTGGAAGGAGATGCGGGTCGGCAGGTTGGCCTTGATCACGCCGGTGATGACGTCGACCGACGGGCGCTGCGTCGCCATGATGAGGTGGATGCCCGCCGCGCGGGCCTTTTGCGCCAGCCGCTGGATCAGGAACTCGACCTCCTTGCCGGCGGTCATCATAAGGTCGGCGAGTTCGTCGACCACCACCACGATCTGCGGCAGGACGTCGTAGTCGAGCTCTTCTGTCTCGTAGAGCGGCTGCCCGCTGTCGGCGTCGTAGCCGGTCTGGACCCGCCGCCCGAGCTTGGTGCCCTTGGCCTTGGCGTCGCGGACCTTGGCGTTGTAGCTGGCGAGCGCGCGTACCCCGAGGCTGGCCATCATGCGGTAGCGCTCCTCCATCTGCTCCACCGCCCATTTGAGCGCGCGGATGGCCTTGGCGGGCTCCGTCACCACGGGCGAGAGCAGATGCGGGATGTCGTCGTAGGCGCTCAGCTCCAGCATCTTGGGATCGATCATGATCATCCGGCACTCGTCCGGCCCCATGCGGTAGAGCAGCGACAGGATCATGCAGTTGAGCCCGACCGACTTGCCCGAGCCGGTGGTGCCCGCGACCAGCAGGTGCGGCATGGGCGCCAGGTCGGCGATGATCGGATCGCCGGCGATGTCCTTGCCCAGGATCAGCGGCAGGCTCATGCTCTGGTCGGCGAAGGCCTGGCTGCCGACAAGTTCGCGAAGCGCCACCGACTCGCGCTTCGGGTTGGGCAGTTCGATGCCGATCACGCTGCGGCCGGGGATGGTCGCGACGCGGGCGGACAGCGCCGACATGTTGCGGGCGATGTCGTCGGCCAGCTGGATCACCCGGCTGGCCTTGATCCCGCTGGCGGGCTCCAGCTCGTACATGGTGACCACGGGGCCTGGGCGGACCTCGACGATGTCGCCGCGGACGTGGAAGTCCTCCAGCACCGACTCGAGCAGCCGGGCGTTGCGCTCCAGCCCGGCACGGTCGATCTGCTGCCGCCCGCCTTCGGGAGGCAGGGCGAGCAGGTCGATGGGCGGAAGCTGGTAGCTGTCGCCCAGCGCCAGGCTCGGCTGCGGGCTGGCGCGGCCGCGCGCTTTGCCATCGCCTTTCGCTGCCGCCGGAGCGATCGCGCCCGAAGGCTCCGCCACCGACACGTTGGGACGGGCGCGGGGGGGTGCGGCAGCGGGGATGTCGCGATTGTCCTTCGGCTCGGCCGTCCGTCGGGGCGTGACGGGACGCAGGGCCGGATCGCGGCGGAAGCGCTCGGCCACCCAGCCCCGCTCCTCCGGGCGAAGCGCGAGTGCGACAAAGGCGAGGACCAACCCACCCGCGCCCAACAGCAGGATGAGCGCCAGCCGGCTCGGTCCGGCGACCGAAGGATTGCCGATCTGCTCCAGGCCGAGCCCGAGGCCGTTCGCCCCGGCCAGCCCCAGGGCACCGCCCCACCCGGCGGGCAGGCCGGACACGGCGCTTCCCGCAGTCAACGCCAGCGCTACGCCCAGCAGGACCGCGCCTAGGCTTGCCAGCAGCAGCCCCCGGCCGAGCCGCCCGGCCGGCTGCCCGCGCAGCAGCCGGATGCCCGCCATCGCCAGCACGGGCAGCAGCAGGACGCAGCCGAGTCCGAACAGCAGCAGGAGCAGATCGCTGGCATAGGCTCCGGGCGTGCTCAGCCAATTGGCCGGCCGGCCGCCTGCGGCGGTGCTCCAGCTCGGGTCGGTCGGACGATGGGTGAGCAGCGCGACACCAAGGGCGATCGCCCCTGCCAGCAGCAGCGCCCCTGCCGATCGAACCGCGAACTCCCGCAGCAAGCCGGTGAGCTTCGCCCGCCAGTCGCTTTCCAGCTCGCGCCGTTGTGCCCGCCCCGCCGCGGTTGCCATCGATTCTTCCCCGCCCGTGTTCGCCTGTTGCATGACAATGCCCCTCCGGAGACTCCCCGGTCAAGGATGACGCGGTTGCGCATTGGGCGTAGAGGCGAGCGATGGAACAGCGGGACATCATCATCCTGGGCGGCGGCCTCATCGGCCTGACGCTCGCCGCGGCCCTGGACAGCAGTGGCCTGAGCTGTGCGGTGATCGACCCGGCCGACCCCGATGCGCGGCTCGGGGCAGGCTTCGACGGCCGCACCAGCGCGGTGTCCTCGTCCAGCATGCGGATGCTGCGAACGGTCGGCATCGCCGATCATCTGCTCGGGCCCGGCTGTCCGATCCTGGAGATCAGGGTGGCGGACGGGCTCGCGCCGGGCGGACTCAGCTTCGCGCCGGAAGAGGACGGCGAACCGCTCGGCTGGATGCACGAGAACCGCCACCTTCGTGCCGCACTGCGCGCCCGGGCGGAGGCTGGAGAACACATCCTGATGTGCTGGCGGACCTCGGCGACGCACATCGAACGCGCTGAACATGGCGTCACGGTCTCGCTTGAGGGCGGAAAGGAACTCAGCGCTCCGCTGCTGGTCGCCGCCGAAGGCCGCAACTCACCAACGCGCGAAGCCGCCGGCATCCGCATGGCGCGCTGGCGCTACGACCATGCGGCGATCGTTTCCACGCTGCTGCACGAGCGGCCGCATGCGAACGTCGCGTACGAGATCTTCTATCCCAGTGGGCCGTTCGCGCTGCTGCCGATGACCGATACGACCGAAGGCGACCACCGCTCGGCGATCGTCTGGTCCGTACCCGGCGGTGACGCGCATGGCTGGATGTCGCTGACGGACGAAGCCTTTGCCGGGGAAGCGGAGGCGACAATGGGCGGGTTCCTCGGGCGCATCCGCATGGCGGTGCCGCGGTCCAGCTATCCGCTCGGCTTCCACCACGCCCATCGGATTACGGATCGGCGAATGGCCCTGGTCGGAGACGCCGCCCACGCCATCCACCCGATCGCGGGTCAGGGTCTCAATCTCGGCTTCCGCGATGTCGCCGCGCTGACGGAGGTGTTGGTGGACGGCGCCCGGCTGGGCCTCGATCTCGGGGACGCGCAGTTGCTCGAACGCTACGGGCGCTGGCGGAGCCTGGACACGCTGATGGTGGCGATGTCGACCGACTCGCTAACTCGGCTCTACGGCATCGGCGGGCGAGCCGCGTCGGCAGTGCGGCGGTTCGGCATGGGCGTGGTGGACCGGTTGGACCCGCTCAAGGCGCGGCTCAACGCCGAGGCGCGGGGAACGTCGGGCGACCTGCCGCTGCTCTTGCGAGGCCTGCCGATCTAGGCTGGTCGCTCAATGCAGGCGCGGACTCGCCTCTCCGCCGCCCTGCGCCATCCGCAGGAACTGCATCAGCTGGACCAGCAGGTCCGCGCGGCCGGGCAGCGTTTCTTCTTCCAACAGCGCTTGCTTGGCGCCGACATCGAATGGCGCGACCTGGGCGATGGCGTTGACCAGCATCTCGTCGTCGAGCCGGTTCACCGCCTCCCAGTCAACGGTCAGGCCCATGGCGTTGCCGAGCCTGCGCGCCTCCTGTTCCACCTCTGAACGCTGCGCCAGGCCGAGCGGCTCGGGCTCGGAATCGTCGAGCGCTTCGGCATCCACATCCGCCTGGCGGTACGCGGTGCCGACGTCCGCTTCCGCGATCAGCCGGAAGCGGGTCGAGCCTTGCAGCACCACGTTGAAGCGGCCGTCCGCAAGCTCCTCCAGCCCGACGATCTCGCCGATGCAGCCGACCCGGTAGAGCGGCGGATGCTCGACGTTGTCGGCTTCGGAGACCTGGGGCTGGATCATCCCGATCCGGGCGGCGCCGGCTGCCGCGTCCTCGATCATCGCCCGGTAACGCGGCTCGAAGATGTGGAGCGGCAGCTGGCTCCGCGGGAACAGGATGGCGCCCGGCAGCGGAAACAGCGGGATACGGGTGGACGCGCTCATGTGAACAGCAGAGCCGACAGCCGCCGCCGTTGCGCTCCGCTCCATGGATCCTCCAGCCCGGCGGCCTCCAGCAGCTGCAGGAAGCGGGTCCGCGCCGCGCTCTCGTTCCAGCCGCGATCGCGCCGGACGATCTCCAGCAGCGCGTCCGCGGCCCCGTCGCGGTCGCCGGTCGCCATCTTGGCACCCGCGAGCTCGTAGCGCGCTTCATGGTCGTCCGGGTCGGCGGCCAGCCGGGCTTCGAGCTCGTCCGTTTCCGTCGCCGGGGCCGCGCCCGCCAGGTCCAGCGCCGCGCGTGCCCTGGTGACCGCCAACGCCTTTTGAGCTTCAGCCGGCAGACTGTCGAGCACCGCGCGGGCCTCCTCGGGCTGCCCCGCAGCCAGCAATGCGCGCGCCAGACCGCCGGCGACCTCCGGATGACCCGGCGCCATTTCCAGAATCTGGCGGAAGATGTTCTCGGCCCGAGCCGCGTCGCCGCCGGCCAGCACCTCTTCCCCCATGGCGATCAGCGGCTCGATCTCCGCTTCGCGCGCGCCGGGCTCGCCGCCCACCCCGAGCTGGCCGAGCAGCTGGTCGAGCACCCGCTTGATCTGACCCTCGCTGCGGTAGGGGGTGAGGTCCGCCACCGGCTGACCGCCGAAGATGGCGTAGACGGTCGGGATTGAACGAATCTGGAACTGGGCGGCGATCACCTTGTCCGCGTCGACGTCGATCTTGACCAGCTTGACGCCCTTGTCCGCATAGTCGGCCGCGACCTTGTCGAGCACTGGCCCGAGCTGCTTGCACGGCCCGCACCATTCCGCCCAGAAGTCGAGGATCACCAGCTGGGTCATCGACGGCTGCAGCACGTTGGCCTGGAAGGTGGCGATCGCCTCGCGTTCTTCGGCGGTCAAGGGAAGGGTCGCCACGCTGTAACCTGTCTCGCTGGTTGGAACTTGCCGCGCCATATGAGCGGCCCGCCCCGCTGCCGCAAGGCTGCGTATCCCGCCGCCGCAGGGCTTGCGTGGCCGCCAAGCCCCATGCTAGGCGCGCCGCCTCACCCGGCCGGAACTCTCCCGGCCCAGGCGCCAGAGCGGGCGTAGCTCAGGGGTAGAGCACAACCTTGCCAAGGTTGGGGTCGAGGGTTCGAATCCCTTCGCCCGCTCCAGCGACTCAAGCGTGAACTCTCGAGAGCTCTTGTTGCGCTCTGCCCTGCCGGGCTGCGCTCGTGGTTCGAATCCCTTCGCTCGCTCCAGTTCGAGTCGCGGACGAACTCGCGGCCATGCGGCGCGATGACGTCAGAAGCGCAGGTTGGCGGCGTAGACGGTCTCGTGCTGGTCGATGACGGCGCGCACCACATTGTTCATCAGGTTCATGCGCACGATCAGCGGGGTGGCGGTCCGCTTGATCATCACCGCCACTGCATAGCTGCGGCCGTCCGGGGCAGTGATGATGCCGATGTCGTTGTAGCCGGCCTGCACGGCGCCCAGCACCTGGCCCGTTCCCGTCTTGTGGCACAGCGTCCAACCGGGCTTCAGCCCGCCGCGCAGCCGGTTCTTGCCGGTCCGCGTATTGCCCATGATCGTCAGGAGGCGCGCCGTCGAGGGCGGGGAGAGCAGCTCGGCCCGCTTCAGCCGCGCCAGCGTGTCCACGATCGAGGAGGGCGCCGCGCCGTCGTACGGGTCCTCGATATAGCGTTCGAACAGCGAGCGGCGAAGGGTCAGCGGAAGCGCGTTGCGCGCCTTGTAGAAGGCATCGCCGACCGAATAGCTCTGGGTCCAGGTGAGGCCTGCGATCCGCGACTGCAGCGCCCGTTCGCCTTCGTAGAAGCGGATCTGGCCCAGCCGCTTCTCGGCGATCATCAGCCGCACGACCCCCGGGCCGCCGACCACCCGCATCAGCTTGTCGTTGGCGGTATTGTCGCTCTTGGTGATGGCTTCGACCAGCAATCGCTCCACCGTTGTCGTGTAGCTGCCGTTCCCAAGCACGCGCTGGGCGATCGGCTGGTTGAACAGGGTGAGGTCGCTGCGGGTCAGGGTGACGGGATCGTGCAGGCGGATGCGGCCGCGGTCGACCGCGTCCATGGCGGCCAGCGCCACGAAGAATTTGCTGACGCTCTGCTGCGGGTAGAGTTCGTCCGCCCGCCAGCCGGCGCGCCAGCCGCCTTCGACCGCCTGCACCGCGATCCCGACCCGGCCATTGAAGCTGCTGCCGAGCGCATGGATGCGGGCTGCAAGCGCAGCCGGCGCGGCCGGACGTACTGCGGCGGGCGGCCATGGAGGCACGGTCTGCGCCGCTGCGAGGCCGGGTGCGACGATGGCCGTGGCCGCTGCGCCTAATCGGACAAGCAATGCCGTCATGATGTCAGCACCCCCACCGGAAGCCCAAGTCCGGCTCAACCTACCCTGCAGTGCTGAACAGAAGCTGTTCGGTACCGCCCCTGCCCAGACTCGCAAAAGCCGGAGTCGCTGGCAAGCCCGTCAACGGGACGGGAGCAGCGCGGCGCTTTCGATCTCGTCCAAGGCGCGGTGCACGGCGATGTAGGTGCGGGCTTGGGCGACCCAGGGTTGGGCCCGGCCGATGCCCGGCAGGCGCATCGCCTCGGCGAGTGCCAGGTCGACTTGGCCACTGGCCAGCCGCACCTTGGCCCGCTCGTAGCTGGCGGACGGGCGCGGATCCGGCCGGTCGGCGCGCCGGATCGACACCAGGGAGCCGAACTCCCGCTGCATTCCGGTCCAGAGACTTTCGCTCGGCCCGCGCCCTTGCAGCGTCCGTTCCAACAGCTCGAACTCGGCCCTCAACTGCTCGAGCCGGACGGGACTTCGGGCCCCCGTGACGATGGTGGCCACCGCGCGGCGGTGCGTCGGGCCGAAGCGGTCCAGCAGCAATGGCTCCAGATAGCCGAGCGCCACGCCGCGATCGATCGCCCGCCGTGCCGCGAACGCAATCAGCAGAGCATCGGCCCGGCCTGCCGAGCCGGCGACCTGCGCCGTGGCGTTCTCCAGTCGGGCGACACGCGCCTCCAGCCCCTGTACTTCGGCGACCGGCGGGTCCGGGCGGAGCGGCGATGCTTGGGGCAGCGGCATGGCCAGGGCCTGTGGTACGGCCGTCGCGGTCGCCCCCGGCGCGACGCCGAAGAAGCGGGCGGCCGCATCGTAGCGCGACATCGCCCAGACCGCCGCCGCCGCTCCGACCAGCAGCAGCACCAGGCAGAGCAGGAGCCAGCTGCTGAGGCTAAGCGTTGGGCGGGATGAAGCGCTGGTCATTCCGGGTCCGACTGTTTGCACAGCGCCGCCGCAAGGGAAAGCATGGCGTCATCGTTCGGACGCGGAGCCACCGCGACATCCTGCCAGCCGCGGCCACATGCCTCCGCTGCTGCAGCGCTGATCGCCGCCACCGTGGTTAGGGACCGTTCGGGCGCCAGCTCGGCGAGCCGGCGTCCCGCCCGGGGCGAGTGGACCAGCGCCACCGCTCCGGCGAGCCGATGGAGGCCGAGCGGAGTGCGGATTTCGGTAGAGCGATAGACCGGAACCGGCGTCACCCGCTGCTCCGGGGTTGCAGGCATTCGGCGACGCTCGCCGCACAGATGAAGCAGGCGCAGCTCGCCAGGCAAGGACCCAAGCAGCTCCTCCACCCCGCCGTTCCCGACGGCCGCGATGGTCAAGCCCGCCGCCAGTGCTGCGTCGGCCGTTGCCGCTCCCACTGCATGCGCTGGGAGTAGCTTCAGCGCGGCCAGCCCCGTCCCCGCGTGGCGGACGGCGTTGGCGCTGGTCAGCAGCAGCCCGTCGAACGCGCTCGGATCGGGAGCGGTCCAGGCCAGCGGCTCGACGCTGAACAAGGGAATGGCGAAGGCTTGCAACCCCATCGCCCTGGCGCGGCTCAGCGTCGCGCTCGCCCCCGGTTCCGGCCTCAGCACCGCGAGCGGCTTCACCCGAACAGGCCCCGGACCGAAGGCGGCGCCCGATCGAGCAGATCGCGGGCCAGCGCTTGCGGCGCCTCTTCGCCCGGGCTGAAGCGGACCTCGCCGGCCACCCGGTCGCTCCCGTCGGTGCTGAGAATCTCCGCCCGAAGCCACAGCCGTTCGTCGCCGCCCTGCACTGCCAGGGCAGCGACCGGCGAATGGCAGGAGCCGCCGATGGCCCGCGCGAAGGCCCGCTCCGCCGCCACCGCGGCGCAGGTTGGCAGGTGATTGATCGCGGCCAGCAACGCCTGCATCGCAGTGTCGTCCGCACGGCACTCGGCGCCGATCGCCGCCTGGGCCGGGGCGGGCAGCATGGTGTCGGGGGAGACCGGCGTGCCTTCCTCGATGCCGAGCCGGTCGAGGCCGGCCGCGGCCAGCAGCGTGGCGTCGACCTCGCCGGCCGCAAGCTTGTTCAGCCGGGTCGCGACATTGCCGCGGATGGGCACGACCTGCAGGTCGGGGCGCAGGCGCAGCAATTGGGCACTGCGGCGCGGGGACGACGTGCCGACCACCGCGCCTTGGCTAAGGTCGTCGATCGAGCCGGCTCCGATCAGCCGGTCGCGCACGTCGGCGCGGGGCAGCATGGCGGCGATCGCCAGCGCTGCCGGCCGCTCGCTTTCCACATCCTTCATCGAGTGAACGGACAGGTCCGTTTCGCCGCGAAGCAGCGCCACGTCCAGTTCCTTGGTCCACAACCCCTTGCCGCCGACCTCTGCGAGCGGCCGGTCCTGGATCCGGTCGCCACTGGTCTTGACCGGATGGATCTGGACCGTTCCTCCATCCCAGCCGTGCGCGGCCTCCAGTGCCGCCGCGACCATGCGCGCCTGCGCCAGGGCGAGCGGGGAAGCGCGCGTTCCAAGGATGGGCGGTTTGTTCACCGGCCCGCCTCTAGCCGAGAGGGGCCGGCTCGGGCAAAGGCGCTGAGCCCATGACCCTGATCCTTGGCCTTGAGTCTTCCTGCGACGACAGCGCGGCGGCGCTGGTAACCGGCGACCGGCAGGTGCTGGCGCAGGCGGTGGTCGGCCAGAACAGCGCTCACCAGCCTTACGGCGGAGTAGTGCCGGAGATCGCCGCCCGGGCCCATGTGGAGGTGCTGCCGGGTCTCATCCGCCAGGTGTTGGACGAGGCGGGGGTCGTTGTCGCTGACCTCGATGCAGTGGCGGCGACCGCCGGGCCTGGACTGATCGGTGGCGTCATGGTGGGCCTGCTGGCGGGCAAGGGATTGGCGCTCGCGGGCGGCAAGCCGCTGATCGCGGTCAACCATCTGGAAGGCCACGCCCTGTCGCCGCGGCTGACGGAGGAGGACCTCGGCTTTCCTTACCTGCTGCTGCTGGCGAGCGGCGGCCATTGCCAGTTGCTGGAGGTGCGCGGCGTTGGGCGATACCGGCGGCTCGCGACCACCATCGACGATGCGGCGGGCGAGGCATTCGACAAGGCGGCCAAGCTGCTCGGCCTCCCGTACCCGGGCGGTCCCGCGATCGAAACGCTGGCCGCGGAGGGCAGCCCCACTGCAGTGCCGCTGCCGCGGCCGCTACTGGGCTCGGGCGAGCCGCACTTCTCCTTTGCCGGCCTCAAGAGCGCGGTGCAGCGGGCGGTCGCCTCGGGCGCCTACCGTCCGGCGGATATCGCTGCGAGCTTCCAGCAGGCGGTGGTCGACTGCTTGGTCGACCGCACCCGCCGCGCGCTGGAGCAAGGCGGAGCGCCTACGCTGGTGGTGGCCGGCGGCGTTGCGGCGAACGGAGCGATCCGGGGGGCGCTGCAGCGTGTGGCCGAGCAGGAAGGCCGCCGCTTCGCTGCTCCGCCGGGGTGGTTGTGCACCGACAATGCCGTCATGATCGCCTGGGCCGGGGCCGAGCGGCTGGCGATGGGCCTCACCGATCCACTGGACGTGCCCGCCCGCGCCCGCTGGCCGCTGGACGCCGCGGCGGGGGCGGTTCGGGGAGCAGGGGTGAAGGCATGACGATTGAAAGCATCGGCGTCCTGGGGGGCGGAGCCTGGGGCACGGCGCTCGCCCAGGTGGCAGCGAGCGGCGGCCGGCGCACCCTGTTGTGGGCCCGCGAACCCGAGGTCGTCCACGGCATCAATCAGGCGCATGAGAACAGGGTCTTCCTGCCAGGCCAGCGACTGAGCCCGGCGGTGGTGGCCACGACCGAGCTTGACGAACTGGCCGGGTGCGACGCCCTGCTGGTGGTCACGCCCGCGCAGCATATGCGGAGCGTGCTGGCCGGGCTGGCGAACTGCGGCAAGCCGCTCATCCTCTGCTCCAAGGGCATCGAGGCCGACAGCGGCGCATTGCTTCACCAGGTCGCGCGGGAAGTCTGCCCGGCCAGCGACATCATGGTCCTGTCCGGCCCGACCTTCGCCCATGAAGTGGCGGCTGGTTACCCCACCGCCCTGACGGTGGCCGCCGAGAAGCTTGGGGCGGCCGAACCGGTCCGGCAGCGGCTCGCCCTGCCGCAGTTCCGGCTTTACCTCAGCGAGGATGTCGCCGGGGCCGAGGTCGGCGGCGCGGTCAAGAACGTGCTGGCGATCGCCTGCGGGGTGGTCGAGGGCAAGGGCCTGGGGCAGAACGCGCGCTCGGCGCTGATCGCCCGGGGGTTTGCCGAGATGACCCGCTTCGGGCTGGCGCTTGGCGCGCGGCGCGAAACGCTGGCGGGGCTGAGCGGCCTCGGCGACCTGGTGCTGACCTGCTCCTCCACCAGCTCGCGTAACTTCTCACTGGGCCAGGGGATCGGTCAGGGGCGGAGCGCGGCCGAGCTGATGGCGGACCGCAGGACGGTGGCGGAGGGCGCGTTCACCGCGCCGGTGCTTCGCCGGGTCGCGGACGAGCGCGGGATCGACATGCCGATCGTCGCCGCGGTGGACGATCTCCTGGCCGGGCGCAGCGACGTGGACGCGGTGCTCGAAAACCTGCTCAGCCGGCCACCCCGGCCGGAGGGGAACTGAGTGGCGTCAGAAGTCCCAGGCGATGCCCTTCTTCTCCCAATCGCCGTAGCGGGTGGGATCGGGCTTGCCTTCTTCGCCGGCCGGTTCCTTGTCCAGACGGACCGGCTCTGGATCGGGCACCGGCGGCGACTTGCTGAGGTAAGGCGGCGGATCGAGATGCTGAGGTCGCTTCATGTCCGTCGAGATGGGCGTTGCAGGGCATGACGCCAAGCCCCGAAGGGCTGAGTTCGCGGCGCGCGGCGCTGCAGCTTCTCGACGCGGTGCTTCGGCGTGGGCAAACGCTGGACTCGGCGGCGCAGAAGGTCAGCTTGCCCGACCGCCCGCTCGCACTGGCCATCGCCGGGGAGACCCTGCGGCGCTTGCCCGACCTTGACGCGGCGATCGACGGCGTGACCAGGCAGCGCCTGCCGGACGACGCCAAGGCGCGGGCCGTCCTGCGAATGGCGCTAGCGCAGAAGGTGGCGCTGAACGTCCCCGATCATGCCTTGGTCGCCACGGCGCTCCCGCTGGTCGAAGGCGGGCCCCGCCGGCTGGTGCACGGGGTGCTCGGGACGCTGCTGCGCCGCGGGCTCGACCTCGGGAAGGAGGCGCGCTTGCCGCCGGAGGTGGAAGCGCGCTGGACAGGGCACTGGGGCGAGGAGGTCGTGGCTGCCGCACGCCGGGCGATCATGCGCCGCCCGCCGCTCGATCTCAGCTTCGCCGATCCCGGACAAGCCGCCGGATTCGCGGCCGAACAGGGCGGGGAGCAGCTGGCCTCCGCTCATGTGCGCCTGCACGGCGGGCGGAGCGTCGCCGAGCTGCCTGGCTTCGGCGGAGGTGGCTGGTGGGTTCAGGATCTCGCCGCGTCGCTGCCTGCCCGCTTGATCCCGCCGGCAGCGCGCGAGGTGCTCGATCTGTGCGCTGCGCCGGGCGGCAAGACCATGCAGCTCGCCGCCGCCGGTCACGCGGTCACGGCGTTGGACCGGTCGGAAAGTCGCCTCAGACGACTTTCCGACAATCTCGCCCGGACCGGGCTGGCCGCGACAACCCTTGCCGCCGATGCGCTCGAATGGTCCGGCGGGCCGTTCGACGCGGTTCTGCTGGATGCGCCCTGCTCGGCGACCGGCACCTTCCGCCGCCACCCCGAGGTTCTCTACCGCGCGCGGCCGCAGATCATCGCCGAGGCTGCCGCACTGCAACGCCGCCTGCTGGCCCATGCCGCCGGGCTGCTGCGGCCGGGGGGCACGCTCATCTATGCGGTCTGCTCGCTCGAGCGGGACGAGGGCGAAGCGGTGATCGAAGCGGCGGGTGACCTCAGGCTCCACCCCGTCGAAGCGGCGGAACTGCCGGCCGGCATCGCGCCCGCACCCGGGGGCTGGGTGCGCGTTCTGCCGGGGATGCTGGAGGAGCACGGCGGCGTGGACGGCTTCTTCATCGCGCGCCTTGTCCGGCCGGGCGCTTAGCGGCTAATCGGGCGCATGCCCCTGATCGCCCCCTCCATCCTGTCCGCCGACTTCGCCAGCCTCGGCGAGGAGGTCCGGGCGATCGACGCCGCCGGAGCCGACTGGATCCATGTGGACGTGATGGACGGCCACTTCGTCCCCAACCTGACGATCGGCCCGGGGGTCGTGAAGGCGCTCCGCCCCCATTCGGCCAAGCCGTTCGACGTCCACCTGATGATCTCCCCGGCCGACCCGTTCCTCGACGCGTTCGCCGAGGCGGGGGCCGACATCATCACCGTTCATCCGGAAGCCGGGCCACACCTTCACCGCACGATCCAGCTGATCAAGGCGCTGGGCAAGAAGGCGGGCGTGTCGCTCAACCCGGCGACGCCCGCCAAGATGCTCGACTACGTCCTCGAAGAGATCGACCTCGTCCTCGTGATGAGCGTCAATCCCGGTTTCGGCGGGCAGAGCTTCATCGGGAGCCAGCTCAAGAAGATCGAGGCGATTGCCAAGCGGGTCGCCAAGGAGGGTCTCGCGGTGGAGCTGGAGGTCGACGGCGGGGTCGATCCCGCTACCGCCCGGCAGTGCGTGGATGCGGGCGCAACGGTGCTCGTCGCCGGCACGGCGGCGTTTCGCGACGGTCCGCGGGCCTATGCCGGCAACATCGCCGCGCTGCGGGGAGCGCCGTGAGCAATTTGGCGGCCGTAAGCAAGCTCGACGGTCGTCCGCTTCTTACCCGGCTGTTCCGGCAGGGCCGCGCACCGCTGCGGCTGCTGGCGGTTCCGCGCGACCATGTGCAGGGCGATCGAGCGCGGGGCGAGCAGCTGCTGGCCGGCACCTTCGTCCGGGGCACGGCGGCGCTGCCGCTGGCCGATCTCGACTTCGCGACGGTCGGCACGGCCGGGCCGCTGGCAGAGGAGCTGCAGGGCTTTTCCTGGTTGCGCGACCTGGCCGCAGCGGCTTCGCGCGACGGCGGCGCGAAGCTGGCGGAAGCCGTCGCCGCCCGCTGGCTCCTTGCCCACGGCACCAAGGCGGACGCGGCGTGGCGAGCCGACCTGTGGGGCGAGCGCCTGCTGTTCTGGACCGCTTACGCTCCCTATCTGCTGTCGAGCCGCGACGCGGGCTACCGCGCCGCCCTGCTGAACACCGCGGCGCGCGGCGCGCGCCACCTCCTGGCGACCGCCGACCAGGCCCCGCCCGGACTGCCTCGAATCACTGCCTGGTCGGGATTGACCGCTGCCAGCCTGCTGCTCGAAGGTGGCGCCACGCCGGTCGCCCGGGCCGAGTCCGGGCTGGCCCGGGCGCTGGCCTCGGCCCAGTCGGAAGATGGCGGTCTGCTCAGCCGCTCGCCCGCTCAGCAGATGCTGCTGGTCGATCGGCTGGCTTTGCTCCGCACCGCCTACCAGGCCGCCAAGCAGCAAGTGCCGGACGCGTTGGAAAGCGCCGCAACCGCGGCCCTCAGCGCGCTCGGCGGCGTGGTCCTCGGCGATGGCGGCCTGTCCAGCTGGCAGGGCGGCAACGGCAGCGAGGCTGCGCGGATCGCCGCGCTGATCGACGGTTGCGGGCTCCGCGCGCGGCCGCTGCGGCAGGCGCGCGGCTGGGGCTACCACCGCTTGTCGGCGCTAAGCACGACGGTGGTGATCGATGCGGCACCGCCCCCACCGGGGCGCATGGCGCGGCTTGGCTCCGCCTCGACCCTGG
The DNA here is from genome assembly GCF_902806285.1 of uncultured Sphingomonas sp. Taxonomy (GTDB): domain Bacteria; phylum Pseudomonadota; class Alphaproteobacteria; order Sphingomonadales; family Sphingomonadaceae; genus Sphingomicrobium. The sequence goes on along the minus strand of NZ_CADCWA010000039.1, from coordinate 19,693 downwards.
CGTTCGAGCTGAGCGATGGACCGCAGCGGCTGGTGGTCAATTGCGGTGGACCGGGGACGCTTCCGTCCGACATCCCGACGGAACTCGCCCGGGCGTTGTGCACCACCGCCGCCCACAGCACGCTGACGCTGGGCGACACCAATTCGACCGCCATCCTTACCGACGGATCGCTCGGCAAGGGCGTGACCGACGTGACGCTCAGCCGCAACGAGGACGACGATTTCGGCCGGCTGGAAGCGGAGCATGACGGCTATCTCCGCCGCTTCGGCCTGGCGCACAACCGCGGGCTGGCGCTCGGCAACGACGGCAAGGAGCTGCGCGGGCTCGACCGGCTGACGCCGCGCGGGCGCAAGCGGATCCGCGGGTCCGTGCCTTTTGCCGTCCGGTTCCATCTTGGCCCGCAAGTGGAGGCGGTCCGGACGGCCGACGGCCAGGGCGCCATTCTCCGTTCGCCGGGCGCGCCCCCGTGGAGTTTCCGCTGTCGCGGCGCGCAGCTCGAGGTGGAGGAAAGCCTGTGGGTGGACGGCCAGGCCCGCCTGCGCTCCACGCTTCAGCTTGCCTTGACCGGCGAGGTGTCGCCATCAGGCGCCGAGATCGGGTGGCAGTTCCGCCGCTCGAGCTGAGCCGCAACCGGGAGTTTCCTTGTGACCGACCTCGCGCCCGTCCGCCGCGCCCTGCTGTCCTTGTCGGACAAGAGCGGGCTCCCAGAGCTTGCGACCGGACTGGTGGGTCACGGGGTGGAGTTGGTCTCCACGGGCGGCACCGCGGCCCGGCTGCGCGAGCTGGGTCATGACGTCAAGGACGTATCCGACCTGACCGGCTTTCCCGAGATGATGGACGGCCGGGTGAAGACCCTCCACCCCAAGGTGCACGGCGGGCTGCTGGCGGTCCGCGACAATCCGGAGCACCAGTCGGCCGCGGAGGCGCACGGCATCGCGCCGATCGACCTGGTAGTGGTCAACCTCTATCCGTTTGAGCAAACGGTTGCCCGCGGCGCAGCGCGCGACGAGATCATCGAGAACATCGACATCGGCGGGCCGTCGATGGTCCGCTCGGCCGCGAAGAACCATGCCCATGTCGCGGTCCTCACCGACCCGGAGGACTATCCGGCGTTGCTGGGAGAGCTGGATGCCCACCGCGGCATGACGTCGCTCGAACTCCGGCGCCGGCTGGCGGCCAAGGCCTATGCGCTCACCGCCGCCTATGACGCCGCGATCGCCAGCTGGTTCGCCTTCGCCGATCAAGGGCAGCTGTTTCCGCCCGCGCTCCCGCTGGCGCTCCGCAAAGCGACGGAGCTGCGTTACGGCGAAAACCCGCATCAGTCCGCTGCCCTGTACCTGCCGCAGCAGCGCGGCGGCGCCGGCGTGGCGGCGGCGCGGCAGGTGGGGGGCAAGGAGCTCAGCTACAATAATCTCCACGATGCGGACGCCGCGCTGGAGCTCGTCAGCGAGTTTCGCGGGTCCGGGCCCGCCTGCGTCATCGTCAAGCACGCCAATCCATGCGGGGTGGCGCAGGGGAGCGACCTCCTTGGCGCGTACACCGCCGCTTTCCAGTGCGACTCGGTGTCGGCCTTTGGCGGCATCGTCGCGGTGAACCGGCCGCTCGATGGCGGCACAGCGCGGGCGATCGCCGAGATCTTCACCGAAGTGGTCATTGCTCCGGACGCCGACGAGGAAGCGCTTGCGGCGTTCGCGGCCAAGAAGAACCTGCGCCTGCTGCTCACCGGCGAGTTGCCCGATCCAGGCCGGTCGGGCCTAACCTTGAAGACCATCGCAGGCGGGGTGCTGGTCCAGACCCGCGACAATGGCGTGGTGGTCGACCAGGCGCTGACGGTGGTCACCCGCCGACAGCCGACCGTTCAGGAAGTGGCTGACTGCCGCTTTGCCTGGACGGTCGCCAAGCACGTGAAGTCCAACGCGATCGTCTACGCCAAGGACGGTGCCACCGCCGGGATCGGCGCGGGGCAGATGAACCGCCGCGACAGCGCGCGGATCGCTGCCGCCAAGGCACGGGAGGCGGCGGAGACCAACGGCTGGCCGGAGCCGCGGACGGTGGGCTCGGCGGTGGCGAGCGATGCATTCTTCCCATTCGCCGACGGTCTGCTCGCTGCGGCGGAGGCGGGCGCGACTGCCGTAATCCAGCCTGGCGGTTCGATCCGCGACGAGGAGGTGATCGCCGCGGCGGATAAAGCCGGTCTCGCGATGATCTTCACCGGCATGCGGCACTTCCGCCACTAGGCTAGCGCGGCGCTCCAGGGCTCGCGCCTGGCGCGGGCAAGTCCGCGCCGTCCAGCTCCCCGATGTCCCCCTTGCGCATGCGGAACAGTTCGCGGTCTTCGGGACCGAACCCCTTGATCCAAATTACCGCGCCGAACGCGGCCATGATCGCCGGGATGCCGAGCGCCAACTCGAGCCATTCCGGCAGCAGGACCGCGATCTGGCCCACCACGATCGCCGCCGCCGCCGCCCACAGCAACGGCCAGCGCCAGCCGCTGACCGGTTGTTCGAGCAGGCGGGACAGCAGCCGCGCCTTGGTGATGGCGGCGAACGCGAGCGCAAGCATCAGCCCGATCGCCGGGGCGGTTGCCTGCCACGCCTCGGGCCAGCCCAGCCGGCGCATGAGCAGGATCAGGGCTACGGTGGCAGCAGCCTGAAACGCGATCATCAGCAGCGAAAGCACCATGTTGCGGTGCCGGGCGAGGTAGATCAGCGCCGCTTCGCTGGTGGTAGCGGTGGCCGCGACCACCTCAGCGGCGAGCAGAAAGGCGAGCGCCGCGGCGCCGGCCACGAACTCTGGCCCGACCAGCCCCATAACCCCTTCGCCCGGAATGCCGAGCGCGAGCGCCACCGCGGCCTGCGCGGCGATGACCCAGAACCCGACCTGACGGACCTGGCTGGCGACCGCGCCATGGTTGCCGGCCTCGACGTTGCGGCTGATGACCGGGCCGAGGATCGGGTCGAAGCTGGTCTTGAGCTTGGACGGCAAGGACGCGACGTTCTGCGCGACGTAGTAGACGCCCACGATCGCCGGGGACGCGAACAGGCCGAGGATGGCGATGTCGAGCCGGCGGCTGCCCCATTCCACCGCATCGGCCGCGGCGACCGGCAGGTTGCGCCGAGCCATGTGCCACAAGGTCGCGGGAGCCGGCCGCCACCCCGCGGGCACTCCATAGGCCCTGAGGAACGGAATGGCGGACGCGATCAGGGCACCGACCATGGACAGCGCATAGGCGATGATCAGCCCGTCGCGCTTGGACAGGAAGGCGAGCACGAATGCCGCGATGCTGATGGTCCAGGGCTCCACGATGGCCCGTGCCCTGACGGTCGCGCCGACGTCGTGGCGGTAGGCGAGCGCCGCCAGCATGACGTCGGACCAGGCCAGCGCCAGCACGGCGACCGGCAGCAGCCGCTCCAGCCCGTGGATCTCGCTGTTCGGGAACATGGCTTGCGGGAACAGAAACAGCAGGGCCATACCGACTGCGGCGCCGATGGCCGCCACCAGCAAGGCATCCCAGGTCACGCAGACGTGCGGCTTGTCGGACGCGGCGAGCTGCTGGGCAAGCCCGCGCTTCAGGCCCAAGGTCGCGATCTGCGCGGCGAACTCGACGATCAGCACGGCGTAAGCGAAGCGGCCGAGCGCCTCCGCACCGTACATGCGCCCGGCGATGAAGAGAAACGGCAGCCGGGCGAGCAGCCTCAGCAGAAAGCCGAAGAAGTTGAGCCGGCCGCCCCGGGCCAGTACCGCGAGATCGGCCGACCCCCCGTCCATCCCGCGCCCGGCCTCCGCGCCAGCGTGCCCGGCGCTCAATGGGCAACGCCCCAGTGCTCGCCCCAGCCCACTTCAACGGCGAGCGGCACGCTCAGCTTCACGATCGGCTCGGCTGCCTCGGCCATGACCTGCCGGACAACGGCGGCGGCGGGCTCCTCCTGGCCGTGCGGCACTTCAAAGACGAGTTCGTCGTGCACCTGGAGCAAAGGCCGGACGGCGGACAGGCCCGCGGCAGCGAGCGCAGGCTCGACCTGGGCCATGGCGCGCTTGATGATGTCGGCGCTGGTGCCCTGGATGGGTGCGTTGACCGCGGCCCGCTCGGCGGCTTGACGGAGGTTCATTACGCCGGAGCGGATGTTCGGAAAGTGGGTCTTGCGCCCGAACAGCGTTTCGCTGAAGCCGCACTCGCGGACCTGCTGCAGCGCGGTCGAAATGTAGTTCTTGATGCCGGGAAAGCGCTCGAAATAGCGGTTGATCATCGCCTGGCCTTCTTCCCGGCTGATGCCGAGGCGCGAGGCGAGCCCGAAGGCGGAGATGCCGTAGAGGATGGCGAAGTTGATCGTCTTGGCCTTGTTGCGGCTGTCCTTGCCGGTGTCGCCGAACAGCTCGAGCGCGGTGATGTTGTGGACGTCCTCCTCCGCGGCGAAGGCTTCCTTGAGCTGCGGCACGTCGGCCATGTGCGCGGCCAGGCGCAGCTCGATCTGTCCGTAGTCGGCGCTGAGCAGGCTGTGGCCTTCCTCGGCGATGAAGGCGTTGCGAATGCGGGCGCCTATTTCGGTGCGGATGGGGATGTTCTGCAGGTTGGGGTCGGTCGACGACAGCCGCCCGGTCTGCGCGGCGGCGAGGGCGTAGCGGGTGTGGACGCGGCCGCTGGCAGGGTCGATCTGGGCCTGCAGCGCGTCAGTGTAAGTGATCTTGAGCTTGGTCAGCTGCCGCCAGTCGAGCACCAGCCGTGCGACCTCCACGCCCTCGCCTTCGAGCCGTTCGAGTTCGGCCTGATCGGTCGAATAGGCGCCGCTCTTGCCCTTGCGCCCGCCTTTCAGGCCCAGGCGCTCGAACAGCACGGACCCGAGCTGCTGCGGCGAGCCGATGGTAAATGGGCCACCCGCGGCCGCGAACACCTGCTCCTCACGCGCGGCGATCTCGGTCGCAAAGGTCTCGCTCAGCTCGGCCAGATAACCGCGATCGACTTTGACGCCATGCCGCTCCATCCGTCCGACCACGCCGATCAGGGGCATGTCCACCAGCCGGTAGACGCGGTTGCCGCCTTCTGACGCCAGCCGGTGCTGAAGGCGCTGCCATAGCCGCAGCACCAGATCCGCCCGCTCGGCTGCATATTCCGCCGCGGCCGCCACGGGCGCGTCGGCAAAGCGGATCGTCTTCTGGCCCGTCCCGCAGACCGCCTTGAGGCTCATCGGCTGATGATCGAAGTGCGTCTTGGCGAGGTCCTCGAGGCTCTGGCCGAAACGGCCCGCGTCGAGCGCGAAGCTCACCAGCTGCACGTCCTCATGCGGTGCGACAGCGACGCCGCGGTCGCACAGCAGGCGCAGCTGGTCCTTGAGGTTGAAGCCGATCTTGAGGACGCTGTCGTCTTCCAGCAACGGTTCGAGCAGGGCCAGGGCTTCGTCGCGCCCGAGCTGTTGCGGTCCGCCGCCGAGCAGGTCGCCGCCGCGGTGCCCGAAGGGCAGGTAGGCCGAGCGGCCGGGAGCGAGCGCCAGGGCAACGCCCGCCAGCCCGGCAGCGAGTCCGGCAGTGCCGTCCCACTGCAGGTCGAGCGCCAGCCAGCCTTGTGCGCGTGCTTCGTCCAGCCAGCCGCGCACGGCGTCGGCTTCGGTGAACAGCTGGTAGGCCGAACGGTCGAGCTCGATCTTCTCGGGCTCGCCCGGGCCCAAGGGCCGCGGCGGCGCCGGCGTCGCGCCGTCGGCCGGACCGGTCGGCTTGGACGAGCCGGCCCCGACCATGCGGTTCATCAGCGTCTTGAAACCCTGGTCCTCCAGGAAGGCGCGCAGCGGATCCTTGGGGATGCCGGTCAGCGCCAGCGCCTCCAGTGGTTCGGGCAGCTTGCTGTCGCACACCAGCCGCACCAGCTCGCGGCTGAGCCGGGCGCTGTCGGCATGGTCGATCAGCGACTGGCGGAGCTTGGGCTTGGGGATCTGGTCGGCCGAAGCGAGCACCGTCGCCAAGTCGCCGAACTGCTGGATCAGCTGGGTCGCGGTCTTCGGCCCGATGCCGGGCACGCCAGGCACATTGTCGACGCTGTCGCCCATCAGCGCGAGCACGTCACCGACCTTGTCCGGGCCGACCCCGAACTTCTCGATCACCTGCTCCGGCCCGATCCGCCGGTCGTTCATCGTGTCGAGCATGTCCACGTCACCGTCGACCAGCTGCATCAGGTCCTTGTCGGAGCTGACGATGGTGACCTTCCAGCCCGCGCTCTTGGCGGCGGTGACGTAGCAGGCGATGATGTCGTCCGCTTCCAGCCCCTGCTCCTCGATGCACGGTATGGAGAAAGCGCGGGTTGCGACGCGGATCAGCGGGAACTGCGAGACCAGGTCGTCGGGTGGAGGCGGGCGGTTGGCCTTGTAGTCGCCATACATTTCGTTGCGGTGGGTGGATTCCGACTTGTCGAGGATGACCGCCATATGGGTCGGCCCATCCGCCCGGTTGAGCCCGTCCGCGAGCTTCCACAGCATGGACGTATAGCCGTAAACCGCGCCTGCGGGCTGCCCGTGCCGGTTGGTCAGCGGCGGCAGCCGATGGTAGGCGCGGAAGATGTAGCTCGATCCGTCGACGAGGTAGAGGTGGGGCTGGGCGTCAGGCATGAAGGGGTCGGTTTAGCAGCCCGACGCCATGAATCCACTCACCAGGCGAGCGGAACTGGGTAACGCCGCATCTTCTTGTCCGCGGTGGCGAGCGTGCCACCCGCAACCAGCGTGTGCGCCACCAACATACGATCGACGGGGTCGCGGTGGACGGGCGGGAGCTTGGCGCTCAGGCTCCAGCAGTCCTTCGGCAGAGCCGCGATCGGCGCGCTGAACTCCTCAACGATCCAATCAACGGTCGCCGAGGTTGCCAGGCGACCGCGTGCGAGCAGGTCCGCATACTCCCAAGCTGTGACGACGCTGATTGCGAACCCTTCCTCGAAGAGAAGCTCGCGTCCGCTTGCCGGAAGGCGGCGGTCACCGCTCGCAAGCCACACCAGGACATGCGTGTCGGCAAGGATCACTCGTCCATGCCGTGCAGCTCGCGCCGCTCGGGTGAGTATTCACGCATGGCACGGATCGCTTCCGGACTGGTGTCGACGCCTTCGAACTCCGCGGCGAACTTTCCGAAGGCCGCCCTCCGCCGTGCAACGACGCGTTGGCGCTCGAGGTCACGATTCACCTGTTCCGGAACCAGCCGCACCTGCGGCTGGCCATCACGGTCGATCACCACCTCTTCCCCGCGCAGGGCGGCGGCGATCAGCTGGGACAGCCGGGTCTTGGCCTCGCCGATGTTGACGTGGATGGTCACCGCCGCCAAGTAGCTTGGCCAAGTAGCTTGGTCAAGCACTTGCCAGCTCTGGGGCGACGCTTACACTTGGCTGCGCGGTGTATCGAACCGCTCATAGCGGTAGCGTCCCCGGATATGCTCGTGGAAGTAGCGCCCGTGGGACTCGGCTTCGATCAGGCCATTGTGGACCGGCTGCGGAACGTCGAAATACTGCCACCAGCCGCCATCGGCGAAGCGGATGCGGAGGGTGCGCCGCCGCCTATCGTAGACGACCTCCCGCATGGCTTCGGAGTCCACCAGCATGGTTGGAGAACGAACGAGGAGCGGAGAGGTCGCTAGGGCGTCAACACCGTGTCGCATGCCTCCGCCAGCTGCACCGGATAATCGAGCGTGTAGTGCAGCCCGCGACTTTCCGTGCGGGAGAGGGCCGAGCGGATGATCAGGTCCGCGACTTCCACTAGGTTGCGCAGCTCGATAAGGTCCGGCGTGACCCGGAAGTGGCTGTAATAATCGCTGACCTCCTGGCGCAGCATGTCGACGCGGCGCTTGGCCCGCTCCAGCCGCTTGGTGGTGCGGACGATGCCGACATAGTTCCACATGAAGCGGCGGATCTCCCCCCAAGTCTGGGCGATCACCACCTCCTCGTCGGAGTTGGTGACGCGGCTCTCGTCCCACTCGCGGATAGACGGTAGCTGCGGCAGTTCGTTCCAGCGCGCGAGAATGTTGCGGGCCGTCGCCTCGCCGAACACCAGACACTCGAGGAGTGAGTTCGACGCGAGCCGGTTGGCGCCATGAAGGCCGCTCTCCGTCACCTCCCCAGCGGCGTAAAGGCCGGGCGCGTCGGTGCGGCCGGCCAGGTCCACCACCACGCCGCCGCAGGTATAATGCTGTGCCGGTACCACGGGGATTGGCTCGCGGGTGATGTCGATGCCCAGCCCGAGCAGCTTCTCGTGGATGTTTGGAAAATGACTGCGCACGAACCCGGGGTCGCGGTGGCTGATGTCGAGATGGACGTAATCGAGACCGAGCCGCTTGATTTCATGATCGATCGCACGGGCCACGATGTCGCGCGGCGCGAGTTCGGCTCGTTCGTCGAAGCGCGGCATGAACCGCTCGCCGGTGGTCGGAAGCTTCAGCTGCCCGCCTTCTCCGCGGACCGCTTCGGTGATGAGGAAGTTCTTGAGCTGGAGACTGTAAAGGCAGGTGGGATGGAACTGCATCATCTCCATGTTGGAAACGCGGCAGCCAGCCCGCCAGGCCATGGCGATGCCGTCGCCGGTCGCACCGCGCGGCGCGGTCGAATAAAGATAGGTGCGCCCCGCCCCCCCGGTCGCCAGCACCGTCGCGCGGGCGGTCAGGGTTTCAACCTGCTTCATACTCCGATTGTAGGCATACAAGCCGTGCACCGCGCCGTCGGCCGAGAAGCGCTCGGCATGGCGGCCGGTGATGAGATCGATCGCCACCATGTCCGGCACGAGGATGACGTTGGGATGCGCCGCCGCCGCCCGCTCCAGCGCCTGCTGCACCGCCCAGCCGGTCGCGTCGGCGACATGGACGATGCGGCGATGGCTGTGGCCCCCTTCGCGGGTGAGGTGTAGTGCGCCGCCCTCCTCCGCAAAGGGCACTCCGAGCTCCTTCAGCCGGGTGATGGCGGCCGGGGCGGCGTTGACCACATGCTCCACCACCGCCCGGTCGTTGAGCCCGGCGCCGGCGGTCATCGTATCCTCGACATGGGCGTCGAAGCTGTCGCCCTCCTCCAGCACCGCGGCGATCCCGCCTTGCGCCCAGCCAGTCGCGCCTTCCCCTAACGCGCCTTTGGCAATCACCGCGACCTGGCGCTGCCCGGCAAGGTTGAGCGCCGCCGTCAGCCCGGCCGCGCCCGAGCCGATCACAAGCACGTCGAAGCTGCGGCTCATGCGGCGGCGTCGCTCCGCCGGGTGAGTGCCAGGAACACATCCTCAAGGTCCGGGTCGCGGGTGGTGACGTCGACGATGCCGAGCCCCGCGCGGCCGAGCGCCGCCAGCACCTCGCCCGCGTTCACCCGGTCCTTGCGGTAGGTAATGGTGAGCTCCCGCTCCCCGCTGACCTCGATCCGGTCGAAGCAGACGTTCTCGGGCGGCACGGTGACGACGCGGTCGACGGTGACCACGACTTTCTTCTCCTGCGCGCGGCCAACCAGCTCGCGCGTGGGCTCATTGGCGATGACGGTACCGCGGTCGATGATGGCGATCCGGTCGCACAGCTGCTCGGCCTCCTCCAGATAGTGGGTGGTCAGCACCACCGTAACGCCGCGCCGGTTGAGGTCGCGGACGTATGCCCAGAGCTGCTGGCGAAGCTCGATGTCCACGCCCGCGGTCGGCTCGTCGAGCACCAGGATCGGCGGCGAGTGGACCATCGCCTTGGCCACCAGCAGCCGCCGCTTCATGCCGCCAGAGAGCGTCCGCGAATAGGCATGGGCCTTGTCGGTGAGGTGCATGGCCGCGAGCAGCGCGTCGCTGCGCCGCTCGGTCCTGGGCACGCCGTACAACCCCGCCGTGATTTCCAGCGTCTCGCGCGGGGTGAAGAAGGGGTCGAAGATGATCTCCTGCGGCACCACGCCGATCGACAGGCGGGCGTTGCGGGGGTGCCGGTCGACGTCGAAACCCCAGATGGAGGCGCGGCCCTCGGACTTGGTGACCAGCCCGGCCAGAATGTTGATCAGCGTCGACTTGCCCGCGCCGTTGGGGCCGAGCAGCCCGAAGATCTGGCCGCGCGGCACGTCGAAGGTGACCCCCTCCAGCGCGCGCTTGCCGCCGGCGTAGGTCTTGCCCAACCCCTCGATCCGGATCGCCGCCTCGGTCATGCTCGGCGAATAGCGCCTTATTGAAGGGAGACAAGCGAGGGGCTACCTCGCGGAGCATGGCATCCATCCCTCCGCCCGAAGTCTTTCGCGTCCGCACCAACTCCGTGTCATGCGACGGAGGGGGTCAGATCGACCCGGCCCTGGGGCACCCGCGCGTCTACATCCGCATCGACGAGAAGGGCTTTGTCGAGTGCGGCTATTGCGACCGACGCTTCGTGCTCGAAGGCGGCCCAGCCGACACGCCCGCTGCGGGAGCGACGTCATGACGCTGCACGATCCCCGCCGCTTCCTTTACCGCGAGGCACTGGACCCGGACGAGGCCAAGCGGCTGGCGGCGCGCCACCTCGGCGGCTGCGACGATGGCGAGCTCTACCTGCAATATCGCTCATCGGAGGCGTTCGGGTTCGACGACGGGCGGCTCAAAACGGCCGATTACAATACGGCCACGGGTTTCGGCTTGCGCGGGGTGACCGGCGAGACGACCGCCTTCGCTCACGCGAACGAGATCAGCGCAGCGGCGATCGACCGGGCGGCGCAGACGCTGCAACTGCTCGATCCAGCGAAGGGGCCGCACGCCGCGCCGCCGCCGCGCACCAACCAGGCGATGTACGGCGCGGACGATCCGCTGAGCCTCATCCCGTTCGCCGACAAGGTCGCGCTGTGCCAGCAGATCGATGCCGCCGCCCGCGCCCGCGATCCTCGCGTCGCCCAGGTCAGCGTCGGGCTGCAGGGCAGCTGGAGCGTGGTGGAGATCGTCCGGGCCGACGGCTTCGTCGCGACCGACGTGCGCCCGCTGGTGCGGCTCAACGTCAGCATCGTCGCCAAATCGGGCGAGCGGCGGGAAAGCGGTTTCCACGGGCTCGGCGGCCGCTACCTCTACGACCGGCTGTTCGACCCGGCGGTCTGGAACCGCGCGATCGACATCGCGCTCGCCCAGGCGCTGGTGAACCTGGAGGCGGTGGACGCGCCGGCGGGCGAGATGACGGTAGTCTGCGGACCCGGCTGGCCGGGCGTTCTGCTGCACGAAGCGGTCGGCCACACGCTCGAGGGCGACTTCAACCGCAAGGGAACCAGCACCTTTTCCGGGCGCGTGGGCGAGCGCATCGCGGCGCCGGGCGTAACGGTGGTCGACGACGGCGCCATGGCCGAGCGCCGCGGCTCGCTGACCATCGACGACGAGGGCACCCCCACCAGCCGCACGGTGCTGATCGAGGACGGCATCCTCAAGGGCTACCTCCAGGACCGGCTCAACGCCCGGCTGATGGGGGTGGAGCCGACCGGCAGCGGCCGCCGCGAAAGTTTCGCCCATGCGCCGATGCCGCGCATGACCAACACCTTCATGCTCGGCGGACAGGATAATCCGGCAGAGCTGCTGTCCCGCGTGAAGAACGGCATCTACGCCAGGAGCTTCGGCGGCGGACAGGTGGACATCACCTCGGGCAAGTTCGTCTTCTCCTGCACGGAGGCCTACAAGATCGAGGGTGGCAAGCTTGGCGCGCCGATCAAGGGCGCGACGCTGATCGGGGACGGGCCGACCGTGCTCACGCGGGTCAAGGGCGTCGGCAACGACTTGGCGCTGGACGAAGGCGTCGGCATCTGCGGCAAGGGCGGGCAATCGGTCCCGGCGGGGGTGGGCCAGCCGACGCTGCTGATCGACGGGCTGACGGTGGGCGGCACGGCGGCTTAGTCGCAGGCGTCACCCCGGCGAAGGCCGGGGTCCCGGTCGAAAGAGGGACCGCAGCTGACCTGAGATCCCGGCCTGCGCCGGGATGACGTCACAAAAGGTGATCAATCGGCGTCAGGCTGAACCCCGCCGCCGCGGCGCAGCGCTCCACTTCCTCGCGCGACCGACCTTCCTCCCGGCAGGCGACGGCCCAGCACAGGGTCGATCGATAGCCTGAGCGGCAGAAGGCGAGCAGCTTGCCGTTGGTGACGGAGGTCAGGGCTTCGCGCATGGCCTCGACCTCCGCCGGGCCAATGCCGCGGACGATGGGGATGTGGCGGTACTCGATCCCGGCCTCGGCCGCGGCGCGCTCGAACTCGGCGCTGAGCGGCTGGCCGGGCTCCTCATTGTCCGGACGATTGTTGACCAGCAGCGTGACACCCTCCTGCTTGAACTGAGGCAGGTCGGCCGGAGCGATCTGACCTCCAACGAGCGTCTTGCCGTCAAGCTGCCGAAGCATGGTCGCTCTCCTCGTGCCAGCGGATCGCCGCAAGCATCTGCTCCCCATAGCGCGCCAGCTTGGCTTCGCCCACGCCTCCAAGCTGGGCGAGTTCGCGGAGCGAGCGCGGGCGAGCGGCCGCGATCTCCCGCAGGGTGCTGTCGTGGAACACGACATAGGGTGGGACACCGGACTCGGCCGCAATCTCCCGCCGCGCCGCACGCAGCGCTTCGAACAGCGGATCGGCCGGTCCGGCGTCCGCCCGCCGCCGCCGCTTGCGTCCGGCAGGGGGCACGGAGATGGTCACCGCCCGCTCGCCCTTAAGGATCGGCCTGGCGCCCGGCCCGAAGCTCAGCCCGCCATAGGCGTCGGCGCGCAGCGCATCGCTCGCGATCAGCGCCCGGGCGACCGGCTTCACCAGCCGCAGCTCGTCCTCCGAGCAGATGCCGAACACGGACAGGCGGTGGTGGTCGAAGCTGAACACCTTGTCCGTCTCCTTGCCCGCCAGCACGTCGGCGAGATGGGCGACGCCGAAGCGCATCTCGGTCCGGAACGCCGCCGACAGCAGCTTGCGGGCCACCTCCGTCACATCGATGGTGGCGGGCGGCTCCAGGCAATTGTCGCAATTGCCGCACTGCTCGGGAGGGTCTTCGCCGAAGTGGCGCAGCAGCACAGCGCGGCGGCAGCCGGGCGTCTCGACCAGCGCGGCCAGCGCGTTCAGCCGTTCGCGTTCCTGTGCGCGACGCTCGGGCGGGACCTCCTCCTCGATCCGCTGCCTTGCCAAGGTGAAGTCCTTGGCGGCCCAGAACAGCCAGGCTTCCGCCGGTTCGCCGTCACGTCCGGCACGGCCCGTCTCCTGGTAGTAGGCCTCGATCGACTTGGGCGTGGCGGCATGGGCGACCAGCCGCACGTCGGGCTTGTCGATGCCCATGCCGAAGGCGACGGTAGCCGCCATCACCATCTCTTCGGAGCGGACAAAGGCCTCTTGGTTGCGGGCGCGGACCGCCGGGTCGAGCCCCGCATGGTAGGCGCGCGCGGGCCGGCCGCCGTCCGCGATGGCGTCGGCGATCTTCTCGGCGTCCTTGCGGCTGGGTGCGTAGACGATGGCCGGGCCGGGCCGCTCCGCCAGCAGGTCGCGCAGCTGCTTGCCGGTCTGCTCGCGCTGGCGGATGAAGTAGCGGATGTTCGGCCGGTCGAAGCCTGACACGATCAACCCGTCGGCGGGGATGCCGAGTTGCTGGAGAATATCCTCGCGGGTGCGGCGGTCGGCGGTGGCGGTCAGCGCCAGCCGTGGGACTTCGGCGTGTTCGTCCAGCAAGGACCGGAGCTGGCGGTAGTCGGGGCGGAAGTCGTGCCCCCATTCGCTGACGCAATGCGCCTCGTCGATGGCGATCAGCGCAAGGTCGAGCCGGTCGACGAGGCGGCGGAAGCCGTCGGTGGTGGCGCGCTCCGGCGCGGCGTAGAGCAGGTCGAGTTCGCCGCCGAGCGCCCGCTCGACTACGGCTTCGCGGTTGTCGGCGGAGGTCAGCGAAGCGGCTTTGATCCCCAGGGCGTCGGCCGAGCGGATCTGGTCGTGCATCAGCGCGATCAGCGGCGAGATCACCAGCGCGGTACCCGGCCGGGCAAGCGCCGGTAGCTGGTAGCACAGCGACTTGCCCGCACCCGTCGGCATCACCGCCAGCGTATGCTGCCCGGCCAGGACGCGGCCGACCACCTGTTCCTGGACGCCGCGAAAGGCGGGGAAGCCCCAGACTGATTGAAGGAGTTCGTGCGGGTCGCTCATCGCCTGCCTTGTACCCCGGCGTAGGCCGGGGTCCAGGGCGCGAAGCGCTTTGCCGACTTGAACGAGCGCAATGCGCTCGCCTGGACCCCGGCCTGCGCCGGGGTACAATTCACTCCGCCGCTTCCTGAAGCTCCTTCTCCGCCGCCTGCCGCGTCCACAGCTCGGCGTAGAGCCCGCCGCGCCGCAGCAGTTCGGCGTGGGTGCCGCGCTCCGCCACGCGGCCGCCGTCCAGCACCACGATCTGGTCGGCGCCGACCACGGTGGAGAGACGATGGGCGATGGTGATGGTGGTGCGGTCGCGCGAGACCTCGTTGAGCGTGGCCTGGATCGCTTCCTCCGTGCGGCTGTCGAGCGCGCTGGTGGCCTCGTCCAGGATCAGGATGGGCGGGTTCTTGAGCAGGGTGCGGGCGATCGCCACCCGTTGCTTCTCCCCGCCCGACAGCTTGAGGCCGCGCTCGCCGACCTTGGCGTCGTAGCCGTCCGGGAGAGCCTCGATGAAACCGTCGATCGCCGCGCCGCGCGCCGCCGCCTGGACATCCAGCTCGGTCGCGTCGGCGCGGCCGTAGGCGATGTTGTAGCCGATCGTGTCGTTGAACAGCACGGTGTCCTGCGGGACGATGCCGACCGCGGAGCGCAGGCTGTCCTGGGTGACGGCGGCGATATCCTGGCCGTCGATCAGCACGCGTCCGCCCTGGGGGTCGTAGAAGCGGTAGAGCAGCCGGGCGAGGGTCGACTTGCCCGCGCCGGACGGCCCCACCACCGCGCAGGTGGTGCCGGGCGGCACGTCCAGGCTGACGCCCTTGAGGATCACACGTCCCGGATCATAGCCGAAGTGAACGTCCTCGAGCCGCACGTGGCCGGCGCTGACCCGCAGCGGCCGGGCGCCTGGCCGGTCGATCACCTCCGCGGGCGTGTCGAGCAGCCCGAACATCGCTTCCATGTCGACCAGCCCCTGCCGGATCGAGCGGTACACCCAACCGAGCATGTCCAGCGGCCGGAACAGCTGCATGAGCAGGCTGTTGACCAGCACCACATCGCCCGGGGTGAAGCGCCCCTGCGCCCAACCCCAGACGGTGAAGCCCATCGCGCCCGCCATCATCAGGTTGGTGATCAGGCTTTGTCCGATGTTGAGCCAGGCGAGCGAGGTTTCGTTGCGAACCGCGGCCCTGGTATAGGCGCCGATCGCTTCGTCGTAGCGCTTGGCTTCGCGCTCCTCCGCGCCGAAATACTTGACCGTCTCATAGTTGAGCAGGCTGTCGACGGCGCGGCCGATGGCCTTGTTGTCGACATCGTTCATCTCGCGCTGGAGCTTGGCGCGCCAGTCGGTGACCCAGCGGGTGAAGCCGATATAGATGGCGACCATGCCCAGCGTGGCCAGCACCAGCCCGGTCCCGAACTTGAGCTGGAAGATGACGCAGATCGCGACCAGCTCGATGATCGTGGGCCCGATGTTGAACAGGAGGAAATAGAGCATCATGTCGATGCTCTTGGTGCCGCGCTCGACGATCTTGGTCAGGCTGCCGGTCCGCCGCTCGAGGTGGAAGCGCAGAGACAGGTTGTGGATATGGCGGAACACCTGCGCCGAAAGCCGCCGGGCCGCGCCCTGCCCGACCTTCTCGAACAGGGCGTTACGCAGGTTGTCGGCCAGCACGCCGCCGAAACGCGCGGTGGCGTAGGCCGCGACCAGCGCCAGCACCACGCCCATGGCCTGGACGGGGCCGCTCATCCGATCCACCACCGCCTTGTAGGCGAAGGGCATGCCGAGGGTGGCGGCCTTGCCCAGCAGGACCAGCACAACCGCTGCGATCACCCGCGCCTTGAGCTCGGTCTCGCCCCGCGGCCAGAGCATGGGGAGGAAGCGCAGCAGGATCTTGAAGCCCGTGCCGCTTCCTTCCGTCCGCTCCGCCGCTGCCGCCATCGCCTTCAGGTAGGAGGTGGCGGCGAAGCGGACAACTCGGCGACGAAATGTTTGGAACGAGAGACGAGCTGCGAAGTTGTATCGCCAGGTTCGATCGGGGGAAAACCTCATGGGTCCAGTTGCTTACGTCATCGCCATCCTGGGCTGCGCCGATGGTTCGGGCGCCTGCCAGCCGGTGGCAACGGTGCCAACCCGCTACGAAAGCAAGGCCGCCTGTTCCGCTGCGACCGGCGCGGCGTTGGCTGCGAATAGCGACTTCGACTTCCCGACGCTCGTCGCCGAATGCCGGACGACCCGTGCCGTTCCTGCGGCTGGGGGCAAGGAGCCCCGGACTGCACGAGGCGTTGTCACCCGCGAAGGCTGAGTTCGTTTCGGCTCGGCCGAGGAGACAGATCATGAAGCAGAGCGGCCACAACCCCAACTCGCAGCAGGGTACGCAGAACCAGAAGAACGAGATGTCGGACGATCCAGGCGACGGCAGCCGCAACGCGTTCAAGCCCGGCCCGGTCGGCACGACCCCGGTCGAGAAAGCGCCAAAGCACGACCAGCAGGACCAGTCGGCGATCGAGGCGTTCGGCGAGGCCGGTGCCGGTGTAGCGGCCAAGGAGTAGCTCCGGTGGCCGAGACGATCGACCCGCCGGTCCGCGAAGGCGACCAGCTGCCGGGCCACGAAAGCCGGATGGACCCGAAGCCGGAGTGGGAGCCGCGCTATCCCGGGTCCGGACGGCTGCAAGGCAAGGTGGCGATCGTCACCGGCGCGGACAGCGGCATCGGCCGCGCGGTCGCTGCTCTCTACGCGCGGGAAGGCGCCGACGTCGCCATCCTGTACCTGTGCGAACATGACGACGCGCAGGAAACGAAGCGCATCGTGGAAGCCGAAGGCCGGCGCGCGATCGCCATCCCGGGAGACCTCGGCGACAAGGACTTCTGCGAACGGGCGGTGACGCAGGTCGTCGACACGTTCGGCAAGCTCGACATCCTGGTCAACAATGCGGGGGAGCAGCACCCCGACGAGGACATCCGCGACATCACGGACGAGCAGCTGCGCCGGACCTTCCAGACGAACATCTTCTCGATGTTCTACATGGTCCAGGCCGCCCGCCCGCACCTCCGGCAAGGCGCGGCAATCATCAACTGCACCTCCGTCACCATGTACAAGGGAGCGGAGCTGCTGCTCGACTATTCGGCGACAAAGGGGGCGATCACGGCCTTCACCCGCTCGCTCAGCCAGAATCTGGTCAAGGACGGCATCCGGGTGAACGCGGTGGCGCCCGGTCCCATCTGGACGCCGCTCAATCCCTTCGGCGGGCAGCCGCCCGAGAAGATGGAGAGCTTCGGCCAGGACACGCCGATGGAGCGGCCGGGACAGCCCAACGAGGTGGCGCCCTCCTTTCTGTTCCTCGCCTGCGAGGATGCGAGCTACATGAGCGGGCAGGTCCTGCACCCCAATGGCGGGACCATCGTCAACGGCTGAGATGGCGTAAATCGCCAAGCGCTGGCGTAAAATGCGCTTGGCGAGTGCCGCAGCCTATCTCCGCCATTGAAAACAATAGCTATTTACGTTTGGCACACTCCCTGCATCTGACTGGACACGGGGCCGATCGGCGGTTCCGCACCGATCAGATCAGGGAGTTCAACGATGTTCGCTTCTTCGCCCCGCCAGCTCGCCGTCAGCTTTGCCGGCGCGTTCCTGTCCGCGCTGCTGTTCGTCAGCGCCGCGGTTGGCCCGCTTCCGCTCGCTTGAAAGGGGCACCCGTCGTGGACAAGCGCTTCACCATCAATCGTCGGGACGCCAAGATCATGGGGGTCGGCGCTGGCCTGGCCGACTACACGGGCGTTGATGCCCTGATCGTCCGCCTGGGCCTGGTGCTCGCGGTCCTGGCCACCGGACCGGTCGCCATCCTCCTCTACCTCGCCGCCGGTTGGCTCGCTTTGGATCGTTGAAGCGAGCCGCCGGTTGGCGGCGCCGCGGCCGCACTTGTCTTCGCCGCCATCCTGTCGCAGCTTGCCGCATCGGTCAGGAGCTGTGTTCGATGTGGCTGTTCCCGGCACTTTCCCTGTTGCTGGCTTCCGCGGCCGGTGCGCCGGCTGCGACTTCCTCGCCCCCGCCCCGAGCCGGTGCAACGACGAGGGCTGAGCCTCCGCCCGGCCAGGCGCTCCTTCCCGCGCTCGAGACCCTGACGCCGCCGCAGCGCGCCTCCCTGGAACAGCTGCTGCTCGACATGGGCAAGGCGACCTCACCCGACGCCGCCATCGCCGCCGCCGATAAGCTGCTGGCGCAGCTGCCCGAGCCCAGCCGGTTGCGCGGAATGGTCCAATTCTTTCGCGCGGCCCCGCTGGCGGCCTCGAACCGCGAGCCCGCCGCCGCCCTGGCGATCGAGGAAAGCATCCGGCTGCTCCCGGAACATAGCGGGCCGCTGATCGCGGCGGCCGGCATCTACGCCTACGGCCACACGCCGGGCCGGGGCGCGGACCACCTGCTCCGGGCCGCCGAGATCGACCCGGGCGCGATCCGCTCGCTCGATGAGTACACCGTCTTCAACCTGCTTCATCGACTGGGCGCCGAGAACGACAAGCGGCGGGTGCAGGCGATCAGCGAGCGCCTGCTGGCGATCGACTGGCAGGGCCAGCGGCTGGCCACCCAGTCCGGCTTGGCGCGAAACACCATCAAGGCGCAGCTGGCCCGCAAGGATGTCGGGGCCGCCCGGGCGCTGGTGCCGCGGCTGCTCGACCCTGCCGACAGCTTCCATCTGCTAACGCTGAAGGAAGCGGAGCCGATCTGGTCCGACATCGAGCGGTGGGCCGGGCCGAAGCTCGAAAAGCAATGGGCCATCTATCTGAGGGAAGCCAAGGCGCGCTGGTCGGCGAGCAAGAGCACGGACACCGTGCTCGACTATTCCGCTGCACTGGAGCAGGCCCATCATGATCGGACGCTGATCCGGGAGGTGCTGCCGCTGTTCGACGCACCGGACGCTGAAGCGGACGGAGACCTGCTGTTCATTGTGGCCCGCCTCGGCGCAGCCTTGGCACGGGAGGGAAGGTGGGCCGATGCCGATGCCATGTTCGCTACGGCGCGAAGGGTTTGGCCGCTCGACTCACAAGCCAACGCCCTCAACATTGCCGCAAACCACGCGGTTCACCTGTTCAGAGCCGGGCGTACCGCGGACGGCCTGAACCGAATGGACGAGGCGCTGCGCGCTGCCTCCGGATTAGGCGCCCAAGTCAATTCCGACGCAATCCGCGCCATGCACTGGAGCCGGGCTTGCGCCTTGGTTCTCGCCGGTCGGGAGCGGGAGGCAGCAGCTTCGGTCGCGGCGGTGCTCGGCCATGCGCAGCCGGTTAGCAAGGCTACGCTGCAACTCTGCCTGAACGATCGCGCCGCCGCCAAGCGCAGCATAATGGAAGCGCTGCAGCACCCGGATCAGCGCGACTCGGTCATCGGCTTTCTCCAGATCCAAGGCCAGCCGATCCGCGGCAGCCGGTTCAGCAACGCGTTATACTCGCGCTACGAGGCGCTGCGGACCGATCCCGAGCTGTTGGCTGCCGCCGCTCCCTATGGCCGCGTCCTGCCGTTCCGGGTTGCCGAAGGAGCTCCGCCCGAGGCACCCTGAGAAGCCTCGATCTGCGCGCTGAGAACTAGTCGAACAACTCCTCCAGGAACGACTTGCGGCGCTTGTACGGCTTGCCGCCGTAACCATGGCCATAAGGCTGGTGCGGCGGGTAGCCGG
>NZ_CADCWA010000038.1 GCF_902806285.1 uncultured Sphingomonas sp. | reverse complement strand
CCTCGAGATGCTGGTGATCGCCTCGCCCTTCTACATGCAGCTCACCGTTGACGAGGTGGTGGCGCGGGGCGACACGGACCTCATGCTCGCCCTGGCGCTGGGCTTCGGGCTGCTCACGGCCATCTCCATCGCCACCGGGGCGCTGCGCTCGCACATCGCGCTCGTTCTGCAGAACGCGCTGCACTTCCAGATCGGCGCGCGGCTCTTCCACCACCTGCTGCGGCTGCCGATGAGCTATTTCGAGAAGCGGCACATCGGCGACGTGCTGTCCCGCTTCGAGTCCATCGATCCGATCCGGAAGGTGATGGCCGAAGGGCTGATCCTCGCCGCGATCGACGGGATCATGGCGATGGCGACGCTGGCCATGATCTTCATCTACAGCACGAGGCTGGCCCTGGTGGTTCTGGCTGCCCTGGCGCTCTACATCGTGCTGCGGCTCGCCCTCTACAGCAGGTTCCGCGACCTGAGCGAGCAGGCCATCCAGGCCGGGGCGCAGGAGCAGTCGAATTTCATCGAGACCGCCCGCGCCATGCAGACCATCAAGCTGTTCAACCGCGAGGCCGACCGGGAAGGCCAGTGGCTGAACCGGCACGCGGACACGGTGAACGCGGGCGTGCGCCTCGGCCGCCTCGGCATCCAGTACCGCACCATCAACTCCGCCCTGTTCGGCATCGAGCACATCGTCACCGTGTACCTCGCCGCGATGCTCGTGGTCGGGAACAGCATGACCGTCGGCATGGTCTTCGCCTTCATGGCCTACAAGGCGCACTTCACGGGCAAGGCCACCGCCCTGGTCGAGAAGGCGCTCGAGTTCCGCCTCCTGGAGTTGCACCTGGAGCGCCTCTCCGACATCGCTCTGACGCCGCGCGAGCGCGGCCACGACCGGCCGCTCGCCTACGCGGCGCCGATCCGCGGCGGCCTCGAGTTGCGCAACGTGTCCTTCCGCTACGCCGAGACGGAGCGCTTCGTGCTCGAGAACGTGAGCTTGAAGGTCGAGCCGGGGCGCTTCGTGACCATCATGGGCCCGTCGGGCGGCGGCAAGACGACGCTGCTCAAGATCATGCTCGGCCTGCTGGAGCCCACCAGCGGCGAGGTGCTGGTGGACGGCGTCCCGCTGCAGACCGTGGGCGTCCGGGTGTACCGCGAGCAGGTGGCGGCGGTGATGCAGGACGACCAGCTCCTGTCCGGATCGATCTCCGACAACATCACCTTCTTCGACCCCGGCTTCGACCAGGAGCGGATGGTCATGTGCGCGCAGATGGCAGGGGTGCACGAGGAGATCCTGTCCATGCCCATGGCCTACAACAGCCTCGTGGGCGACATGGGCAGTTCGCTCTCCGGCGGGCAGAAGCAGCGCGTGCTCCTGGCGCGCGCCCTCTACAAGGCGCCGAAGATCCTCTTCCTCGACGAGGGGACGGCGCACCTCGACGTCGAGAACGAGCGCCAGATCAACGAGCGCCTGCGGCGCCTCGACATCACGCGCATCAGCGTCGCCCACAGGCCGGAGATCATGCACGGGGCCGATTCGATCCTGCGGATCGGGCAGTCCTCGGAATGAGCGCCTGCGGCGGCCGCCCCCGCCGAGACAGGCGCCCCCCGGGTCCTCCTCCCGGAGGGCGTCGCGGAAAACCGGTCGCGGGCGCGGCGGGGGCCTATACGAATTGCTCCCGCGGGGGCAGATTCGCCTTGTATTGAACGACAAACGCCCGGCCGATGGACCCACTGCCTGACACGATCGACCTTGGCGCGACGGCCCCCGCCGCGCGCGACGGCCATGTCGATGCCATGCTGGATCGAGCGGTCGCCGCGATGCGCCCGGGCTGGGTCGTGTCGCGCGACTGCGCGCTCGCCGGCGGCGGCGCTGGAGCCGCGGTGGAGCGGGTCCGGTACGCGTTGCTCCACCCGCAGGTCGGGATCGCCCTCCTGGACATCGTCCCGGGCCCGACGGCCCCGCACGCCGCCGACAGGGTGCGACGGATGCTCGACGGCGCCGGCCTCGCGGCCGCGCACGGCGGGATCCCGCCGGTCGTTTACCTGTGCATGCCGGCGCGGGCGCTCTTCGATCTCGGGGCGGTGCTCGACCTGGAATTCGCCGGGCGGCCCTCCCCTCGTCCGCCGCTCGGCGACGCCGCTTGGGTCGCCACCGCCCTCCGCGTGCTCACGGCGCAGTCGCCTCGGAGCGCGCCCGCCGGGCCGCCGTTCTCCGAGCAGCCCTCGCCGGCTTCCCCGCGCGCAAGATGGCTAGCCGGAAGCCAACGGAAGCGCGGCGGGGAAAGCCTCGGCGGCGTGCGCCTGCTCGCGGCTTTCTGGGGGTTGCTGGCGCTGACGTTCGGAGGCGGCGCCTTGTTGCTGCAGCAACTCGGGCCGCCGAAGGCGCCGGCCGTCGCGGCCGGCGGCGACCGCACGGCCCCCGAACCGGGCCGCCGCGACTTCGCCGCGAGCACCGCGTCCGACATCCCGTTCGCGGCGAACCGACTGCCCGCCCCTGACGGGGCTCGACGTCCCACGTCGCCGACGGGTTCCGCCCTTGCCCCGGAGTTTCGGGAGGAAGCGGGAGCGGCGCCGGTGTCGCTGCCCGCGGTCGCCCTTGGGCGGTTGGACGCGGCCGGACCGCAGGGCGCGACGGCGGGTCTGGACGACGCGGAGCCGGTGGAGGCCTCGCCGGAGGACGAGCCGCTTTGGAGCGCATGGGGCTTGGTTCCGCCAGCGGCGGTCGACTCGCTCCTGGGCGCTGACGTCCCCGCCACCACGCCCGCGAGCGATCCGGGTGCGGAGGTGGCCGACGGCGCCCCCATGCCGCAGCCCGTTGAAATGGGGGTGCTGCCGCCCGCCGCCGCGCCGTCGCCGCCGCGGTCCGACGCCGCAGCAGGAGCGGCGTCCCCGCCAACGGATGTCCCGGCGGCGCTCGCGGGCACGACGCAGGGCGGGGCCGGGACCGCCGAAATCGGACCCGCTCCTCTGGCGACCGGCATCGCCCGAACCAGCGGTGCCGCGCATGCTGAGGACGGCGGGGCCGGGTCGGGCGACGCCGGTCCGGCCCCCACGAGCGCTGGTGGACGGATCGACGGGGCGCCCGCCACGGCCGGCACCCTCGATCCTCGTGCGTCCACGGTGGCGGACAGCATCGGTGATCGGGAGGGCGGGGCGATCCCCGGCGTCGTGGATCCTGCGGCGTCCGGCCCCGATCCGGCGGAGGGAGCGCCCGTGCCGGGCAACGGGTCGTCCGGCATGGCAGCATCGGCCGAGGCCGCGCCGGTCCCGGCGAGTGCCCTCGCCGAGCCAGCGGTGGCGGGCGTGGCACCGGAGGCGACCATCCCTACCGCATCCGCCGTACCGGCCGCTACGGCGACCTCGGAGGTACCGGTCGCCACCGTGGGGCCGGACGCTGCCGAGGTCGCAGCGGAACCCCGCGCCGCGGGGCTGGACGCACCGCTCGTGTCGGGTCCGGACGATCCCCTGCCGGCCCAGACCACCGCCCCGTCCTCCATCTCCGCCCTCCCCGTCACCCCGGATGTGTCTGCCGCTGCGGGTGCGGGTGCCCAGACGCCGGAACCACCGCCGCCGGCAGCGGCGACGAGGAGCATCGACGCGCCGTACCTCGCGGCCCCTGCTACGGCCACCGTTCCGAATGCTCCCGCGGCGGGGTCCGAACCGCCGGAGCCGCCCCTGGTCGCGTCGAGCGTTCCTTCGCTGTCGCCGGCTTGGCCGCCGTCGCCGCCCGGCACCGACGAGGCCGCCGGCCCGCGGCCCGGTGACGTC
This sequence comes from uncultured Sphingomonas sp., assembly GCF_902806285.1. Lineage (GTDB taxonomy): Bacteria > Pseudomonadota > Alphaproteobacteria > Sphingomonadales > Sphingomonadaceae > Sphingomicrobium. The sequence continues at coordinate 924 of NZ_CADCWA010000038.1, read as the reverse complement.
CAAGGGACCGTTGGCGCCGGCCCGACGGTAGCTCCCGCCGCCCCGGAGCCTACACAGACAGCGTCGGCGGAGGAGACGCCCGCGCCGCCGCCGGCGATCGCGGCGAGCCACGCGCCCGACCAGTCCGGCACGCCAACCCCGGAACAGTTGACCGCGCCCGTGCCGCTGCCGGGCCTTCGAGAGCGTGGGGCCGCTGATTTCGGGGAAGCCGCGGGAACGGCGGCGACCGCGTCGCGACCCGTCGAATCCGCCTCGGCCGTTTCGAACGGCATCGAGGATTCCACCGATGCGCCGCACGCCCCGGAACCGCCGGCCGACATGACCCGATCTGGCTCCCAGACCATGGCGGCGTCTGCGCCGACGATCGTGCCTCCCTCGCCGTCGCGCCCCTACGCCGCCTCGGTGCCGCGTGACGGGATGCAGCCGCAGACCCGCCCTCAGGTCCCGGGCGAAGCTCCCGGCGCGAAACGCGCGAGGCAGCAGCGACTCCCTGCCGAAACCGCCGCCGTGAGGGCTGCGGCGCGCCCGCCCGCCCAAGCACCGGCGTCGCCCACCATGGACGGGCGCTGCCGCGCCATCGCCCTCAAGGTCCAGCTCGGAGAGGAGCTTCCGATGGCCGATCGCTCCTTTCTGCGCTCAGGATGCCGCTGACGGCCCGGGGGACGGCCCAGGAGACGGTGCGGCCAACGCGGTGCCCGCGGTCGTTGCGCCGAACCCGCGCTGAGGGGGGCGCTGGCGACCGCCGAACAGCAGGTCGCCTGAGCGGCCCGAACCTGTCAGCGCCAATCGGGCGCTTGGTGGACCGCATGCTGCGCTCGCCGGGCGGAGACGACCCGCTCGCGGCCGTCCTGGAGGCCGCCGCCCGTGAGGTGCGGGAAGCAGGCCTCGTGCACGACGAGGTCGCTGCCGAACCGGCGACCTGCA
>NZ_CADCWA010000037.1 GCF_902806285.1 uncultured Sphingomonas sp. | reverse complement strand
TGCGGTCGCCGCGACGCTTACGGACAAGGCAGCCGCCCTGAAGTTGATGCGCAAGCTGCTCAGGAAGCAGGGCTTCGCGCCCGCCGTGGTCACGACCGACAAGCTGCGGTCCTATGGCGCCGCTGACCGGCCCCCACCGAGTGGTCCGCGGCGAATGTTAGTTCAGCGTCGGCTTGGGCGCCACGACCTGCATGGTCGGCGAGGCCGGTCGGCGTAGCGCCGCGGGCCAGGCGGCGCAGGCCGGCAGAACCACCTCCGGCGCGGGCGGCCGGAAGCCGAGCGAGGCGTGCGGGCGTACGCCGTTGTAGTGCCGCCGCCAGCTTTCGATCACCACCTCGGCCTCGCGCGGCGAGTAGAAGATCTCGCCGTCCAGCAGCTCGTCGCGCAGGCGCGCGTTGAAGCTTTCCACGTAGCCGTTCTCCCACGGGCTGCCGGGCGCGATGTAGGCGGTCTTGGCGCCGACCGCCGCGATCCAACCCTGCACCGTTTTGGCCACGAACTCGGGGCCGTTGCCCGAGCGGATGTGCCCGGGCACGCCGCGCAGGATGAACAGGTCGGACAGCACGTCGACGACGTCGGCGGCCCCGAGCTTGCGCCCGACCCGGATCGCCAGGCACTCGTGGGTGAACTCGTCGATGACGTTGAGCAGCCTGAACTTGCGCCCGTCGTGGGTGCGGTCCTCCACGAAGTCGTACGACCAGACGTGGTTGGGCCGCTCCGGGCGCAGCCGGACGCAGGAGCCGTCGGCCAGCCACAGCCGCCCGCGCTTGGGTTGGCGCGGCGGCACCTTCAGCCCTTCGCGCTTCCAGATCCGCTCCACGCGCTTGTCGTTCACCAGCCACCCGGCCCCGCGCAGCAGGGCCGTGACCTTGCGGTACCCGTAGCGGCCGTACTGCCGCGCCAGCTCGATGGTGTCGGCGGTCAGCCGCTCCTCGTCGTCGCGGCCCCGCGGCGCCTTGCGCTGCGTCGAGCGGTGCTGGCCTAGCACCGCGCAGGCGCGGCGCTCGGAGACGGACAGCGTCCGCCGCACGTGCTCGATGCAGGCGCGCCGGCGCGCGGGGCCTAGGAGTTTCCCCGGGCGGCCTCCTGCAGGATCTGCTTGTCCAAGGTCAGGTCCGAGACGGCGCGGCGCAGGCGCGCGTTCTCCGCCTCCAGCTCCTTCAGGCGCTTCACCTGGTCCGCCTTCAGCCCCCCGAACTCCCGCCGCCAACGGTAGTAGGTCACTTCCGTCACGCCGACCGCACGGATCGCCTCCGCCACCGTCTGACCCTGCGACACCAGGACATCCACCTGCCGCAGCTTGGCCACCGCCTCCTCAGGCCGGTGCTTCTTGCTCGCCATCTCGGTCCTCCTCCGGTTCGAACCCATACCTCAGGGCGGACCGCTTCGGAGGGGGAGGATCACGGCATCATTTGATACATCACTTGACCGAACGGGCTGTCCGATAAGGAAAGCGCGCTCAACGCGCCTTCCACGCCGCTCGGTGTCAGATTGCCGTCCGCGTCGAGGTCCGGGAACGCATCGAGCACGCCGAGCATGCTCCATTCGCCCGCGACCGCCGCACCATGCTTCAAAATCAGATCGGCCGCTGAAACAACCAAGCCTTCTTCCCGCAAGGAGGTCCAGACTACCGGGCCTTCCGCCGACACGGCGATCCGCGCCTGTATGGCGTGAGGCAGCATCCCAATGAGGGCAAGTCCGCCTTCAAGCGTGCGTTCGGTCTCAGATGCGGCCGGTGGTGGTTGAGGCTTTCCGCCGCGATGCGCCGCTACCCGCCTCTCCTGGCGGTTTCGGGGTTCCTGCGCGGGCGGCGCGGTCGCGGCCCCGGCCAGCATGGCGTCACGCACGGCCGGCAACTGCCACAGCCCCTTGAACAACGTCAGGTCCATGACCGTCAGAGCGCCGGTGACAAGCACGAACTGGCCGATCCGCGCGCCTTCGAGGTCGAACCGCAGCAGGTCGTGTTTGAGCAGGTAGTCGCGGAACTCCAAAGCGTTTGCCCAAAACGGATCGTAGGTGCGCTCGACCGCTTCGCCGCCGCCGGAACCCCGCATGCGCTTGGTGGTGCCGACCGCCTTCGCCACGGCGAGGTTCGCGGCGGTTTGCACGCTGCCTTCCTCGCCTTCGCTCTTGGACGCGGTTTCCGATTGCTTGAGTGCGGTGAGATGCCCGGATGGGTCTATCTGGCCTAGGAATGACTGGGTGCGGCGCGCGTCGTGGTAGAGGAAGTCATACACCGGATCGACGGGTGGATCGCCGCGCTCCTCGGCGGATGCTTTGCCTCCGTTCCTCGACATACTCTTTCGTCGCCTCCTGTTCTTGCTTCAATCGCTCGTGCGCGTCCGCCAGCTCCTTCGGATCGGTTTGCAGAAGCCGGGCCACCGCTTCCTCGAACGGTATGTCGAGGCTGGCCGGCGGCTTGCGCTTCCGCTCCTTCGTCATGCGATCAGAGCTTTGTATTTCAGACGCCCGTCCGAGCCCGCGATGAGCGCGTCCACCCGCGCCGCGTCCGCGGCCTTGCGGCGGTTGTAGCGCCACTCGGCTTCCGCGACGTAGCGCGACAGGTGCTTGGCGCTGACGAAGTGGTGGATGCCCACGATCTGGCGCTTGAGCAGCGACCACGCCCCTTCGATGGTGTTCGTGTGCAGCACGAAATGCCGCACGAACTCCCCCTTGGCGTGGTTGACCGTGCGGTGGTTGTAGCTGCCCTGCAATCCGACAAAGGATGTGTGTTCGTCCGTCATGACGTTGCTGCCCGGCGCCACGTGCCGCCCGATGGCGCCCTGGACGTTGCGGGCCTTGAGGTCGGGGACGTGCATCATGCGGAGGTCGCCGCCGCGTTCCACCATGCCGAACACCACGGCCTTGCCCTTGCCGCCCTGGGTGCCGCCGGCGCGCTTGGAGGCGTGCTTGTTCTTCTCCTTGCCGCCGACGAAAGTCTCGTCGGCTTCAACCGTCCCGGCCAAAGGGGCGTTGAAGCTCTTCGTCACGGCGGCGTGGCGCAACCGGTGCAGCATGAACCACGCGGTTTTCTGCGTCACGCCCACGTCGCGCGCGAGGATGGTGCTGGCGACGCCCTTCTTGTGCGAGGTGAGCAGCCAGATCGCCATGAGCCACTTCCGGATCGGGACCTTGCTGTCCTCGAACACGGTGCCGACCTTGATGGAGAACCGCTTGCCGCAGTCCTTGGCCGCGCACTTGTGCGTCTTCTTGTCGGCGAAGGTGTAGATCTTGCGGCCGGCGCAGTATGGGCAGAATGCGCCGCCCTTCCACCTGATCGCCGTGAAGTGGGCGATGGCCGCGTCCTCGTCCGGTACCGCGGTCGTCAGATCGAGAAGGGTGCGGAACTCGGCCATGCGCGCATCTTAGGTGGCCCCGGCGATTAGGTCAATGATGTATATAAACGCCAAAAAAAGCCCTGACGCCTGGCCGCCGGCGCGAGCTCGTCCGCCACGTGCGGGACGCGTTCGGGGTGAGCGAGCGGCGCGGCTGCGCGGCCTTGCGCTTCCACCGCTCATCGGTTCTGTCAGGATCCGAGCCAAGGGACCTGTTTGGTCGGGCGCGGCACCGCTGGTAGGCTTCGGGTCCAGCGGGGGGTGAGGCCTGGATGGACTGCGTGCGCTGCGGCTCCGCGGCGGCGGCGGAGCGGCCGGAGCGCACGGCCCGGGGCTACCGCCGGTTCCGCTGCCGGGAGTGCGGCAGGCAGTTCAACGAGCGCAGCGCCGGATCGCTCAACCGGACGCAGTACCCTTCCGACATCATCGCCCTCGTGGTGCTGTGGCGCCTGCGCTACCGCCTGACCCTGCGGGACCTTGCGGAGATGTTCCTCCTGCGCGGCATCGTGTTCAGCCACGAGGCGGCGCGGGACTGGGAGGCGAAGCTCGCACCGGCCCTGGCCGGCGAACTCCGGCGGCGCCGGCGCGGCGAGGGCGGCGCCCGCGGCCGGCACTGGCACGTGGACGAGACATGCCTGAAGGTGCGGGGCCGCTGGGCTCACCTTTACCGCGCCGTCGACCGCGACGGCGACCTCGTCGACACCATGCTGAGCGAGCGCCGCGACATGGCGGCGGCCCGGGCCTTCTTCCGCTCGGCCAAGGCCGCCACCGGCGTGACGCCGGACCGCGTCACCACCGACGGGCACGGCTCCTACCCGCGGGCGATCCGTTCGACGCTCGGCCGGCGGGTCGTGCACCGGACCAGCGCCTATAAGAACAACGGCCTGGAGCAGGACCACCGCGGCGTGAAAGGCCGGATCCGATGCATGCGCGGGTTCAAGAGCTTCGCCTCGGTGGAGCGCTTCTGCCGCAGCCACGACGAGCTCCGCGACTTCCTCCGCCCCGGGACCCGCCACAACCAGCACGTCCCCGCCGACCTCCGTCGCCGGCTTCATTTCCGCCGTGCCACCGCCGCGCTCGCAATCCTCGCGGCCGCGTAGGCCCAACTCGTCCCGCAGCTTGCGCCGTCAGGTTTGGCGCGAGTGCTGACAGAACCAAGGCGCTCGGCGCCGTGCACGGCTATGTCCGCCAGTCGGGGCTCCCCTCGCGCCTGGTCGATCTCGTGTTCCTGCGCGTGTCCCAGATCAACAGGTGCGCCTATTGCATCGACATGCATTCGCGCGACCTCCTCAAGGCCGGACTGCCCGTCGAGCACCTCGTCGTCGTCGCCGCATGGCCCGAGGCCGGCAGCATCT
>NZ_CADCWA010000036.1 GCF_902806285.1 uncultured Sphingomonas sp. | reverse complement strand
CAACAGGGTGAAGTTCGAGTGCGCCAGCCGGTCCAGCGTGGCCCGAAGCATCTTGCCGATCACCGCCGCTTCGTCCCACGCAGGAATGAACACCACCAGCCAGCCGGGCTGTGCCGGCGAGGGCAGGCTGCGAACGTCGCCGCGCGGATGGCGGTTGTAAACGGTAGCTGATCGCCAGCCCCGGCGGGCGAAGTAGACGAGGTCAACCAGGAGGTCGTCCAGCGCGAACAGCAGAAAGCCCGCGGAAGCGAACAGCGTGAGCTCGGTTGCGATACTATGGAGCAGCTCGGCGGTCACGGACGCGACCCATGCAGAACCACCAAACGAACTTCAGACGTCATCATCCCCCCGTGACGCAGCAAATCCGAGCAGACCGCTGCCGGTCACGGCGGTTAGCTAGCGACCGAAATGTAAACGATTGGTGCAACAACGACCGGCGCCAGCCATCTCTCGGGCTTGCGCAAGAAGAAGCGTGCGGGAACAGGGGCTGCATGCGCCGGTGCTTCCGCTTCGCTTTGGCCCTCGCCCTCCTAGCGGCAAGTGGTTCCGTCCGGGCACGGACGCTGTTCGCCGGGGGCCACTGGGTGGCGGTGGAGCGCGCCGACGGCCGCAGCTGCGCGGCGCTGGCCCGGTCGGAGCTGATCGCGCCCAGGGGCAGCGACCAGGCGCGGGTGAGCTTCACCTTCGACCGCGGCGGCCCGCGCCAGGGCGAGCTGCACGTCCGCTTGAGCCGGCCTGCGCGTGCCGGGAGCAGCGTGTTGCTGGTGGTCGGCGGTCAGCCCTTCCAGCTCCTCGGCCGCGGCGCCGACGCGTGGAGCCGTGGGCCCGCGCAGGAAGCCGCGCTGATCGCGGCGCTGCGGCGGGCCGGCGACATGCGGGTGCGGTTCCGCGGGTTCGGTAGCGGCTACACCGACCGTTACCTGCTCGCCGGCGCCCCCACGGCGATCGACGCCGCCGCCGCGGCTTGTTCGCGGCCCCGGTAGAAAAACGCTGCAGTCTCCACTACATGGATGCTTCCTCATGAGCGCCGACACCAACCTGATGCCGATCCCCGGCCCGGTCGACCCTGTGCCCGTTCCCCGCGCCGCACCGGTGCGCGCCGATGGGCGCGTGGAGCTGGTGGGCCTGGCGCGCGAGGCGATCCGCGATACCTTGCAGGCCGGCGGCATGGACGCGCGCCAGGCCAAGCTCCGGTCCAAGCAGCTGTGGCACTGGATCTACAACCGCGGAGTGACCGACTTCGCGCTGATGACCGACATCGCCAAGGCCCAGCAGCCTTGGCTCGCCGAGCGGTTCGTGATCTCTCGCCCCGGCGTGGTCGAGGCCCAGGTCTCGAGCGACGGCACCCGCAAGTGGCTGCTCAAGACCGACGACGGTCACGACTTCGAGGCGGTGTTCATCCCCGACGCGGACCGGGGCACCCTGTGCGTGTCGAGCCAGGTCGGCTGCACGCTGAACTGCCGCTTCTGTCACACCGGAACCATGCGGCTGGTGCGCAATCTGGAGCCGCACGAGATCGTCGGCCAGGTCATGCTCGCCCGCGACGCGCTGGGCGAGTGGCCGAGCCAGCCTGAGGGCCGCATGCTGACCAACATCGTCATGATGGGCATGGGCGAGCCGCTCTACAACTTCGACAACGTCCGCGACGCGCTGAAGATCGTCATGGACGGCGACGGCCTGGGCCTCAGCAAGCGTCGGATCACCCTGTCGACCTCCGGCGTGGTGCCGATGATGGCGCGCGCGGGCGAGGAGATCGGTGTCAACTTGGCGGTCTCGCTCCACGCGGTGACCAAGGAGATCCGCGACGAGATCGTGCCGCTCAATCGCAAGTACGGCATCGAGGAGCTGCTTCAGGCCTGCGCCGACTACCCGGGCGCCAACAACGCGCGGCGGATCACCTTCGAGTACGTGATGCTGCGCGACAAGAACGACTCGGACGAGCATGCGCGCGAGCTGGTGCGGCTGATCCGGCACTATCGGCTGCCGGCCAAGGTCAACCTGATCCCGTTCAATCCCTGGCCGGGCGCGCCCTACGAGTGCTCGACCGACGAACGCATCCGTGCATTCAGCAACATCATCTTCGAAGCCGGCATCTCCGCTCCGGTCCGCACGCCCCGCGGGCGGGACATCGATGCGGCCTGCGGGCAGCTCAAGACCGCGGCCGAGAAGAAGCGGCGAAGCGAAGTAGATGCGCTCAGTGCCCCTGCGCAGGCAGGGGCCCAGTAACTTCTTACCTTCCGAAGAGAACTAGGCTCCTGCCTTCGCAGGAGCACAGCGCTCTTCTACACGTTGGACCATCCATGGCATCCCTTGCCCCGCCCGCTGAAGCACTCCGCCGTCGCATCGCGGGCGAGGTCGTCGCCTTCTTCAACGACCGCGGCCGCGGACAGGAGCCGATCAAGTCCTCGCCGCACGCGCTCTGCCCGCCCCATGGCGTCGCCTGGCGGGTGCACGGCGACGTCACCTCCATGATGGTCGGCGGGATCGCCGCGCTGCTGCTTCAGATGCTTCATCCCAGCGCGCTGGCCGGGGTGTGGGACCACAGCGATTTCCAGAAGAACATGCACGGCCGTCTGCGCAACACGGCCCGGTTCATCGCGGTGACCACCTACGGGCACCGCGACGAGGCCGAGGCGGCGATCGGCCGGGTGCGGCGCATCCACGACCATGTGAACGGCACGCTGCCCGACGGCACCCCATACGACGCCAATGATCCGCGGCTGCTGGCGTGGGTGCACGTGGCAGGCTCGGCGATGTTCCTCGACGGCTGGGTCCGGTTCGGCGAGCCGCGCATGAGCGCGGGCGACCGCGACGCTTACTGGCGCGAGGTGGCGCCAGTCGCTCGGCTGCTCGGCGCCGATCCGGTGCCGCAGAGCGCGCAGGAGGCCGCGGAGCTGCTTCGCAGCTTCGTGCCCGAGCTCCGGCCGGACGAGCGTGCCCGAACCGTTCGCGACATCATCTTGCGCAATGTCCCCGACAAGCTGCGGGTTCTCCCGGTGCAGGCTCTGCTGATGCAGTCGGCCGTCGACCTGCTGCCGCCCTGGGCGCGGCGGATGCACGCGCTGCGTTCGTCCGGCCTTACCCGGCCCGCGGTCGGCGCTGCCACGCTGGGGCTCGCTGGCACTTTGCGCTGGGCCCTGTCGCCGCGTTAGACAGGCAGCGGAGAGGGAGATGCGGAGTGGGGATTGTCGAGAGCGTTCTGAGCCGCGTCGTCAAGCGTGGCGTGCTGACGGTCCGCTATGCCGATGGCTCGGAGCGGCGCTTCGGCCGACCCGATCCCGCCTTCGAGAACGTGACGGTCCGCTTCGCGGACCGGGGCGTGCCGGGAGCGATCGCCCGCGACCTGCGGCTGGGCGCGGCCGAGGCCTTCATGGACGGACGGCTGGTCATCGAGCAGGGCGACATATTGGCGCTGCTGACCCTGATCCGCGGCAATGCGCCCTGGTCCAAGAGCACGGCCCTCAAGATTCCCAACCCGCTGCGGCGCGCGGTCAGCAGGACCTCCGGGCGCCTGTCACGGCTCAACTGGCAGCGCCGCTCGCGCCGCAACGTCGCGCACCACTACGACCTCGGCAACGATTTCTACCGCCTCTTCCTCGATCCGGACCTCCAATACAGCTGCGCCTACTTCACCGACCCGGGGAACAGCCTGGAGCAGGCGCAGCTCGACAAGAAGGCGCACATTGCCGCCAAGCTGGCGCTTAAGCCGGGTCAGCGGGTGCTGGACATCGGCTGCGGCTGGGGCGGGATGGCGCTTTACCTCCACCGCACCGCCGGCGTGGAAGTGCTCGGCATCACCCTGTCGCGGGAGCAGCTTGCAGTCGCGCGTGAGCGGGCGGAGGCCGCGGGCGTCGCCGACCAGGTCCGCTTCGAGCTACAGGACTACCGCCAGCTCACCGGCCGCTTCGACCGGATTGTGTCGGTCGGCATGTTCGAGCATGTCGGCCCGCCGCACTACCGCGAGTTCTTCCGCACCTGCCGCAACCTGCTAGCGGATGACGGCGTCATGCTGCTCCACACCATCGGCCGGTTTGGCGGGCCGAATGTCACCGACGCCTTCGTCCGCAAGTACATCTTTCCCGGCGGCTACATCCCTGCCCTCAGCGAGATCGTCGCTGCCAGCGAGAAGAACAAGCTGATCATCGGCGACCTCGAAACGCTGCGGCTGCATTATGCGCTGACCGGCCGGCACTGGTACCGCCGCACCGTCGAGAACCGCGCGGCGATCGTCGCCATGTACGACGAGCGCTTCTACCGCATGTGGCTGTTCTACCTGGCGGGCGTAATCGCGACCTTCGAGCATGGCGGCATGGGCAACTACCAGATCCAGTACGTCCGCGACCGCCATGCCCTGCCGATCACGCGCGACTACCTGGCTGAAGCTGAGAAGAAGTATCACGGATCGTCATCCCGGCCTTGAGCCGGGATCCGCCTTGTTCTTCCTGCACGCGGAAAGAAGGCAGACCCCGGATCAAGTCGGGGGTGACGATCACCGCCGCCTTCCCTGCAGTTCAGCCAGGAGCGCCGGGGCCGGGTAGATGTCGCGCAGCGCTTCGTTCACCGCCGCCGTCGAGACTACCACCGTGCGGTTGAGCTCGGGATCGTAGCCGTAGTTGCCGCCCAGGCTATGGATGTTGCCGTCGAACGCGGCGCCGATCACCGTTCCCGCGCGGTCGATCACCGGCGAGCCCGAGTTGCCGCCGATGATGTCGTTGGTGGTCACGAAGTCATACACGGTGCCGCGGTCGATCTTGCGGGCGTTGGCGAGAAACGCCTGCGGCAGCTTGAACGGCTCGGCTCCGCTCGCTCGCTCGAACGTACCGCCGAGCGTGGTGGTGGGCGCCACCTGGCGGCCGTTCTCCGTCCAGCCTTTCACCTGGCCGTAGCTGATGCGCAGGGTGAAGGTGGCGTCCGGATAAACGGT
>NZ_CADCWA010000035.1 GCF_902806285.1 uncultured Sphingomonas sp. | reverse complement strand
GTAATAGGGCGAGGGCGGCTGGCTCTTGGCCCAGGGCACGACCGCACCCTTCTTGAGGGTCAGCTCGTGGTTGGGGACGACCAGGTCCTCGTCGAACTCCATTTTCTCGCCGAGGCCGTCGCAGGCCGGGCAGGCGCCCTGGGGAGCGTTGAAGGAGAACAGGCGCGGCTCGATCTCGGCGATGGTGAAGCCGCTGACGGGGCAGGCGAATTTTTCGCTGAAGCAGATGCGGCCCGGGGGTGCGTGGGTGGCGAGGACCGCGCGGTCGGCGGCTTTGTGGAGGGCGGCGGCGACGCCGAGGTTCTGGTTCCCCTCCCCTTCAGGGGAGAGGTTAGGGGTGGGGGAGTCATGTGGCTCGCGGACGCTCGCCCCCACCCCCGGCCCCTCCCCTGAAGGGGAGGGGAGAGGGTCCGCAGGATCCAGATACGCCAGCCCCTCGGCCAGCTTCAGCGCCTGCTCGAAGCTGTCCGCCAGCCGCGACTGGATGCCGTCACGGACGACGATGCGGTCGACCACCACCTCCAGGTCATGCTTGTACTTCTTGTCGAGGGCTGGCGCTTCCTCGATGGCGTAGAACTCGCCGTCGATGCGGACGCGGGTGAAGCCGGCCTTCTGCCACTCGGCTAGCTCCTTGCGATACTCGCCCTTGCGGCCGCGGACCACGGGGGCGAGGAGGTAGTGGCGGGTGCCTTCGGGCAGAGCCATGACGCGGTCGACCATCTGGCTGACCTGCTGGGCCTCGATCGGCTCGCCGGTGGCGGGCGAGTAGGGGACGCCCACGCGCGCCCAGAGCAGGCGCATATAGTCGTAGATCTCGGTCACGGTAGCGACCGTGGAGCGCGGATTGCGGCTGGTGGTCTTCTGTTCGATCGAGATGGCGGGGGAGAGGCCGTCGATATGCTCGACGTCCGGCTTCTGCATCATCTCCAGGAACTGCCGGGCGTAGGCGGACAGGCTCTCGACGTAGCGGCGCTGCCCTTCGGCGTAGATGGTGTCGAAGGCGAGGCTCGACTTGCCCGAGCCGGACAGGCCGGTGATCACGGTCAAGCTGTCGCGCGGGATGTCGACGGAGACGTTCTTGAGGTTGTGCTCCTTGGCGCCGCGGACGGAAATCGACTTCATCATGGAGGGAGTTTGTTCCAGATTTGTTCTCGGGGCAAGCGGAAGCGCTCGCAGTCGTCAGATGGGCAGGGTGTGCGGTGAACGCAAGCGAGTGGGCGCAAGGGCTCGGGAACCCGCCAATGCATTAAACTTGCGTTCACCTTGCAGAGAAACGCGGTGGTATGCCAGGGTGGATAGCGGCCAGTCTTAAGTGGGGGGAGCCATGCCGACGATCGTTGGAACAGCGGGTAATGACAACCTTACTGGAGGCCACGACGCCGATCTGATCGAAGCGCGAGGCGGTGACGACCTTGCGAACGCGGGCGGCGGCGATGATACGATCGACGGCGGAGCAGGCGCGGACCGCTGAATGGCGGAACGGGCAACGACCACATTCTGGGCGGCGATTGTGACGACATCCTCGTCGGCGGAGCGGGCGACGACCATCTGGATGGCGGGAGCGGCATAGACACGGTCAGTTACCGGAGCGCTCCGGCGCGGGTCTCCGTCTACCTTTGGGACGACCGTCCCCAGGGCTGGGGCGAAGGTCAGGACACATTGCTGTCGATCGAGAACGTGGAGGGAAGTTCTCTCAACGATCTCTGGTCGGCGATGCCGACCGCAACCAACTCTTGGGTCTTTCCGGCGACGACGTTCTGGCCGGGTTAGAGGGCGTCGATGACCTGCAAGGTGGTGCCGGGAACGACGTTCACTATATCGCAAGTAGCGTGGAATACACGGCTGCTGAAATCACGGACACGTCGGCTACGACACTGTCAGGTTCGCCACCACTCAGAGCGAAACGCTCACATTGTTCGCTGGAGACACTGGGATCGAGCGGGTCGAACTCGCCGGAGGCACCGACCTCCAAGGCTCGCCTAACAATACCTTTCACGAGCGTATCAACATTGACGCTCGGCCATGCGAAACGGCTTGGAGATAGTGGGTGGCGAAGGGCCGAATTCCGTACTGGGCACGGCCTTTGACGACCAGATCTTGGGCCTCTTCGGCGACGACCTGCTGACCGGAGGGGCAGGGCGCGACCGTTTGGTTGGCGGCGCTGGTCTCGACACATTCAGTGACACCGCTGCGGGGCTGAACGGAGACACGATCACGGACTTCGGAACGAGCGATCGCATCATCATCACCGATGCGATGCTGGCTAACTTCAGTTTCCGTCTTTCGGGCAACATGCTGACCTACACGGGCGGCTCGCTGACCTTGGCCGGGCCGGTGAACGGCCGCTTGGTGGCGAGTGCGGCCCCCGGAGGTGGTGTCGAGTTGCGCATCGGACCCGCCCTGGTGCCTGCGGCGCCGCCGCCGCCGGGACCGCCCAACACTCAGCCGATCTATTCGACTTCCGAGACTGCCAGTTACACCGTCGAGGCCGGCACCTACCTTTCCATGGTGGCGAGCGGAGCGGCGGATAGGCTGTTCGAATGGGCTTTCACCGGTCTGACGAACCGCGGGACCATCTTCGTGCAGGATAGCGCCGATGATTTCGCGGCCCCGGCTTTGGCCAGCGTCATTATTCGGTGGTCAATCTAGACAATTCGGGAACGATCGTCATTCACCAGCAGGGCCGCGTCGCGGGGCTGGCGCATGGCATCCACGACCCTGGAGGCTCCGGCCAGCGGACCAGCTTCACCAATAGTGGCGAGTTCTTCGTCATCAGCGACCATTACCATGCAAGCTTCTTATTGACTTGGCAGTCCGATCGGCTCGTCACCAACAGCGGCCTAATCGCCCTCTACTCGCCGGAGGGTAATAGCACGGCGATCCATTTCGCCAACGGCGGCCGGGTCGTGAACGCTGCCGGTGGGCGCATCCTTGTCGAGGGCCTCAACGCGTCGGGCATCGTCATGCCGATCGGCACAACGCCCCGTGAGGGAGGCAATCCCGTGGACGTCACCAACGCCGGTCACATCGAAGTGCGGAGTTACGGCGACTACCCCTCGATCGCCATCTACGTCGGCGTTGGCGAGGTGGACAACAGCGAAACCATCATCGGCGACATTGCCGTCTTCCTGGACGGCAAGCTGACGAACTCCGGCACGATCATCGGTGCGGTCTATTCTGAGGAATTCATCCGGGTGCAGAACCGCGGCACTATTCATGGCGACCTGTTTGGTGGTGAAGGAACGGAGCTCAGCGACGAGATCAGCAACCCGGGCCTGATCATGGGCGACGTGATCCTGTTCGCCGGCGACGACGTTTTCAGCAACGTTGGCGGATACGTCGCCGGTTATGTGGAGCTCGGCAGCGGCGCAGATCAGTTCTCAGGCAGCGCGAAGGGGGACGAAGTTTACGGAGGGCCGGGCGACGACACGCTCCGCGCGAACGGTGGCGACGATTACCTGGAAGGCGAGGAGGGCAACGACCTTCTTGACAGCGGTGCCGGTGCGGACCTGCTGATCGGGGGCCCGGGCACCGACACGCTCGTCGGCGGTGCGGGTAACGATATTCTCGACGGCGGCCAAGAGGCGGACGCCTTGGATGGCGGCGAGGGCGATGACTACATCATCTACGATGCGGCGGACGACATGCGGTACGTGACCGGCGGCGCCGGCAACGACGTGCTGGCGATCGAGGGCGCGGTGCCGGCTGGAGTGGACCTGATCAGCCAGGGCTTCGAAGCGGCGGAGGTGACGCAGCGCGGGCAGGGCGGAAACGTCGCGTCCATGGTCGGCATCTACAACGGCAACTGGCAGGTGGTGGAGGCCTCCACCAACTACCTCGACGGCAGCAAGGTTACCGTCAGCGCCGATCCGACGGGCGCCTACGACACGCGGCAGGTCTGGTACGCTTATGACACGGCCGGGCGGCTGTCCTATGTCGACAACCTCTACGACGACGGCACCCGGCTGTTCGTCAACCTGGACGAGGACAGCAGCAAGGACTGGCGGCAGGACTGGTTCAGCTATGACGCGCAGGGGCGGCTGGACAGCGAGGACGTGCTCTACGACGGGGGCTCGCGGACGTTCGTCAACTTCGACCAGGCGGGCGCCTTCGGCTGGTCGCAGGACTGGTTCAACTATGATGCGCTTGGCCGGCTCGACAGCGAGGACCTGGTCCGCGACGACGGCAGCCATACCTTCATCGACCTCGACCAGGACGGCAGCAAGAGCTGGAGCTCGGCCTGGTTCAGCTACGACGCGCAGGGCCGCCTGGACACGCAGGACGTGATCAACTACGACCAGGCCGGCAGCGAGACCTTCAAGCTGACCGCCATGCTGTACGATCCCAGCGGCAAGCTGATCCAGCAGGTCATCGTCTGGGATAACGGGTCGACGAGCTACATGTACTTCTAGGCGAGCAGCCGGGCGGCTGATGGGGCATTCGCTGTTGGCGGAAGGGGCGACAATGCGGTGGATCGGGTGCTCGTTGTTGTGCGCCGTGGTTGCGAGTTCGCCGTGCGGCGCAGAGCCACCGCCGGGGGTGTGGACGGCCACGGGCAAGTGGACGGTCGAGCATGCCGACCGGCGGTGTCTGGCGAGTCGGACCTTCGCGGCACACAACAAGTCGCTGGTAGTGGTGCTCGCCCCGACGCCGGCCAGCGATGCGGGTCAACTATGGCTGCTGACCGAGGATGCACGCCTGTCGCTCGACCGGGTCCGGATCGACGCGGGTGGCGTGGCGGTCAAAGCGGAGGGCATGACCTTGGCAGGGCTGACCGCCAGCAAGCAGCGTGTCTGGCAAATGGCGTTGCAAGGCGAGGAGATGCAGCGGCTCTGGGCCACGGGGAGGCTCGGGCTCCGCGGGCCCGACATCGAGGCCGCCCTGTTCCTTCCCGCGCTCAACCAGGTCCGGCCTGCCCTGCAGGGTTGCACCGAAGGCTTGCTGAAGGATTGGGGCTTCCCTGCGGAAACCGCCCGGCTCACGACCTTCGCCAAACCGCGTGAGGATGTTGTCGCCTACGTCAGGGCGGAAGATTATCCGTCTGCCGCCCTTCGGGACGGAGCCAGCGGTACCGCAGAGGTCATGGTGACGGTTGGAGTGGATGGAAGGGCACGGGATTGCCGCGTTCTTCATTCCGCCGGGCATGCGGCGCTCGACTCAACGACTTGCGCGATCGTGGTCCGGCGGGCGCGTTTCGAGCCTGCCCGCGAGGCAAGCGGCAAGGCGGTCGAGGCGCCCTTCTTCGCCCGCATATCCTGGCGCATGCATTAGCCCCGCCCATCGTAGCCGTAGTCCGCCACCGCCTCGTGGTGGGCGCGGGCGCGGGCGAGGTGGCTTTCGTAGAGGGTGAAGCGGGCGACCTGCCACGGCTCGGACGCCAGGTTCGCGTGGCGTTCGAGCAAGGGTTGGACCGGGGCGGCACCGCGCCAGCGGGCTAGCGTGATGTGCGGGTGGTAGGCCCGGCGCTCGGGGGCGAGGCCGACCGCGACGCAGGCCCGGTCGATCTTGGCGGCGAGGGCGGCGAGCGGCTCGCGGGGCGCGACCCCGGCCCAGAGGGCGCCGCCGCGCCGCTGCTCGAACCGGCCGACGCCTTGCACCCGCACTTCGAACGGGTCGAAGCGGATGGCGGTGAGCGCGCCCGCCAGGTCCTCCGCGACATGGCCGTCCACCTCGCCGACGAAGCGCAGGGTGCAGTGGAGCTGCTCCTCGTCCTGCCAGCGCAGGCCCTCGGCCGCGTCCATCAGGTCGAGCAGCAGGTCGCGGACAGGCTCGGGCGGGCGGATGGCGAGGAACAGGCGGTGCATGGTCGGGCGGAACCGGGAGGCGGATCGCTCCACAACGGGCGCAAGAGAAACGATCCGTCAACCCCCGGCGGCTAGCGGTCGCAAGCAAGTGTGGGCGGAGCGGGGCAGATCGTGAGTTTTGGCAAGCGGTTCCTGGTTCCGACGGCTTCAAGGAGGTCAACGACAGCTTCGGCCACGCCACCGGCGACCTGCTGCTGCGGCGGAGCAGCGAGCGGCTGCGTCGCGCCCTGCCGCGCCATGCCTGCCTCGCCCGACCCGGCGGAGACGAGTTCTTCGTCGCCTGGGAACATGGGCCGGGAGCGATGGACCACCATGCAGCCGCCACCGCGATCATCGGAGCGGTGCGCGAGCCGCACGAGTTCCAGGCCGAGCCGATCATTGTCGGCGCAAGCGTCGGCATCGCCGAAGGAACCGGCTGGAGTGCGAGGACGTAGTGCGGCGCGCGGACGTCGCGATGTATGCGGCCAAGTCGCGCGGCCGGGACAATTGGTGCCTCTACTCGCCAACGCTCGACGATCGCCGGCGCGAGCGGCGGGAGCTGGAGAGCGATCTCCGCGGGGCCATCGCGGCGGGCGAGATCTCCGTCGCGTTCCAGCCGATCGTGCGCTCGCGCGGCGGGCAGATCACCGGCGTGGAAGCGCTGGCGCGGTGGAGCCATCCGACCCGCGGCGCCATCTCGCCCGATCTGTTCATCCCGGTCGCCGAGGACAGCGGCGCGATCGTCGAGCTTGGGCGCTTCGTGCTGCGCGAAGCCTGCAGCCAAGCGCGGGACTGGCCGTTCCTATTGTCGGTGAACCTGTCGCCGGCGCAGTTCTGGGACCGCATGCTGGTGCACGACGTGCTGCAGACGCTTGCCGAGTGCCGCTTTCCGCCCGAACGGCTCGAGTTCGAGATCACCGAAACCTATCTGCTGCGGCGGCCCGATGCGGCGGAGGAGGTCATCCGCGACCTCCGCCGCCACGGGATCAAGGTTTCGCTGGACGATTTCGGGACCGGCTATGCCAGCGTCGGCTATCTCCGCCGGTTCGAATTCGACAAGGTCAAGCTCGACCGCTCCTTCGTCGAGCCGGTGGTCAGCAGCCCGGAAGCGGCCGATGTCGCGCTGGCGGTGGTGGCGCTGGGCAGCGCGCTCAAGATCCCGATCCTGGCGGAGGGCGTGGAGACCGAGCACCATGCGGCGATCCTGTCCACCGCCGGCTGCGAGTTCATGCAGGGCTGGTTCTACGGCAAGCCGCAGACGGCGGCGGAGATCGACGCCTCGCTCCGCAGACCGGGCAGGCTTGCGGCGCCGAACGCCTGAGCCGGCGGGTCGTCAGGGATCGACCCTGGCGTAGGGCGGCACCTCAGCGCCGGTGCCCGGCCGCTCCTCCAGCCGCTGCAGCCGCTGCTCGATCCGGGCGATCCCTTCCAGGATGTGCACCTGCTCCTCATGGGTGAAGGCGTCGCGGTCCTGGTTGAGGCGCTCGATCAGCCGGACGATGATCAGCGGGGCGATGCCGAAGATGGACACGTGCATGAGCACCACGGCCAGCAGCTGTCCCGCGGCGGTCCTGGGCGCGATGTCGCCGTAGCCGGTGGAGGTTGCGGTGGTCGCCGCCCAGTAGAAGCTCTCGCCGAACGGCCGGGCCTCCACCGCCATGAACAGCAGGGCGGCGGTCAGCAGAACGGCCGCATAGATCGCCGCAAGCTCCTTGAGCGTGTCGGTGGCGGCCTGGAGCTTGCTCATCGCTTTATCCTTCGATGATGTGAGGCACGAAGCGGGCGCGGTTGCCGGTGATCAGCCCGTCCTCGCGGATCCCGAGCCCCGCGGCCTCGCCGCCGACGATCCACGCGCCGAGCACGGGATAGCCGCAGCCGAAGTCGCGCAAGGGGTGGAGCTGCTGGTAGACCCGCGGGACGGCGCCGTAATCGCCCTCGGACCGGGCGAGGACCTCACCGTCGCGAACGATCTCGATATTGGCCCCTTCGCGGGCGAGGATCGGCTTGGCGACGTAGCTGGAGCCTGCCTTGCCGGGGTCAAGCGTGGCGGGGAGCAGGTTGGGGTGCCGCGGGAACATGTCGTGGAGCAGCGCCAGCATCGCCTTGCTGCTCCACAGCATCTTCCACATGGGCTCGATCCACCGGGTTGTCGGCAGGTTGCGGACGACCGCCGGACCGAACTCCTCGGCGACGATCCACTCCCAGGGGTAGAGTTTGAAGACGGCGGCGATCAGCTGGTCCTCGCCGTCGACGATCCGGCCCTGCGCATCGAGGCCGATGTCGTCGATCAACAGCGGATGCGTCTCCAGCCCGGCCTGCTGGGCGAGGTCGCGCATGTAGGTGGCGGTGATGGTGTCCTCGCCCGAACCGTCGTCCCCATGGGCGAACCAGACCCGGCCACCCGGCAGGTCGGGCGCCATGTAGGCCCAGCGCTCGACCAGCTTGTCGTGCAGGCTGGTGAACTGGTCGGCATGGGGGAAGCACTCCTCCTTCCAGTCCCACTGGACCGCCCCGGCCTCCAGCATGGCGGTGGGCGTGTCGCAGTTGAACTCGAACAGCTTGGGGCTGCCGGTGCCGTCCCAGCCGAAGTCGAACCGGCCGTAGTCGAGCGCCGGCCGGTCGCCGCGCCACTCGTCGCGGATCGCCCGGTGGCAGAAGTCCGGAATGCCGAGCGCGGACAGCAGCGCCGGGTCCTTCACGATCCGGTCGCCGGCCTTCAGGAACAGGGCGTAGACGGCTTCGGTTGCGGCCTCGAGCTGCTCGATCTCGGCGAGGGAGAAGACGTAGCAGCCGCTTTCGTCCCAGTAAGGGCGCCCGTCGCTGCCCGTGTGCCACAGAAGGCCCTGTTCCTCGACGATCCGCTGCCACCCGGCCCGCGGAGCGATCGTGCGCCGGTGCATCAGCCGCCGCCGCGGCCGAAGCTCCGGCCGGTCGAGCCCAGGCCCCCGCGCGAGACGGCCTGCGAGCGGGTCATGCGGGTGGCGGCGGGAGCGCGCCCGTAGTTGACTCCGGGGCGCGGTGTCGAGGAGCCGGAAGCGAAGCGGGGATCGCGGACCGACTGGCCATAGTAGGGCAGCAGCGCGCCGCGGGGGAGATAGAAGAAGCCGAACCCGCCCGAACGCACCCGGCGTTCGTCGCAGCGGTCGTCGCTGACCCGCTGCCCGGCATTGTTCACGCACACGGCGGTGTCCGAGGCGGCGGTCACGCCGTCATCCCAGTCGTTGCGGTTGGAACAGCCCGGCAGCGCAAGCAGGGCCGCGGCGACCGCGCTGGTGATCGGAATGGGTTTGCGCATCGTCCAGTCGCCTCCTCTCAGGGGACCATGCAGGCGGCCTGGAGGACGCCTACGCCCAGGCCCATGCCGCCGACGAAGATGCCCGACGCGGTGCAGCGGTCGGCGATCCTGGCGGAAATCTCCCGGAATAGCAGCCGGGCGATGGCCACGAACACGGCCAGTTGGACCAAGGCGGCAACCGCGCCCCACAGCAGCATGTCCGGAATGCTGACCGAATGGCCGATCACCACCGCGACGGGGATGGCGAAGCCGAGAAAGGTGCCGGTGAGCTGCACCGCGGCGGCGCTGTTGCCTTCACGGATCAGCGCGAACTCGCGGTGCGGCGTGACCGTCACATAGAGGAGCAGGAACGCCGCCGCGAGCGCCAGCGCGGCCGCGAAATAGGCAAGGAAGTGGGGCAATGTTTCGGTGAAATACGCAACCACTGCCCAGCCCCCCGGCCCCATGAAAGGGGCCAATGCCTAAAGAGCGGCGATGCCGGGCGCAACGGCTTTTCCGCCGCGGGGCGGGGGACAGCATCTACTCACATGTAAGTAGGTCGTTTCGCAGCCGGTTTTACTTGAAACTATTGGCTCCTCAGACGATATAGCCTCCTGTGACGAGCCCCTTCTGACTCGCCACGCAAGGAGTTTGAAATGCAGAACTGGTCTGACCCGCGCACGACCGCTGCGCCGACTGCCGCACCGTCGGTCGGTGTTCCGCGCGCCGCCCGCGACGCGGGCCTGCGGTCCTACATGCTGTCCGTTTACAACTACATGGCCTCGGGCGTGCTGCTGACCGGCATCGTCGCCCTGCTGTTCGCCTCGAGCGGCATGGCCGAGCAGGTGCTGTCGACCCCGCTACGCTGGGTCATCATGTTCGCCCCGTTGGCGTTCGTGATGGTGATGAGCTTCGGCATGAACCGGCTGTCGACCGGGGCGCTGCAGGGGCTGTTCTGGGCCTTCGCCTTTGTGATGGGCCTGTCGATGTCGTCGATCTTCCTGGTGTTCACCGGGGCGAGCATCGCGCAGACCTTTTTCGCGGTAGCGGCGGCGTTCCTGGGCCTGTCGCTGTGGGGCTACACGACCAAGAAGGACTTGTCCGGCATGGGCACCTTCCTGATCATGGGCGTGGTCGGCCTGCTGGTGGCGATGATCATCAACCTGTTCCTGCAGTCCACCGCGATGCAGCTGGCGATCAGCGCGATCGGCGTGCTGCTGTTCGCGGGCCTGACCGCCTACGACACGCAGAAGATCAAGAGCATGTACGCCCACGTCGCCGGCACGGACATGATGGGCAAGGTCGTGATCATGGGGGCGCTGAACCTCTACCTCGACTTCATCAACATGTTCACCTTCCTGCTGAACTTCATGGGCAACCGCGAGTAACGGAGCTGAGCCGCTCGGCGGCACGCGGTCCAAGCGTATTGCCGTTCGGCTGGAAAGTGAGTGAAAAGGGCTCGGCGGGAGAGACCGCCGGGCCCTTTTCCTTGTGAGGGCAAGGAAGCTCTGCACCGGCTTGGGACGGCGGGGCAGGGCTTGGGCGGGCCAGGGAGAACTTCGCCGTTTGCTGCGTTGACCCGTTTATGGTTGCTGTTTCCAAGCCCTTGAACGGCCTTGCTTTCCTGGTCCCCGCCGCGCTGCTCGCCGCCGCCGCGCCGCCCGCCGCCGCCGCCCGGCCGCAGGGCGGGGCCGAGCCCCTCAACTTCTTCGAAGGCCGGACCGAGATGGTCAGCACGGTCAAGGTGGTGATGAAGAAGCCCTTCCGCTCGCGAACGGTCGGCCGCGGGCAGATCCTGCCCGACGGATCGCTGGCCCTCGTCCAGCATGTGCAGGAGGACGGCAAGCCGGCGATCGAGCGCCGCTGGCGGATCAGGCAGGTCGCGAGCGGGCGCTTCACGGGAACGATGTCCGATGCCGCCGGGCCCGTCACCGTGGAGCAGGTCGGCGGGAAATACCGGTTCCGCTTCAAGATCAAGGGCGGTCTGGACGTCGACCAATGGCTGACGCCACAGCCCGGTGGAAGGGTGGCCCACAGCAAGGCGACGGTGAAGAAGCTGGGCATGCGCGTCGCGGTTTCGGAGGGCACGATCCGCAAGCTTTAGGCCGTGCTTGGGCCCGAAAGGTGCGCAGCTGGGGCGGGAGAAGCGGCGATGTTGGAGCGGTTCGGCGGCAGAAGCAGCACTGGGCCCCGAAGGAATGGCCGAGCTGCACACCCTGGCCGGAGGAAGGCGCGGGCGCCGAGAGCCTTGGCCAAACGCTCGCGCGAAGCGAAGAGACCTTCAGGCTTCGGGCCGAGACGAACGGGTTAAAGATCGCCGAGGTGCGGCGAGCGTCCGCTCAGGGTGGTAAGCGGACATAGGTCTGCGTAGGCTCTGGACCTGGGACGCATGCCGGGAACGCACGACAGGATAATAGCTGACGCGGCCAAAGCAGCGCTTGAGCCGCTCGGTTTCAGGCGCAAGGGGCGATCTCGCACATGGCTTGCCGATCACGGCTGGTGGCTGACCGTCGTTGAGTTTCAACCGAGTGCGTGGAGCAAGGGCTGCTATCTTAACGTCGCCGCTCACTGGCTTTGGTCCGAAATCGGCACGCTGAGCTTCGACTTTGGCGGGCGGATCGCGGAGCATGTCGAATACGTCTCAGACAGTCAGTTCACACCCGCTGCCGCCCACCTTGCCGAGAGCGCAGCGGTAGAGGCTCAGCGGCTTACCGAGACATTCGACAGTTTGAGCAAAGCTGCTGAGGTTCTGCTGGAGGAGGCGCAAACCAAAAATAGGCATCCGCACCTGCACCCCGGCTGGAGCAACTACAACGCCGGAATGGCGGCAGCGCTCGTTGAGCGGCCGGATGAAGCGAGGAGGATGTTCACCCACATCCTCGCCAGCCCAGCGCCGCCCGGTTCGGTATTGCACCGAGCAGCCGAGCGCATGGCGCAGCTTCTAAGCCGTCCGATTGAACTGCGAGAAGAAGTGGTCTCCCTCATCAAGCGGCAACGCGAAGCGCTGCGGCTACCACCTTTAACGAGGCCTGCGTTCTGATGTCCGCAAGGAGTCATAAGCGGACCTAACCCCCGATCGCCCGCAACCTGAAGCCGACGACCTTGTTGGTGTAGGTGCATTCGAACGAACGGCGGTTCGTGCCGCTGGTTGCGGTTCCGTAGACCACGACCTTGCCCGCTGTGCGCTGGTCCCAGTCAATGATCTGCACCTCGCCGTGCTGCGCGGCGTGCGCGCGGCAGGCCCCGGTTGCCGCCAGCTGCAGTTGTTCGTTGTACTGATAGGGCTTCTGCCCGCTGCGCGCGGCCGCGCCCAACGCACTGGCGGCCAGGCTCGCGACGCAGCCGCTGAGGGCAAGCGAAGCGGCCGGTAGCATCAGCAGGCCCAACCAGTGGCTCGTTCGTATCATCGCAGCTGCTCGCGCAAGAAGGCCAGGGTGCGCCGCCAGGCGAGGTCGGCGGCGGGCTTGTTGTAGCGCTCGGCCGAGGTGTCGTTGTTGAAGGCGTGGTTGGCGCCTTCGTAGCTGTGGAGGGTCACGGGCTTGCCTGCGGCGCGGAGGGCGGCGGCCCAGGGGAGGAGCGTCTGCGCGACCCGCTCGTCGAGGCCGGCGTGGTGGAGCAGCAGCGGCGCCTGGACCTTGGCGGCTTCGGCCGGGCTGGGCGCGGTGCCGTAGTAGACCACGCCGGCGTCAAGGCGGTCGCCGGCGGCCAGCGCCAGCCGGTTGACGAAGGCGCCGCCCCAGCAGAAGCCGACCGCGCCCGCGTGGCCGTTGCTGTTGCGGCGGCGCTTGAGGCTGTCGATCATGCCTGCGCCCGCGGTGACGGCGGCGGCGAGGTCGAGCTTGCCGATCAGCTCGCGCGCCCGGTCCTCGTCCGCCGGGGTGCCGCCGGCGGGCGAAAGGAAGTCGGGCGCCAGCGCGAAATAGCCGGCGAGTGCCACGCGGCGGGTCACGTCGCGGATGTGCTCGTTGAGCCCGCGGTTCTCGTGGATGACCATCACGGCAGGCAAGCGACCGCGGACGGCTCGCGGAACGGCGGCGTAGGCCGAGTAGCGCGGGTGGGGGGTGAGGGTGGCGGTGCGCAGCCGACGGTCGTTGGCGGGCACCACCGCGGCCGCGGCCGGGCTGGCCGCGATGGCGCCGATCAGCGCCTCGGCCGCCACCGCGCTGCCGGCCAGCGCGACCATGCGGGCCATGAAGTCCCGTCGCTCCATGCCCTCATGGGTGAAGCGGTCGTAAAGGGCGATGGCCTCGCGCCTGAGTTGCTCGTCCACCGCTCGCCTCCTCGTCAGCCTTGTTGTTTCGCTTGTGCTTCGGCGATGAGCCTGCCGTCAATCTCCTGAGCGCGGCGGTGGGCGTCGCGGTCGGTCATGCGCGCGGCATAGTCGGTGAACACCGGCCGGGGCTCGAGCAGCTTGAAGGTCAGCATGAAGTTGACCATCGCCCCGACGAACAGGTCCGCGGCGGTGAAGCGGTCGCCGGCGATGAACTGGCGGCCCGTCAGGCCCTGCTCCAGCGTGTTGATGGCCGTGTCGTAGCTGCCGAAGCCGGCCATCGCCTGCCGCTCGGGCGGGACCTCAACCCCCAGCGACCGGCACGTGAACGCCGCCTCGACCGGCCCGGCGGTGAAGAACACCCAGCGGTAATAGTCGGCGCGGTCGCGCGGGTCGGGGGCGAGGCCGGCCTCCGGAAATGCGTCGGCCAGGTAGAGGCAGATCGCCGCGACCTCGGTGACGACCTTGCCGTCGTGCCTGATCGCCGGGACCTTGCCCATCGGATTGATCGACAGGTACGGCTCGGCCTTCATGCTGGTGCCGTATTCCAGAAGCTCGGTATCGTACGGCTGGCCGATCTCCTCGAGCATCCAGCGCACCGTCTGCCCGCGCGACATCGGATTGGTGTAGAAGATGAGCTCGGCCATGATCGTCTCCCCTGTGAGAACAAAGCGGGAACTTAGACCCGTTCGACCGCTTCCTCAAGCATCTCCAGCAGCGTGCCGATCGCCTTAATGCGGATGGGGCCGCGGCTTAGCGTGCCGAAGTGCTCCCGCCGCAGCCTGGCTCGTTGGCCCTGCCTTCGAGCTCTTGAGGCAGGGCTGCGCCGAGCGTTTTGCTCAACCGCGCTCTCCGGCGACGTCCGCGGGAGTGGGAGCGGGCTCGGACGGAGCCGGCACCGGAGGCGCGCCGGACGGCTGGGCAGCGCCGCCGCGGGCCGCCGCGCTGGCGTCGCGCGCGGCGCGGAACTCGCTGTCGGGGCTCCAGTTCGGCCAGGCGGTGCTGTTGGCCAGCCGCCGACCGACCGCGTGCAGCAGCGTCGCGTCCGCCGCGATCCCCTCGAAGTTCCAGCTGGGAAGGTACTCGTCGTCGGGCTGGTGGTAACGCTTCTCCGTGTATTCGCGCGCGATCGCCTCGCCGCGCGCGACGCCGCCGTCCACCAGGTCCTGGCCCGAGCGGAAGGAGATGGCGGGAACCCCGACCTTGGCCAGGGTGAAGTGGTCGGAACGGTAGAAGCCGCCGCTTTGCGGATTGGGGTCGGGGGTGAAGGTCCGGCCCAGGCGGCGCCCTTCCTCGACCAACATGTCGAGCAGCTCCAGCCGGGCGGTGCCGGAGATCGAGAAATCGCGGGCACGGCCGAACACGCCCATGGAGTCGGTGTTGAGCACGCCCGCCGTCTTCTCGACCGGGTAGAGCGGGTTGGCGGCGTAATATTCGGAGCCGAGCAGACCCTTCTCCTCGGCGGTGACCGCCAGGAACACGACCGAGCGCTCGGGCCGCGGGCCGCGGGCGAAGGCGCGGGCCTGCTCGATCATGTGGGCAATGCCCGTCGCGTTATCCATCGCGCCATTGTAGATGCGGTCGCCGTTGGCGTCCGGCTGGCCGATGCCGAGATGGTCCCAGTGGCCGGTATAGATCACCGTCTCGTCCGGGCGGGTGCGGCCGGGCAGGATGCCGACCACGTTCTGCGAGGTGATGGTCTGCGTGCGGGCCTGGCCCTGCGCGGTCAGCGTCGCCTTCAGGGGCACCGGCCGGAAATCGCGGCGCCGGGCGGCGGCCTTCATCTGTTCGAGGCTGGTGCCGGAGGCGGCGAAGATGCGCCCGGCGAGGTCCTGCTGAATCCAGGCCTCGAGCGGCGGGTGCTCGGCCGCCGGGTTCTGGCGGACGATGTCGAACATGGTATTGGTGTTGGAGTTCTTGACCGTGGCCCAGCCGTAGGAGGCGGGCGCGGTTTCGTGGATCACCAGCACGCCGGCGGCGCCCTGCCGCGCGCCTTCCTCATATTTGTAGGTCCAGCGGCCGTAATAGGTCATCGCCTTGCCGCCGAAGTCGCCGTTCTGCGCGTCGGCCAGCGGGCCTTCGAAGTCGGGGTCGTTGACCAGCACGACCATGATCTTGCCGCGCAGGTCCTGGCCCTTGAAGTCGTCCCAGTTCCGCTCGGGCGCGCGGACCCCGTAGCCGACGAACACCAGCGGCAGGTTCTGCAGGTTGAGCGCGCTCTGGCCATTGGTCGGGGCCCGGGCCGCGATCTCCTGCCCCTGGGTGAGCGGCAGCTGCTGGCCGGCGACGGTCATCGACAGGGTGGGCGTGCCCTGCCAGTCGGACTGGAGAAGCGGCACCGGCTGGGTCCAGCCGCGGCGGCCGTTCACGGTCGCGCCGCCGGGCTGCAGCCCTGCGCTGCGGAACTGCTGGACGAGGTAGTTGACCGTCTTGGTCTCCGCCGCGACGCCGACGCCGCGGCCTTCATAGGCGTCTGAGCCCAAGGTCTGCACATGCTGGGACAGGCGCTGGCTGCTGAAGGTCGGCTGCTGCGCTGTCGCGGGAACCGCCAGCACGGTGGCGGCGAGGACAAAAGCGGGGCGAATCATGGGACTTAAGCTCCATCGGCTGAAACGCGGATCGAGGCGTTTCATGCGCTTGGCGGAGCGGAGAGGAAAGGGGGTTTAGCCTGGCGGCGGCGGTTTCAGGCGGCCGCCGTCCTGCCGGTGGCTGCGGACGGATGTGCGTCGAGCCAGCGTTCAAAGGCATCCAGCTCCATCGGGCGGGCCAGATAATTGCCTTGCGCCTCGTCGCAGCCGATGGCGCCGAGCAGTTGCAGGGCGTCGGCGGTCTCGACCCCTTCGGCGACGACCCGATAGCCCAGATCGTGCGACAGGCTGACCATGGAGCAGACCAGCGTTCGGGCCCGCTCTTCCTCCGGCAGGCGCCGAACAAAGGTGCGGTCGATCTTGACCACCTTGGCCGGCAGGCGCTGCAGGTAGGCAAGGCTGCTGTAGCCCGTCCCGAAGTCGTCGATCGCCACCCGTACCCCCGCGCCGTCCAGCATCTCCAGCTGCCGGAGCGCGCGCTGGGCATTGGCCATGACCGCGCTTTCCGTGACCTCCAGTTCGAGCCGCTCCGGCCGGATGCGGTAATTGAGCAGCAGCAGCTGGACCTGCGCGGCGAAGTCGCTTTCCTCCAGGTTCGCGGCCGATACGTTGACCGACAGATCGAGGTCGAGGCCGGCCGACTGCCAGGCCTGCAGCCGGCTCAGCGCCGCGTGGAGCACCCAGCCGGTCATCGGACGGACGAGCGAGGTCTGCTCAACGATCGCGATGAACTCGGAGGCGGGGATGTTCCCGAGCTCCGGGTGAGTCCAGCGCAGCAGGGCTTCCGCGCCGACGCAACCGCCGCTGCGCAGGTCGATCCGCGGTTGAACGACCAGCTTGAGCTGCCCCGGCGAGCCCAGCGCCGCGCCGAAGTCGTTGAGCAGCCTGAAGCGGCGCTGATGCGCTTCGTCGTTCCAGGGCGAGTAGGAGGTGACCGGCACCTGCTGTGCGCGCGCGTCGCACGCGGCATTGTGCCCCATTCGCAGCACGTCGTGGGCAGCGGCGGCGCCGGCGACGAACGACGCCAGCCCGATCGCCGTGGTCATTCCGAAGCGGAGGTCGAACTCGCCGCCGCTGCCTTCCATCAGCTTGCTCAGAGCGGCGACCCGGGCCGCGGTGTCCTCACCCGGACGCGCGACGAAGGCGAACTGGGTGGCGGCGACATGATAGGCTTTCTGGTCGGTGGCGAGGCTGCTGCGCAGCGCCCGGCCCGCGTCCTTGACCAGCTGATCGAGGAAGGAGGAGCCCAGCGCCCGTACGGCGGCGGTGAGCTGATCGCCGCGGGCCAGATCGACCAGCACCAGGAGCCGTTTCTCCCCCGGGCGGTCGCGGCCAAGGTCCTCCAGGTCGTCGAGGAACTGGATGCGGTTGGGCAGTCCGCTCAGCGGATCGATCCGGCCGAAGGCATGCTGCAGCTCGATCTGGTTCATCACCATCTGCGCGAGGTCGTGAAGTGCCGCCATCTCGGTCGCGCTCGCCCGCCGGGGCTCGGTTCCGAGGACGCACAGCGCGCCGAGGCCGAAGCCGTCGCGGGTGACCAGCGGCGCCCCCGCGTAGAAGCGCACGCCCTGGCGGGCAAGATGGCTGCCGGCGTAGCAATCGTCCGCCAGCAGGTCGGGGATGAGCACGGTGCCGGTAGTCTCCGCCACTTCCGCACACGGCGCCTTGTCGCGCGGGATGCACCAGTGATCGACCCCGACCCGCGACTTGAACCACTGCCGGTCATGGTCGGTCAGGGACACGGCGGCAATGGGGAGGCCGAAGATCTGGCTCGCCATGCGCGTGATCCGGTCGAACGCCTCGCTGGGCGGCGTGTCGAGCAGGTCGAGCTTGTGCAGGGCATCGAGCCGCGCGTGTTCCTGAGCTTGGGACATAGCTTTCCGGTCGAGTCCTCGCTTGTACCTGTAAACAAAAGTTGAACGAAGATTTTAAAACGGTACCGAGAAGTCTCAAGGTCGGCTTGCCTACGCTTTCGGACGTCGAAAGATGTCGCGCCAGGACCGGGTGAGCCTTTGGCATTCTAGAATGGGAAACAGGTGCGGCTCGGCTTCACCGTCTCCTTTTTCATGCCTTCGTGTCAGCCACGCGGGCCAAGCCAAGGATCGATCGAATGCACTGGTTTCAAGCTAATGCACCCATTCGTCTGAAGATGATGGTGGTGGTGCTGTCCTTCGCCGCGCTGGTTGTCGCCAGCGGCCTGACCGCCGGAGCCATCGGCGGGGTGGGTGGGCTGATCTCGACCCTGGCCTGCGCCGCCGTGGCGGTCGGCCTCGGGCTGTGGTTCCGCCACGCCATCTGCTTCCCCTACGTCACCACCGTGGTGCGGATGGAGGCCCTGGCGTCCGGCGACCTTGAAGCGCCGATCCAGTTCCAGGACTATCGCGATTGCGTCGGGCGCATGACCGCGGCGATGTTCACCTTCCGCGACACCGCGATTCAGCAGCGGTCCCATGCCGCCGAGCAGAACGAGGTGGTGAAAACCGTCGGCGAGAAGCTGCAGGCGGTCGCAGCGGGCGACCTTACCGTGGAGATCAACTCCGAGTTCCGCGGCATCTACGCGCAGCTCAAGACTGACTTCAACGCGGCGGTGGAAGCGCTGCGGAACCTGATCGCCGCGGTGACCGCAAGCGCCCGCGATATCGGCACCGGCTCCAGCGAGATCGCCCAGGCGTCCGAAGATCTGGCCCGGCGGACGGAAAGCAACGCGGCCAGCCTGGAGCAGACCGCGGCCGCCATCTCGCAGATGGACGATCGGCTGAAAGCCACCGCCAGCTCGGCGGCCGACACGGTGACCCGCGCGGACCAGACGATCGATACGGTCGCGACCGGCCGCTCGGTCGCCGAGCAGGCCGTACAGGCGATGAGCCGGGTGAGCGAAAGCGCCAAGGGCATCGACAGCGTGATCGAGGGCCTCGACAAGATCGCGTTCCAGACGCGGGTGCTGGCGATGAACGCCGCGGTCGAGGCGGGCCGTGCGGGCGAGGCCGGCCGCGGCTTCGCGGTGGTGGCGGACTTGGTCAGCGCGCTGGCGATGCGTGCGGAAGAAGAAGCCAAGCGGGCGCGCGACCAGCTCACCGTCACGCAATCCGACGTGGTGACGGCGGTGGAAGCGGTCGAAAAGGTCGACGGCGCGCTGCAGAACATCTCGGGCGATGTCGAGCAGGTGCACCAGCTGCTCGCCACCATCGCCAGCGACAATACGGCGCAGGCCAGTGCGATCACCGAGATCAACGCGGCGATCGCCAGCATGGACCGGGCGACGCAGCAGAACGCCGCCATGGTCGAGCAGACCTCGGCCGCGGCGCGCAACCTGTCGGGCGAAGTGGGCGCGCTCAACGAACATGCCGCGCACTTCAAGGCGGATGCGGGTGGCGTGCGGCGGGCGGCGGCGGCGGCGGCCAAGAGCCTTCGTCCGAGCTTCACCGGCGACACGGCGCGTCCGACCAAGCGGCTGCCGGCCGAGGCGGTCAGCGCGCTGACGCGCCCGGAGGACGACTGGCGCGAGTTCTGAGCGCGCTCCGCACCGGGCAAGCAAGAAAAGGCGGCGTCACTCGAAGCGGCGCCGCCTTTTCTCGTGTCTGATGGCGCGGATGTTCTCACACGAAGGCACGAACAAGGAAGGAAGCCACAAAGGGAGCGCACTCCTTGGCGGTTTACGCTCTTCTTCGTGCCTTCATGTCCTTCGTGCCTTTGTGTGAAATCAAGGGGCGAAGTCACTCGGCCTTAGGGGCTGCGAAAGAAGCGTTACCGGCCCGCTCAGGCGGTGCGGAGTTCCTGGAGTAGGCGCACCGCGATGCGGCCGTTGCGCTGGCCGAGGTGGCCGGTCGCCAGCGGCACCCCTTCGGCATGCAGCGAGACCGGTTCGTTGCCGCCGCGGCCCAGGGGCAGCAGTTGACCGACCTGCAAGGATTGGACCTCCCGCAGCGACAGGGTCCGCTCGGCGACGACCGCCTGGAGGTCGATCGTGGTCCGCCGGATCTCGCGCTCGAAGTGCGCTTCCCAGACCCTGTCGGTGCCGAGGCTTTCGCCGATGAAGCGCTGCACCAGCTTGTCACGCACCGGCTCCAGTGTGGTATGCGGCAAAAGCACCGCGAGCTTGCCGACGCGGCCTTCCATCTCGATCGCGAAGCTGCACACGGCCGTGCCGATGTTCGGTCCCGCGATGGAGGCCAGGCGCGGGTTGGCTTCGATCCGCTCGAACTCCATGGATGCCGCCGCGATGGGCGCGAACGCTTCGGCCAGGTCGCTCAAGGCAAGCTGCATCATCCGCGCCACCAGCGAGGTTTCGATGGAAGTGAAGGCGCGCAGGTCGGCGGGCGCCCGGGCGGTGCCGGTCTGGGCGCCGCCCAGCATGGCTTCGACGACCATATAGGCGAGGCTGGTGTCGGCGACGATCACGCCGCGGTTGTCCCACTCGGGCACGCGGAACACGCCGAACAGCGCGGGCAGCGCGAACCGGCTCATCTGCTCGCCGAAGCGGACGGAGCTGATGTCCGCCAGGCGCACGTCGAACACCCGCGAAGTCAGGTGCCGCATGTTGGTGGAGAAGCTGCGCACCACGCGGTCGCAGATCACTTCCAGGATCGGCAGCCGCTCCTCGCGCACCCCGCCGCCCGACATCAGCGCACGGACGCCGGTCTGCACCGCCTCCGCATCCACCTGCCCGCCGAACAGATCGTCGATGGCGGACTGGTCGAGCGCTCCGCCCACCTCCGCCATCGCGGCCGGCGGATCGGGAAGCTCGAAGTCGAGATCGTCGACGGCTTGCTGATCCGGTTCCATTGTCACGCGCACCCCGCTGTTTTTTACGAACCTCGGACGGCCCAAGGGTCGCTTCAAGAACATTATAGCGTCGGGTAGGGTGAGTTCGCGGCGGTTCAGCCGTTTGCTGGGGTCGTGGGGAGCCGGACCGGGGAACAGGCGGCTGGACTAGGCAGCTTTCCCAAGCGCAACCGGGGGCACGATCGCCGCGCGAAGTCGCTCCTGCATCCGCTCCAGCCTGACGCAGGCCAGCGCCGCTTCCGCGCTGCTGCCGTCGGCGAGCCGCCCGAGCAGCGCGGCGCCTTCGCCGATCCGCTGGGCGATGAGATCGAAACTCTGCAGGTGGACGAGGAACCGGCCAAGCAGTTCCTCGTCGAGGGCCAGGGTGGCGGCGAGCTGCTCCACTTGCCCGCAGGTGTCGCGCAGCTCGTCCGCGAGCGCCCGGTGCAGGTCGCGGTGGTCGTCCCGGGTCGGCATCAGAACAGCTCCACTTCGCCGGCGGCCGGCGCGTAATGGGGAGAGGGTAGGGGCGGGGTGGTCGGGATCTCCGCCGACCGGCTGCAACGCGCCTTGCCGGCGTAGGGCATGAACTCGACCCGGCGCGCCCTGCGCCCGCCAAGGTCCTCGTGAACGATCCGGATGCCTTCGGCCGCCAGGAAGCGGCGGGCAAAGGCGGCGTTCTGCGTGCCGATCCTGCCGAAGCCGAGGACGATATCCGCGCCGCCATAGCAATGGGCGGCGAGCCGCGCACGGTCGGCGCCGCGGGTCATCAAGGCGTTGATCAGCACTTCCATCGCGTGGACGCCGTAGCTGTGCAGCCCGCGGCGGCCGGCGGCGGTCCCGTCACCCGGAGGAGTCCCGAGCAGGAAGTGGTTCATGCCGCCAAGCCGCGCCACCGGGTCATGCAGGCAGACCGCAACGCAGGAGCCGAGCAGGGTGGACATCACCACGCCCGGCTCGCCGGCCACCGCATGGTCGCCCTGGAGGATGGTCAGGCGCCGCATGGGATTATTGCAGCGCGCCGAACACGCGCTCGATCTTTTCCTTGAGGGCGGCCGGCGCGAAGGGCTTCACCAGATAGTTGTTGACGCCCAGCGCCGCGGCTTTCTGCACCACCTCGCGGTCGGCCGAGCCGGTCAGCATGATGAACACGGTCTTGCCGATGACCGGGTCGCCGCGGACTGCTTCCAGCAGCTGGAGCCCGTCCATCTCCGGCATATTGTAATCGGAGATGATCAGGTGGACGCGGTCCTCCCGCACGGCGGCAAGGGCGTCCTTCGGGCAGCCCTTGTCGCGGACGTCGCGAAAGCCCAGTCCCTCCAGCGCATTGCGGATCATGGCGCGCATGCTGGTCTGGTCATCGACGATCATGACCTTGATGGCGGCGGCGGCAGGCATGGGTTCAGGCTTTCTCGTTGCGGCAGGCGCGAAGGATCGCTTCGGCCATGCCTGGGAGGGAAATCTGGCGTTCGACGGCGCCCGCTTCGGCGGCGGCGCGCGGCATTCCGTGGACCACGCAGCTGTCGGCGGACTGGCCAAAGGTGCGCGCGCCGGCCCGGCGCATGGCCAGCAGGCCGGCGGCGCCGTCATCGCCCATGCCGGTGAGGATAACGCCGACCGCGGCCGGACCGCGCCTCGCGACCGAGTGGAACAGGGTGTCGACGGACGGGCGATGGCCGCCGACGAGCTCCCCGGGCCGCAGGCTGATGCGCGGCGTGGCACCTGCCGCGAGCTCCATATGGCACGCGCCGCCCGGGGCGATGTACGCCGTGCCGGGCTCCAGGGGCGTGCCGTCCTGCGCTTCCACCACGCGGACCGCGGCCGCGGCGTCGAGCCGTCCGGCGAAGCTGGCGGTGAAGCTCTCGGGCATGTGCTGCACGATCAGCACGGGTGGGCAG
This sequence comes from uncultured Sphingomonas sp., assembly GCF_902806285.1. GTDB lineage: Bacteria > Pseudomonadota > Alphaproteobacteria > Sphingomonadales > Sphingomonadaceae > Sphingomicrobium. Next base: position 3,821 of record NZ_CADCWA010000035.1, on the reverse strand, counting down.
TCGGCGGGCAGGGCGGGAACCAGCGCGAACAGGGCTTCGACCCCGCCGGTCGAGGCGCCGATGGCGATCAGCGTGTCGCGGTACCCGCCCGTCGGAGCGACCGGCTTGACCGTTCCGGAGGACAGCCCGCGTGCCCGGGAGCGGGCGGCCGCCTTGACCGTCGCCCGGACATGATCGGCATAACCCGCGATCGCCAGCGGATTGCCTTCCGGCTTGGCGAGGCAGTCGACCGCGCCCAAGCGCAGGGCCTCGATGGTCGCGTGGGCGCCGCGGGCGGTGAGCGAGGAGCACATCACCACCGGCATCGGCCGCAGGCGCATGATGCGCTCAAGAAAGGAGAGGCCGTCCATCCCCGGCATCTCGACGTCGAGGGTGACGACGTCGGGCGCCAGCTCCTTGATCATCGCACGGGCCGAGTTGACCTCCGGCGCGGAGCCAACGACTTCGAGCTCGGGATCTTGCCCGAGGATGCGGCCGAGCAGCGCGCGCATCGCGGCGCTGTCGTCGACCACCAGCACCCGCACCGGCGGCTTGACGGGCGCGTTCATGGGAGGTCGCCCGCTTTGCGGTAGATGGTGTGCCCGCATGGCCGCACCAGCGTCTGCGCTTCCCCGACCAGCCGCTCGCTGTGGCCGATGTAAAGCGTTCCGCCCGGCTGAAGCTGATCCACCAACCGCCGCTCCAGCTCCGCCTTCGCCCGGTCGTCGAAGTAGATCATGACGTTGCGGCAGAAGATGACGTCGAAGCGGCGCCTGATCGGCCATTCGCCGAACAGGTTCAGCTCCCGCGCGCTGACCAGCCCGCGCACGTCGGCCGTCATCTGCAGGCCGCCCTCGACCTCCTCCATCCACAGGTCGCGGTATATGGGCGGCACTGCCTTCGTCGCCGCCTCCGGGTAGAAGCCCTGCCGGGTAGCGGCGACCACCGGGGGCGAGATGTCGGTCGCCAGCAGCCGGACATCGCCCTCCAGCGCCCATTTGGCGGCGCCGCGGCTTTCGCCCAGCAGGCACATTGCCAGGGTATAGACTTCCTCGCCGCTCGAGCAGCCGGCCGACCATAGCCGCAGCGGCCGCCGCCCGGCCCGCGCCTTGAGCTCGGGCAGCACATCGGAGCGGAAATGATCGAAATGGTGGGACTCGCGAAAGAAATGGGTGTGGTTGGTGGTGAGCGCCGCGACCATGGTGGAGCGCTCGTCGGGGTCCTCCTGCACGAGGCGCAGATAGTCGCGAAAGCCGCTCAGTCCCCGCTGGCGCAGCCGCCGGCCCAGCCGCGACTGGACCAGCGTGACCTTGCCCTCGCCCAGCGTGATCCGCGCCGCATCGTGCAGGATGCCGGCGATCGCCTTGTATTCCGCCGCCCCGAGTTCGGGCTCCCTGGCAAGCGCGCCCGTCACGCGGCGAGCTCGAACGGACGGGTGATGCCCAGCGTTTCGAGGTCGAGCAGCGAGATCATCTGCGCGCCGTCTCCCTCCCCGCGGGTGGAGACCTGGAGGAGGCCGGCGATCACGCCCGGTTCGGAGGTTTCCATCTCCGGCGCGGGCTGGACCTGGCCGCCGTCGATGGAGATGATGTCGGCCACCTCGTCGACCAGGACGCCGGCCTGCTGGCCGGCCGCCGTGAGTTGGACGTACTTCCGCGTCGTCGCGTCCAGGTTGTCCTCGATCCACTTCGCCATGCGGATCTCCTCGCTGAGGCTCTGCTTCAGCGCCGTGGGGCTGCTGCTGTCGCCGGCGAGTTCCGCCATGGCCAGCAGCGAGCGGTAGGCCGCGATCTCGAAGTGCTCGAAGGCGTAGTTGGCGAAGGTGTTCTTCATCACCTCGTCCTGCATCGGCACGTGCGCTATCGCTGCCATGTTGCCGGCGAAGGAGGTGACCATGTCCTTCAACGTCGAGTGGCTGGTGCCGAGGGATTGCAGGATCTCTTCGAGCCGCTGCGCCTGGGCCTTCGACTCGTCGATGTGCAGCCGGATCTGGTCCGACATCTCGGGGTAGCTCTCGAGCCGTTCGATTTGGCGGCTGAGGATGCTGACGGCCTGATTCTCCAACGCGTGCGCGTTGACGAGGCCGGTGATGTAGGTGTCGCGTGGGCTGGTGGCCAAAGCACAGTCTCCCAAAAAGGAACAACCCGCGGAAAACACGACTCCCGCGCTCGGGTTTGTTGGCCGGTGCGAACAGCTTGGCGCCGATCCTTCCGGCTGCGGCGGCGTCGTGGTAGTGATCCAGATGGGTCCTCGTAGCTCAGCCGGATAGAGCACCAGATTCCTAATCTGGGGGCCGTGGGTTCGAATCCCGCCGAGGACACCAAGCTTCCGCCCTAAACATTTGGCAATGCTTATTTTTCAGGCTGACACGGGCCTCAAGCCCCACATTTAGCCCCACACTACGACGATGCGCGCTGAGAGGGCGCTCACGCCGGCTCTCACACGACGCTACGGCTACGTTCCATTCCCCAACGGACACATCTGACACAGCCTTGGCAGGGTGTCCGCTTTGGTTCTTCACTGGCCACTTGGCACAAGCCCTTGGACACGATGCTCGGCTACGTCCGCCGCGCCGAGCTGTTCAGGGATCACGAGGGGTCGGACTTCCTCTGACGCCATGGTGTCGCAGCGCGCGTTGGGCTCAGTGCGGTCCGAGGACGTCCCGGTAGGTGACCGTCGCCAAGACACGCCCGGCCTCGCCCGTGATCTCGAAGCGCTACCCACCCACCGCCTTGCCCGTCTTGATCTGCTCGGCGACGGCTTCGCGGACGGCGGCGAGGGCTTCGGCCCGCGCGGCTCCGAGTTCGGGCAGGTCGCTCCCGTCCGGGTCTTCGAACAGGTGCCCGCCGACGCGGATGTGGAAATGGAAGGTCGGCATGGGCGGTTGGTGCCACGGGGTCGGCCGGCCTGTCAGTCCCAAACCAAACGCCATGCGGCGATGATTGCGCCCCTCCTGCCGACGGCTAAAGCACGGATGCGGGGAACGCCGGCCACGCAGCACGGGAACGCGGGTCAAAAAGCATGGAAACGCCCCGGCTGCACGCACGGGAACGCAACGGGCCGACGGCCGCCGAGTGCATGGAAGACGCGGTGGCGCTGCTGGACGCCCGCGAGGCGGCGTAGCCCGTCCTCCTCAGGCGAGTTGCAGGCACGTCATGAAGTCGGCTCTGATCCAATTCCGAGCGCTTTCCGGAAGATCACCTTGTCCTCGCCGGCGGCGTAGAACTCGCGGATGCGCGCCTCCTCCTGGTAGCCGCGCGTTCGATAGAAGCGCCGTGTGTCCTCAAATTCGGGCAATCCCGACGTTTCCACGAGGAGGATGCGCTGGCCTCGGTCAGTGAGGATTTGCTCGACATGCCGCACGAGCCCCGTCCCGCGGCCCCGTCCCTGGCGGTCCGGGTGGACCGCGATGAGGAGCATGTTCCACGTTCCGGTCGTCATGCGCTCGGGTGAGAGATAGACGACGCCGACCGGCCCGCCGTCGTCGTCGGTGAGCCAGAGGCCGCCCGCCTCATCGCCGGCGAGGTAGGCGGCGGTCATCCCATCCAGCATCTCCGATGGAAAGAGGCCGTTCGCGTCGATCACGCGCTTCAGGGCGGGAAGGTCGTCGCTCGTCACGGGTCGGATCATGCGGAACCACTAGCGCGGGAGGCGCCGGGGCACACCGTTCATTGCTGGCATGAAAACGATGTCGAGGAGGTTGCTGACAGCGGTGAACCAGCGCCACCCGGCAGATCGTCCCTGGAGCGTCAACGAGTAGAGATGAGTGCGTTACGAACCGGGCTCTAAGCGAGCAGCTTCAGGCCGGGTTCGGTCCGCCGCTCTCGGCCGGTGCCTGCGGC
>NZ_CADCWA010000034.1 GCF_902806285.1 uncultured Sphingomonas sp. | reverse complement strand
CGCGACCGCGGCGACCTTGCCGGCCAGCATCACGTCCGTGCCGCGGCGGATCGCGTCGACCAGGCTTTCCTTGCAGCCGTAGAGGTTGTCGAACTTCGACTTGGTCACGCTGTCGTTGACGTTGATCGCCGGGAACGGGAGCTTGCCCTGCTTGGCGAGCTCGTAGAGCCGGTGGACGCCGGTGGTGGTCTCCTCCGACACGCCCTTGATGGTCTCCACCGTCTTGGTGAGATAGCCCGGACGCTCCTTGAGGAAGCGCTGCAGGGTGGCGGCGAAGATTTCCTCTTCCTCGTTCGACGGCTCGAACAGCGGCTCGCCCGCCTCCACCCGCGCGCCCCACAGGGCGAACATGGTGGCGTCGCCGCCGTCGTCGAGGATCATGTTGCAGGTCTCGTCGCGGCCCCAGTCGAAGATGCGGGCGACATAGTCCCAATATTCTTCCAGCGTCTCGCCCTTGACCGCGAACACCGGCACGCCCGTGGCCGCGATCGCCGCGGCCGCATGGTCCTGGGTCGAGAAGATGTTGCAGCTCGCCCAGCGCACGTCCGCGCCGAGCGCCGTCAGCGTCTCGATCAGCACCGCGGTCTGGATGGTCATGTGCAGCGAACCGGTGATCCGCGCGCCGGTCAGCGGCTTCGACTCACCATATTCCGAGCGCAACGCCATCAGGCCGGGCATCTCGGTCTCGGCGATCTCGATCTCCTTGCGGCCGAAGCCGGCGAGCCCAATGTCCTTGACCAGATAGTCGCGCTCGATCGTCTGGGTCTGCGTGGCCACGTGATGTCTCCAGGAAATGAGAAAGGACCGCGCTCTCCTTGAGCCGCAGCCAGCTACTCCCGCGCCTAGCGGAACGAGGGATATAACGAAAGCTTTATATGGGGCCGCGGCTAAGCAATACCAGTCTCGCTGCTGAGCAGGCGCGGGTCGATGCCTTCGCCGCGGAAGGCGGTCGCCCAGCGTTCGTCGGTGGGGGTGTCCCACAGAACGGCAGGGTCGCCGGCCGCCGCGAGCCAGCCGTGGCCCGTCAGTTCCTGCTCAAGCTGCCCGGCGCCCCATCCGGCATAGCCGAGCGCCACCAGCCACTTGGACGGGCCCCGTCCTTCGGCGATCACGCGCAGCACGTCGATCGTGCCAGTCATGGTCCAGAGCTTCCCCGAAGGCCCGACCACCTCCATCGAGTCCTCGCCGCCCCAGTCATTCGAGTGGAGCACGAACCCCCGTCCCGGCTCCACCGGCCCGCCATGGTGGATGGCGCAATCGGGCGCCCGGCCCGGGTCGAGATCCAGCTGTCTCAGGAGCCCGCGCAGCCGAAGGCCCGACCGCTTGTGACCGATCCCGATACCAACCGCGCCATTCTCGTCATGGACGCAGATGGCGAGCACCGCCCGCTCAAACCGCGGATCGGCCATGCCGGGCATCGCCAGCAGCAGCTTGCCGGACAGGAAGGGCGGCTCCTCCATCCCCCTCGTCATGCGAGCCCGGGCGGCTCCGGGCAAGCCCCTACCCTCCGCCCGGCATCCCTTGTGGCACTTCGGACGGGCAACTATGGCCGGGCCACACAGACAAGGAGTTTACCGCATGACGATCCAGGTGGGCGAGCGCCTTCCCGACCTTCCCCTGACCATCGCCACCAGCGAAGGCCCGCGGCCCACCAGTACGGCCGACTTCTTCGGGGGCCGCAGGGTGGCCCTGTTCGCGGTGCCGGGCGCCTACACGCCGACCTGCTCGGCCAAGCACCTGCCGTCCTATGTCGGCAAGGCGGAAGAGCTCAAGGGCAAGGGCGTCGACGAGATCGCCTGCACCAGCGTCAACGACGCGTTCGTGATGAGCGCGTGGAACCGCGAGCAGGGCAGCGAGTCGATCACCATGCTGGCCGACGGCAACGGCCAGTTCGCCGAAGCGCTCGGGCTCACCATGGACGGTTCCAAGTTCGGCATGGGCAAGCGGTCGCAGCGCTATTCCATGATCGTGAACGACGGGACGGTGGAGCAGCTCAACGTGGAAGCGCCGGGCGAGTACCAGGCGTCCAGCGCAGAAACGCTGCTGGGGCAGCTGTAGCCGGCGTCCGGTCGCTGCGCCGCCTCCCCCTGGCGAAGGCGCGCAACATTGCCGCGACCTCGCGCGTTGGCCGTGCACATTCGATTCAAAGGAGAATGACGTGGCCAGGAACGAAGATCCCAACCAGAACTACAGCCAGCAGCGGAAGTCCTATAGTGGGTTGAAGATCCGCGAATCCGCCCGTTCACGGCCGATCGCCGCCGCCGCCGTCGCGACGGCAGCCGCCGCCGCCGGCGCCTTCCTCTGGTCGCGCCGCAGCAGCGGCAGCAGCAGTGCCAGTGGCGGTAGCTCGGGGTCGATGATGAAGTGGGGCCAGCAGAACGACAGCAGCCGCCAGGGCTCGACCGGCTTTGGCGCGGGCGGCCAGGGTTCGACCAGCCAGGACTCGCTGCTGGAAACCGCGGGCACCACGCCCAGCGCGGCGGCGGGCACCGGTGCGACCGGCACGGGCGGCACTTCGCCTTCGTCGGGCGGTATGGGCGGCGCGAGTAGCAGCGGTTCGGGCAGCAGCGCGGGCTCGACCCAGCCGGCGAGCGGCACCAGCTCGGCCTCGACGGGCGGCACGCCGGCCGGCATGGGCGGTGGCAGCAGCCTGGGTGGCAGCGGCGGTGCGAGCACCAGCATCGGCGGCGGCGGCATGGGCGGTAGCAGCACCAGCGGCAGCACGGGCAGCAGCACGTCGACGAGCTCGAGCGGCGGCAAGAGCGGCTCGGCCAAGTCGGCCAAGTCCAGCGATGCCGGCAGCCAGACCTCGTCCGCCAAGGGCAACACCGGCCTGGACCAAACGAGCCAGGACGAAACCAAGACGGGCGCGATCTCCTACGGCGCTTAAGCGAGCCGTGGAGCGTTGCTAAGGGAGGGGCGCTTCGGCGCCCCTCTTCGTAAGAGGAGAGAAGAATGGCCGAGCCGCTGAAGCCCTTGTCCGAGCAGGTGATGGTGATCACCGGCGCCTCCAGCGGGATCGGGCTCGCCACCGCCCGCCGCGCCGCGGCGGAGGGCGCCAGGGTCGTGCTCGCGGCGCGCAACAGCGAAGCGCTCGACGAAGCGGTGGTCGCCATCCGCAACAAGGGCGGCCAGGCTACCGCATTGGCCGTCGACATCGCCGACGAGGGCGCGGCCGACCGGCTCGCCGCCAAGGCGCTGGAAGAGTTCGGAAGCATCGACAGCTGGGTCAACGACGCCGCCGTCGCGCTCTACGCCCGGCTGGAGGAGGTCACGCCCGAAGAACACCGCCGCGTGTTCGACGTCGGCTACTTCGGGCTGGTGCAGGGTAGCATGGCCGCCGTCCGCCACCTGAAGGAGCGCGGGGGCACGCTGATCAACGTCGGCTCCGTCCTGTCCAACCGCGCCATCCCGCTGCAGGGCCCCTATTGCGCGATGAAGGCTGCGGTGATGCAGTTCACCGATGCGCTCAGGATGGAGCTGGAGGACGAAGGCTCGCCCATCTCCGTGACGCTGATCAAGCCGGCCGGGATCGACACGCCCTATCCCGAGCATGCCCGCAACAAGATGCCCAAGCCTGCACGGCTGCCGCAGCCGCTCTACGACGTGGAGCTGGTCGCCAAGGCGATCTGCTTCGCCGCCGCGCACCGCCGCCGCGAACTGGTGGTCGGCGGCGGCGGCGTGGTGCTGACCTCCGTCGCCCCTGCCCTGTCGCGGCTCAGCGATCTCGGCATGGAACTGCTCGGGGACGAGGTCGCGCAGACCACGACCGTCCCGCCCGCCCCCGGCACCAACGACAATCTGTTCGAGCCGCGCGCGGACGGCCGCACCGAGAGCAACCAGCAGCCCTTCACCCGCCAGACGTCGCTCTACCTGGAAGCCCAGATGCACCCGGTCGCGGCGACCGCCATCGTTGGCGGAGTCGCCGCGGCGATCGGCGGCGCCGCCTGGGCGCTCGGCCAACGCGGCCGCCGCGACGTGGGCACGCGCGATGCCGAGCGGCGCCTGAAGGCGGCCCGGCTGGCGGCGGAGTGAGATAGCTGCTCCCCCTTGGGGGAGCTGTCATGCGCAGCATGACTGAGGGGTTCGGCGGTCCTCTCCCACCCCTCCGTCAGCCTCCGGCTGCCACCTCCCCCAAGGGGAGGAGCTGAACTGCCGAGGGCCGTCATGGGAGCAAGTCCCATGACGTCGGTCCTGTCCGCTTTGCGGCAGGCCGGCCGGCCTTTCGCGTCTCTCGGCTAAGCACGTCCTTGCTGCGCAAGCACGTGCTTAGCCTTGGCGCTTCAGGCTACCACCCACACCTCTTCCCGCGGTTCTGCCCCTGCAGCCACGCCTGCAGCGGCGCGAAATACTCGAGCATCGGGCGGCCCGACATCTCGCGGGTGCCGGTAAAGGCCTGCAGCGCCTCCGGCCACGGCTTGGACGCGCCCAGCTCCAGCATCGCGTTCAGCCTCTGGCCGACCTCCTTGTTGCCGTAGAAGGAGCAGCGGTGCAGCGGGCCCTTCCAGCCGGCCATGTCGCACGCCGCCTTGTAAAACTGGAACTGCAGGATGCGGGCCAGGAAGTAACGGGCGTAGGGCGTATTGCCCGGGATGTGGTACTTGGCGCCCGGATCGAAGTCGCTCTCGCTGCGCTGCACCGGCGGGCTGATTCCCTGGTACTGCTGGCGAAGCTGGTTCCAGCCGGCATTGTACTGGGTCGGGGCGATCGAGCCGTCGAACACGCCCCAGCGCCACTTGTCGACCAGCAGGCCGAACGGCAGGAACGCCACCTTGTCCATCGCCTGCCTGAGCAGCAGGCCCGTGTCCTTGGACGCGTCCGGCACCTTGGCTCGATCGAGCAGGCCGATCTGCACCAGATACTCGGGCGTCACCGACAGCGCGATGAAGTCGCCGATCGCCTCATGGAAACCGTCATTGGCGCCGTTGAGGTACAGGTAAGGCTGCTGGTTGTAGGCCCGCT
>NZ_CADCWA010000033.1 GCF_902806285.1 uncultured Sphingomonas sp. | reverse complement strand
CGCCGCCCGACGGCAGGGCGCGGCCGGCCTGCGGCGCGTACGCCTTGATGCCCGGCGCCACGGCGGCCAGGTTCGTGATCCCGCGCGCGTTGAGCGGCAGGTTCTCGATCTCCTCGCGCAGCACCGGCGCGCTCACGCTCAGGCGTTGCACCTCGACCTGCTTGGCGCGCCGGGTGTCGGCCGTGACCGTCACGGCCGACAGCTCGGTGGCGCCGCGCTCGAGGGCGACGGCGAGCCGCGCCCGCTGGCCGACGACGAGCTGCACCGCGTCCGAGGCGGGGCGGTAGCCGATGGCGCGCACCGCGACCGCGTAGCGCCCCGACGTCAGCCCGAGCACCCGGAACGCGCCCGTCCCCGTGGTGGTCGCCCGCTGCACCTCTTGGGTGGCCTCGTTGGTCACCGTGACCTGGGCGCCGGCCAGCGCCGCCCCGTTCTCGCCGGTGACGGTTCCCTCGAGCGGGATGGTGGTCTGGGCGGCGGCCGCGGCCGGCAGGACGAGGGCGACGGCGGCGGAGCGGGCGAACGCGGCGGAACCGAAGGGACGCATGGCGGGGCGGGCGGAGGCGAACCGATGGCAGCGCCCGCTACGGTGCACGCCGGACCTCGACCCGGCAAGGCGGCCGATCTATCTTAGCACTGAAATTGCACCCGCCCGCGCGTCCGCTCCGCCCTACTCCACCGAGGATTCGTCATGCCCGTCAAGCTGGTCATCGTCTACTACAGCGCCACCGGCACCACCTACGCCCTCGCCCGGGCCATCGAGGAGGGCGCCCGGGGGGCCGGCGCCGAGGTGCGCCTGCGCAAGGTGCGCGAGCTGGCCCCCGAGGAGGCCATCGCCAGCAACGAGGGCTGGGCCGAGCACCGGCTGCAGACGCAGGACCTGCCCGAGGCCACGCTGGACGACCTGGAGTGGGCCGATGTGATCATGCTCGGCGCGCCGACCCGGTTCGGCCTGCCGGCCGCCCAGCTCAAGCAGTTCATCGACAGCACCGGGCCGCTGTGGGGCGCCGGCAAGCTGGTGGACAAGGTCGCGACCTCGTTCACCTCGGCCGCCACCGCGCACGGCGGCCAGGAGACGACGATCACCGCGCTCAACAACACCTTCTACCACTGGGGCGCGATCATCGTGGCCCCCGGCTACGCCGACCCGGTGCAGTTCGCGGCGGGCAACCCCTACGGCGCCAGCCACACGTCCAACAACGGCACGGTCCCGCCGACCCAGGAGGCGCTGGACTCCGTCGCGTTCCAGGCCCGCCGCGCCGTGGTGCCGGCGCATCGCGGCCAGGTACTCGGCCCGCCAGCCGTGGTGGACCGCCAAGCCGGCGAAGAAGTGCTGCAACACGGTGTCGTGGAGGATGACCACGCCGGGCAGGGCGCTCGCCACGCGGAAGATGTCGCCGTGGAGCCCGGTGTTGTTGCCGATGTTGAAAAAGGTCGCGTCGGCGTCGTTGAGTTCGCCCCAAGGCATGGCGTCCGGCCGGTAGCGGCGGACCCGGACGCCCTCGGCCTCCACCGGACTCCAGCCTTCCTGCGCCGTCCAGACCGTGACGTCGGCCAGCCGGCCGAGCGGGGGCAGGACCCAGGTGGTGTGGTTGGCGATTTCCGAGCGCACCGGCGGCAAGGGCGAGAAGACGTTGAGCTTCAACCGAGCAGGCACGACAAGGTGCTCTCCCAGCCTATGCCCATGTCGCGGTAGCGCTGGCGTCCGGCCTGCCCGTACTCGCGCGCCACGTGGCGCCGCTCCCAGAGCAGGTCCAGGGCCTCGGCGAGCGCGGCCGGGCTCGGCTCGCACACCAGCCCGTTCACGCGGTCGGCGACGAACTCCAGCGGCCCGCCGGAGTCGGCGCAGGTGACGACGGCCTTGGAGGACAGCATCGCTTCCAAGGTCACGTAGCCGTAGTCCTCGTCCCAGGGGACGAAGGCGACGCCCAGGCAGTTGGCGTAGAGTTCGGCGCGCTGCTCATCGGAGACGGCGCCGGTCCAGGTGACACGCGCCCCGGGCGCGCCCCGTTCCGCCGCGCCCTTCAGCCCGTCGGTGTAGCCCTGGTCGTCGGCGGCGCCCATGAACACCGCCCGGACCGGGTGGCGCGTCAAGGCGAGCGCCTCGACCACCAAGCCCTGCCGCTTGCTGCGGTTGATGCGGCTCGGCACCAGGAAGTAGTCGCCGTACTCGCCGCCCGAAAGGCGCTCGGCGCCCGGCGGCGGGTGGTAGAGCGGTGTCGAGGGCAGGTCGCAGAAGCGCCGGAGCCGCTCGCTGACCTTGCGCGAGATGGTGTAGCAGGCGCGGGCTTCCGCGATCAGCCGGGTGTCGGCCTCCTGGATGGCGGCGCGGACGTGCGCGCCGTCCGGGTTGTTGTGCAGGTCGCCCAGCTCGGTGTTCCAGAGGTCGTAGGCGCCCCGGTGCTGGTGCAGCAGCCACAGCACCTTGTTGGGGTGCCGGGCCATGTAAGCGGGGAACTTGAGCCCGATCATCCGGTCGATCGGCACGCCGTTGCTTTCCTCCACGTCCACCAAGCGGCAGGCGAGCATGTGCTCGGGGATGCGCGCGGGCGGGTACCATTTGTAGGGCAGGCTGATGATCTCCGCCTCGTGCCCCGCGCGCCTGATCTCGCGCGCCAAGCTCTCGGCCAGCATCTCCGCGCCCCCGCGCACGAACGGCACCTGCACGGTGAGCAGACCGACGCGCACCTCAGGGCTTCCAGGCGACCAGGGCGTAGTCCTGCGGCCCGTAGAACAGCCCGTCGAGCCGCTCGCCCAGGGCCTTGTCCTTCGCGTTGAAGGACACGCCCGTGGGGTGCAGGTCCCGCGCGTGGGCGCGCGCGAAGCCACGCGCCTCTGCGATCATCACGGGCAGCTCCTTGGGCAGCGGGTTGCGGTGGGTGGGGTCCAAGTAGAAGTTGCGGCTGCCGACCAGCACGTTGTCCGGATTCGGCGTCTCGAACAGGATCGCGCCGCCGCTGGCCAGTGCCCGCAGCGACTCGTCGAGGAGTCGCACGAAGACCTCGAACGGCAGGTGTTCGATGATGTGGAAACCGGTGACGGCGCCGAGCGAGCCCGCCGGCAAGGCGCGCAGGTGCTCGACGGCGTCCCCCGCCGCCGCTTCCAGCTCCAGCCCCCGGCACAGCTCCACCATGGAGGCGTTGAGGTCCACGCCGCGCGCCGCCAGCCCGTGGTCGCGCAGCAGTTCGAGCCACTCGCCACGGCCGCAGCCCACGTCCAGGACCGGCCGCTCCGGGGCGCCGGCGCCGCAGTCACGCAGCACCGGCAGGTGGACCGATTGGCGCTCCTTGATGAGCCCGCGCGCGCCGCGGAACTTGTCTTCGAAGGCGAGGTAAAGGTCGTCGAGCGAGTGGTCGTCGGCGCCGGGCGCCCGGCCGCCCTCGGTCACCAGCCGCTCGCCGGCGCCCGAAACGGCGGCCTCCAGCGCGTCCAGCCGGTCCGCCAGCGACACCACCGCGTCGTCCGTGAGGCCGTCCCGGTCCGCTTGCCGGGCCACCGCTTCGGTGACCAGGGCGCGGGCGTCCGGCAATCCCGCGAGCGCCTTCTCCAACGCCTGCACCCGCGCGCGGACCGCGGCCCCGGCGGCGGCCCGCGCGCGGCCTTCCGCTTCGGAGGCGGCCAGGAGGCTGTCGGTCCGCGCCGTGGCGCCCGCGAAGCCCTGCTCCAGCCGTTGCAGGTGGCGCAACAGGGCGGGCAGGCCCGCGACGGCGGCGCCGATCCGCAGCAGGCGCCCGACCACCGGCACGCGGTATGCGCGGCTGAGCAGGACGCGCGGCCGGAGGCCGAGCACCTCGCGCCCGACCGCTTTGCCTTCGTCGCTGAAGCGGATCCCGCCGAGTATCTCGAATTTGGTCAGCCGCCCTTCAAGCAGCGCGGCGGTGTAGAAGGACGCGCGCTCGTCAGGTTCGCGGCCGAGCAGCTCCAGGTAGGCGTGCCGGACGAAATCCGCGCCTTGCAGGGCCACCAAGGGCGCGGGGTCGAGCGGCGTGGACATCTCGCGGCGGTGTTCCGGACGTGCGGCGGCGGCGGCGGGCGTTGGCGCGGCACTCGCCACCCGGGCGCCGGGCGGGGGCGCCGCCGCCAGGTCGTCGAGCGCCGTTTGCAGCATTTCCACCACCAAGTCGGCGGCCCGCAAACCGGAAACGGGGGGCGGCGGCCGCACGGGAACCGTGGACGCGGCGATCGCTTCCCACCGGAGGGCGGCGCCGGGCTCGGCGACGAACGTCGAGACCTTCGGCAGCTCCGGCCGCGTGCCCTCGTTCAAAGCGGCACCAGCCGCGCTTTGAGGCTGTCGATGTCGATGAACGCCTCCGCCGCCCGCAGGCGCGCGCGGCGGAAGATCGCTTCGTACTCGGGCGCCGTGAAGCTCTGCTCGTTGACCCCTTTGCGCAGCTCGGACAGGAACTCCGGATTGATGGTTCCAGGGTGGATGTGCCCCACCGGCTCGCACAGCACGCCGACGAACCCGCCCGGCCGCACCCGCGTGGCGACGTGGCCGAGCACCCGCGACGGGTCGGGGAAGTGGTGCAGCGTGGCGAACATGACGACGACGTCGAAGAAGGCCGGCGGGAAGGGCAGGTCCTCCGCATCGGCGCAGAGGAACGACACGGGCCGGCCGTCGCGCCGGTGGACCAGCTCGCCCAATTGCAGGCCGACCACGTCCACGTCGAGGTTGTAGAGGTCGACGTTCGCCAAGCCGGCGGCCATCGGGTGGACGTTGCCGCCGATCTCCAGGATGCGCAGCCGCTTCTCGCGCAGTGGCTTGAGCCAGCGCCGCAGCGTTTCCTGCCCGTGGCGGTGGTCCGCGTCGTAGTCGCGCGCCGGGCCTTTGTGCAGGACCCAGCCGGCGGGCAGGGGCGCCGCTTCCGCCGGGACTTCCGCGACCTTCACCGGGACGCGCTTGGCGTCGTCGTGCAGGAAGCGCACGCCTTCCTGCACGAAGCTCAATCGGAGCTGCATCCGCCCGGTCGCGCCGGGGGTGGGT
>NZ_CADCWA010000032.1 GCF_902806285.1 uncultured Sphingomonas sp. | reverse complement strand
GAGCTCCGCCACCACGCCGTCGAACGGAGCCACCATCGCATGCTCCATCTTCATCGCCTCGAGCGTGAGCAGGCGCTGGCCCTTAGCGACTTGCTCGCCGGCGGTCACGTCCACGCTGGTCACCTTGCCGGGCATGGGGGCGATGAGGGCGCCGTTGGCGACACCACTACCCGCCGTGCTGCCACTCCAGCGATCGGCCGCGACCAAGTGAGGCCAACCGCGATCAACAAGGATGATGCCGTCATCGCTTCTAGTCATGTAAGAGGGGCTGGTACGCAGCTCGCCCACGCCAATTGGAACTTGGACGGGCTGACCATCGACTTTCAGCCACGCCTCCTTGCGCGGTTCTCGATTGAGCCTGAAGCCAATCTGATCCCGCCAAGGCCCACCATAACGGTTCGGGAAATCCTCGGGATCAATTGCAGCCAAGCTGCCACCTTCCTCTTGGAAGATCAGCGAAGCCGCATTCTCCATGATATCGGTGCCGACTGTCGGAGGCTCGGCCAGCAATTGCCCTTCACTTTCGACAAACCCGGTCGTCATGGTGCCGACAAAAAAGGTCGGGTGCCGCAACAGACCGGCAAGGAAGCCAGCGTTGTTCCGAACAGGCCAAGTAAGGACCTGATCGCAGCTCCTTGCGAGTGCCTCGATAGCCGCCTGCCGATCGCTTGCGCTCACCACAAGCTTAGCGACCATCGGGTCATAATATTCGGAGATCGAATCCCCCTGCTCGACACCAGTCTCGATCCTATGCTTGGGCAATTTGCCGGGAGCATGGGACGCAAGGACTGCCCAGCCGGACTCAACGCCCAAATTCAAGCGCTCCAGCCCACCAACACTCGGCAAAAAACCCTTAGCCGGATCCTCCGCATATAACCGCGCTTCGATCGCATGACCCGTGATCGACAGCTCCTCCTGCCGCTTGGGCAACGCCTCCCCGCTCGCCACCCGAAGCTGCCATTCGACCAGGTCCTGCCCGGTGATCTCCTCCGTCACCGGATGCTCGACCTGCAGCCGCGTGTTCATTTCCATGAACCAGATGCGGTCGGCGCGGAGGCCCTCGCTGGCGTCGGCGATGAACTCGATCGTCCCCGCGCCTTCGTAGTCCACCGCCTGCGCTGCGCGCACCGCCGCGGCGCACACCGCCTCGCGCGTGGCCTCGTCCATGCCGGGCGCGGGCGCTTCCTCGATCACCTTCTGGTGGCGGCGCTGGAGCGAGCAGTCGCGCTCGAACAGGTGGACGACGTTGCCGTGAGAGTCGCCGAACACCTGCACCTCGATGTGCCGCGGCGAGAGGATGTACTTCTCCAGCAGCACGATGTCGTTGCCGAACGAGGACGACGCCTCGCGCTTGCAGCTGTCGAGCGCGTCGGTGAACGCAGTCGCCTCATCGACCCGCCGCATCCCCTTGCCGCCGCCGCCCGCGACCGCCTTGATCAGCACCGGATAGCCGATCGCGTCCGCCTCGGCCTTGAGGCGCTCGGGCGACTGGTCCTCGCCGAGGTAGCCCGGAGTCACCGGCACGCCCGCCTCCGCCATCAGCGTCTTGGCCGCGTCCTTGAGGCCCATGGCGCGGATCGAGTCCGGTTTGGGCCCGACCCACACCAGCCCCGCATCGAGCACCGCCTGCGCGAAGTCGGCGTTCTCCGACAGAAAGCCGTACCCCGGATGGATCGCCTCCGCCCCGGTCTCCTTGGCCGCGGCGATGATCCGTTCGCCGACCAGGTAGCTCTCCCGCGCCGGACTCGGCCCGATATGCACCGCCTGGTCCGCCATGCGCGCGTGCAGCGCCTTGGCGTCCGCATCGGAATAGACCGCCACCGTCCGCACCCCGAGCTTCCGCGCGGTGCGAATGATCCGGCAAGCGATCTCGCCCCGGTTGGCGATGAGGAGGGACTGGATCATCGCATCACATCCTGAACACGCCGAATTGCGGCCGCTCCGGGATTGGGGCGTTCAAGCATGCCGCGAACGCCAGCCCCAGTACGTCGCGCGTCTGCGCAGGGTCGATGATCCCATCGTCCCACAGCCGCGCGGTAGCGTGCCACGGGTTACCCTCGTCCTCGTAGCGCTGGCGGACCGGCGCCTTGAACGCCTCCGCTTCCTCCGCCGTCCACTTCTCGGCGTCGCGGTGGACGGTGGCCAGCACCGACGCGGCCTGCTCGCCGCCCATCACGCTGATGCGGCTGTTGGGCCAGGTGAACAGAAAGCGCGGCGAGTAGGCGCGGCCGGCCATGCCGTAATTGCCCGCCCCGAAGCTCCCGCCGATCAGCACGGTGATCTTCGGCACTTGCGCCGTCGCCACCGCGGTCACCAGCTTGGCGCCGTGCTTGGCGATGCCCTCCGCCTCATACTTGCCCCCGACCATGAAGCCGGAGATGTTCTGCAGGAACAGCAGCGGCACGCGCCGCTGGGCCGCAAGCTCGATGAAGTGCGCGCCCTTGACCGCAGACTCGCTGAACAGGACGCCGTTGTTGGCCAGGATCGCCACCGGCATGCCCCAGATGTGCGCGAAGCCGCACACCAGGGTGGTGCCGTACAGCGGCTTGAACTCGTGCAGTTCGGAGCCGTCGACGATCCGGGCGATCACCTCGCGCACGTCGTACGGCGCGCGGACGTCCTCGGGGATGATGCCGTAGAGCTCCTCGGCGTCGAACAGCGGCGGCCGCGGCTCACGCGTGCCGATGCCTGCGCCCGCCTCGGTCCCGAGGTGCGAGACAATGTCCCGCACGATCGTCAGCGCATGCTCGTCGTTCTCGGCGAGATGGTCGACCACACCCGACTTGCGCGCATGAAGGTCGCCGCCGCCCAGATCCTCCGCGCTGATCTCCTCGCCTGTGGCGGCCTTCACCAGCGGCGGACCGGCGAGGAAGATCGTGCCCTGGTTGCGGACGATCACGCTTTCGTCGCTCATCGCCGGCACATAGGCGCCGCCCGCCGTGCATGACCCCATGACGCAGGCGATCTGAGCGATGCCCTTGGCGCTCATGTTGGCCTGGTTGAAGAAGATGCGGCCGAAATGGTCGCGGTCGGGGAACACCTCCGCCTGGTGCGGCAGGTTGGCGCCGCCCGAGTCCACCAGATACACGCACGGCAGCCGGTTCTGCTCGGCGATCTCCTGCGCGCGGAGGTGCTTCTTGACGGTCATCGGATAGTAGGTGCCGCCCTTCACCGTCGCGTCGTTGGCGGCGATCATCACCTGCCGTCCCGAGACGCGCCCGATCCCCGCGATCATCCCCGCGCCGGGCACCTCGCCGTCGTACAGGTCGCCCGCGGCCAGCTGCCCGATTTCCAAGAACGGCGAGCCCGGATCGAGCAGCCGCTCCACCCGCTCGCGCGGCAGCAGCTTGCCCCGGCCGACATGCCGCTCCCGCGACTTCTCGTTCCCGCCCAGCGCCGCCTGCGCCACGTCCGCCCGCAGCTTCTCCGCCAGCGCGCGGTTGTGCGCGTACCGGGTGCGGAAATCCGGGCTATCGGGTTGAACCTTGCTGTCGATCCGCGGCGCGCTCATGGACAGCGCCTAGCGGGTGACGCCACGGCAAGGCAAGCTAGTGCCAGTTCGCGTCGGGCTGCAGCTGCAGGTCGCGTGCAGCCGCCCGCACGTCCTCCAGGTTTACCGCGGTGTCGTACGGGTCCTCGTCGACCTGCGTCACTCGATGCAGCCGCTGCTGCCAGCGCTGCAGCATCTGCACGTACGGCAGGAACGGCCGGCGCATCAGCGACCCGCTGGGCAACCGCTCGACGTCGGCGATCCCCATGTGCAGCCACTCGCCCGTGTTCCAATCGGTCATGTCCACCGCCGGGAACAGGCACACGCCGTGGAGGTCGACGCCCCGGTCCACCGCCGCCAGGCTCTCGCACATCAGGTCGTTCAGCCACTCGGGCCGGCCCCCGTGCAAGCCGGAGGTCTCCGCGATGATGCACGGCCGCTGGTACTTGGCCCAGCCCTCCTCCAGCAGCTCGCACAAGGAACGGATGCGGTCGTCCCCGGGCTCCAGCGGCTGGTTCGGCTTGCCCCCCCCGCCATATTCCATCTGCCCGAAGCTGTAGTTGTTGAAGCCCAGGATATCGATCACCTCCGGGCTGCCGCCGAGCTCCGGGTGCTTGAGGCCGGAGATCACGTCCCAGGCGATGTAGGCGTCGTCGTAGCTTTCGCGCCGGGCTCCCTCGGCCAGGTCGGGCCGGTCGCGGGGCGGGACCACCCAGATCAGCGGGTCGATGTGGACCATGCGCGCATCGGGAAAGTCCTCGCGGATGGCCTTCACCGCCGCGATGTCGGCGCGGGCCAGGGCCAGGGTGAAGCGGCGGCGGTCGTCCGCCGTCTTGCCGAACGGCGCGCACCAGCCCCACTCTCCGCCCATGTAGCCCCAGAAGGTCGGCTCGTTGATCGGGGTGAAGCACAGCGGCCCATGGTGCGCGCGCTCCGCCACGTAACGGGCGGCCGCCCGCGCATAGGCTGCGAAACGTTCGGCGAACGCATCGGAGTATGGGTCGAGGCCGGCCGGGTAGCCGTAGTGGCACAAATCCCAGATCGGCAGCACCTTGTGCCGCCGCTGCGCGTCAAGAAAGCCGTCGATCAGCGAGAAGTCGTACTCGCCACCGCCTTTGTCGACCAGCGGCCAGGGGATGCCCTCGCGCGCCACCGCCATGCCGAGCCGGGGCAGCATCGCATAGTCCTCGTCGGCATGCTGGTAGTGCTGCAGCTCGGCAGTGAGGTCGCGCCGGCCCCGGTCCTTCCATTCAAAGCTCGAGCACTCGAAGCCTGACAGGAAGAAGGTCGGGAATATGCCGGAGCGTAATGCCATCCACGACAGACGCCTGACGAAGCGAACAGTTCAATGTGTCGGAAGAGGCGCGTTACTGCGCGGCCTTGTCCCCAGCCCCGACCAGCTCGCGCCCGATCAGCATCCGCCGGATCTCGTTCGTGCCGGCGCCGATATCGAGCAACTTCGCGTCGCGGTAGTAGCGCTCGACCGGCCAGTCCTTGGTGTAGCCCGCGCCGCCCAGCGCCTGCACCGCCTCGTTCGCGACCTTCACCGCACTCTCGCTCGCCAGCAGGATCGCGCCCGCCGCGTCGAAGCGCGTCGTCT
>NZ_CADCWA010000031.1 GCF_902806285.1 uncultured Sphingomonas sp. | reverse complement strand
GGGCTCCCCTTCAAAGCCGGAGTGCGACGGTGAGCGAACCGACCCTGGGACGCCCGGTCAGCATCGAGGTCGACGGCGCGCACCCCGTCTCCGCGCTCCTCCAGGCCCCGCGGAACGCGTCGGCTTGCTTCGTCGTGGCGCACGGGGCGGGCGCGGGGATGGAGCATCCCTTCATGGCGGCGGTGGCGGACGGGCTGTGCGCCCGCGGCGTCGCCACGCTGCGCTACCAGTTCCCCTACATGCAGGCCGGCTCGAAGCGCCCGGACCGTCCGCCGCTCGCGCACGCGACGGTGCGCGCCGCGGTCCACAAGGCCCTCGAGCTCGTCCCGGCGCTGCCGCTGTTCGCCGGCGGCAAGTCCTTCGGCGCGCGCATGGCGTCGCAGGCCCAGGCCGACCGGCCGCTGCCGGGCCTGCGCGGGCTGGCGTTCCTCGGCTTTCCGCTGCACCCCGCCAAGAAGCCCTCGGCCGAGCGCGCCGAGCACCTCGCCCGCGTGGACGTCCCGATGCTCTTCCTGCAAGGCACGCGCGACGCGCTGGCCGAGATGCCTCTGCTCACCGCGACGGTCCGGCAGCTGGGGGCGCTCGCCACCCTCGTGCCCCTCGGCCAGGCCGACCACTCCTTCCATGTGCCGGCGAAATCGGGTCGGAGCGACGGCCAAGTCCTCGACGAGGCGCTCGACGCGATGGTGGCCTGGATGGACGGCGTGCTCCGACGACGGACACCGGCGCAAGCAGGGCCGGCGCGCCGCGCGGTCTGAGGCGCCGGATGGCGGCTGCCGGAACCGTCCGCCTTCGCGCGCTGCTGGCGCAACGAGGCCACGGTGGCGGAGGCGCGCAACCCGGGCTACCCGGGCTGGGCGGCGGTGGTCATCTGGTGGTCACGCCGGGCAACGAGACCGACTTCGCCGCCATCGAGGCCGGCATCTGGCCCTGTGCCGGCGCTTCCGGGTGGTGAGCATCGGTCTCGACCCTTGGCATTCGACGCAGATGGCGCGGCGGCTGCGGGCCGAGGGGGTGAACATGCTGGAGTTCCGGGCGATGACGCGGAACTTCAGCCCGGCGATCCTGGAGCTCGACGCCGCCATGCGCTCCGGCCGGCTGCGGCACGACGGAGTTCCGGTGCTGGCCGAACAGATCCTCGCCAAGGCACCCGGCCAAGGTCTTACAGGGCCCGCCGCATCCGCGAACGTAGGGGCTGTTGCGAAGCTCCGGCGGCTTTGGCGCTGGTCCCGCAAGGACGAACAACGCCGCCTGCTCGACTGCGCCCTGCCCACGACGACGGTGTCGACCTGGCGAGGGAGTCGGCGCGCCTGATCGCGCGCTCGGCGCGCGGCGCCTCGTGCGCCCGCGAGCGGGAACGGTGCTGGAAGGCGGCCATCGGGCTGCCGGACCGGCTGTGCGCCGTGGACGCGGCGGCGCGGCGCGGGCCGGGCGTGCGGGCCGAGCGCCTGGCGTGGCTCGAGAACACGTCCGGACCGCGCTAGGACCCGTGCGACAGGAGGATGAGCCCGCCTCCTCCTGTGGTGCGCACGCCGACCCTGGCCGCCGATGTATGGGCGCCGGCTCCGCTGCCGGCAGGGCGCCGCGGTCCTAGCCCGTCCGGTAGATCGGGGGCACGCCTGCCGCCGGCCTATCCCGCCGTCCGCGCCGGCACCCGGCCGCCGTCGCAGGCCAGCATGGCCAACGCCTCGGCGGCCGGCATGGGGCGGCCGATGTAGTAGCCCTGCACCTCCGTGCAACTCGTGCGGCGGAGCTGGAGGAGTTGCTCCTCCGTCTCCACGCCCTCCGCCGTCGTCCTCATGCCGAGGCTGGCGGCGAGGCCGAGGATGCAGCCGACGATGGAGGCGCAGTCCTGCCGCTCCGCCATCTCCCGCACGAAGGACCTGTCGATCTTGATCTTGCCGAAGGGGAAGCTGCGCAGGTAGCTCAGCGAGGAATAGCCGGTGCCGAAGTCGTCGAGCGCGATGCGCAGGCCGAGGCCGCGGAGCCGGTGCAGCGTGGCGAGCACCGCGTCGTTCTGCTGCAGCAGGAGGGACTCTGTCACCTCGAACTCGAGCCGGCTGGCCGCGATGCCGCCGGCCGAGAGGGCGTCGGCCACCGCGTCGATCAGGGTCGGGCTTCGGAACTGTACGGGCGAGAGGTTCACCGCGAGCCCGAGGTGCCCCGGCCAGTTCCCCGCCTCGGCGCAGGCCTGGCGCAGTACCCATTCGCCGATCGGGACGATCAGCCCGGAGTCCTCCGCCACGGGGATGAACTCCGCCGGGGGCACCAACCCGAGCTCCGGGTGTCGCCAGCGGATCAGCGCCTCGAAGCCGCCGACGCGGTCGGCCTCCAAGTCGTAGATCGGCTGGTAGAAGACCTCGAACTCGCGCCGCGCCAGCGCCCGTCGCAGGTCCATCTCCATCTTGCGGCGGGTCTGCAGCCGCTCTTGCATCGCCCGTTCGAAGAAGCGGATGACGCCCCGGCCGTCGCCCTTGGCCTCGTAGAGAGCCATGTCGGCGTTCTTCAGCAGGTCGTCGGCGCGGGCGCCGTCGGCGGGCGCAAGGGCGATGCCCAGGGAGGCGTTGGCGACGACCTGGTGGCCCACAATGCGGTAGGGCTCGCCGATCGCCCGCAACAGCCGCTCGGCCAGCGCTCGGATGCCTTCGATCGAGCCGGAGGCGGGCACGAGGACGGCGAACTCGTCGCCGCTGAGCCGCGCCACCGTATCCACGTCGCGCAGGCTCCGCCGGAGGCGCTCGGCCACCGCCTGCAGCAGCGCGTCCCCCGCCGGGTGGCCCAGCGTGTCGTTCACGTCCTTGAAGTGGTCGAGGTCGATGCACAGGACGGCGAGCCGGCCGTCGACGCGCTCCAGGGCGGCGAGTTCCTGCTCCAGCCTCTCCCGCAGCAGCAGCCGGTTGGGCAGGCCGGTGAGTGCGTCGTGGTGCGCCATGTGGGCGATGCGCGCCTCCGCGCGCCGGCGCTCCGTGACGTCCTCGTAGGTGGCGACCCAGCCGCCGCCGGGCATCGGTCGGTGGCAGACCGAGACCGCCCCGCCATCGGCGTGTTCGCTCACGAAATTGGACGGCAGGCGCTGCCGCACGAGCGCCTCCTGCTCCTCGTGGATCACAGCGGCGAGCTCGGCCGAGGGGCGGCCGGCCGAGGCGATGGCCGCTAGGATGTCCGACATGGGCGTGCGCGGCGCCACTTGCGCGGGCGACAGGCCGAACATATCCATGTAGCGGCGGTTGCAGACAATCAGGCGCCGCTCGCCGTCGACCATGCAGAGCGCCTGGGACATGTTGTTCAGCGCGGCGTCGAAGCGCTCGTTCTGCAGGTCCAGCTCCGCGGTCCGGGCGAGCAGCGCGGCGTGGGTACGCCGCAGGACGCGGTTGTGGAGCAGCAGCAGGCCGACGAGGCTGAGTCCGCAGAAGATGAGGCCGAGCAGGATGCCCGAGAAGATCCAGTGCAGCCGGCTGAGCTCGCGCTGGTCCTCCGCGACGTGGTCGCCGCCGAGGGCGTTGGCCGCGGACGCGAGGCGCGCGAGCTTGGGCTCCAGCGGGCCCAGGACCGCCTGCAGCGCGCGGTAGGAGCCGGGCTGCTCCAGCCGCTCGACGAGCGGCTCGGCCGCCGCGACCGCCGCCTCGAGCTCGTCGATGGTGCGGACCAGTTCAGGGTCGCGGCCGATCAGGTCGCGCACCTCGCCGCGGCGGAGCAGCCCGACCCGGTTTGCCAGGATGTCGAGCCGGAGCTCCACCTGTTCCTTGCCGGTGTGGCCGTCTGGCCCGGAGAAGGCGGCGATCTGTTGCTGCAGCTTGGCGAGCTCCGCCACCGCTTGGCCGGCGACCCAAGCGACGTTGTAGCGGGAGACTTGGCGAAGCGTGTCCTGCCGTTCGACGATGAGGACGGAGGTGTAGGTCGCCGCGACCACAAAGAGCGCGGCGAAGCCGACGAGCGGCAAGCCGAACAGGCGCACCGCGACGCCGTTCCGCCGCTCCCCGTGGACGCGGCCCGTGAGCCACGCCCGCACGGCACCAACGCGCGAAGCCAAGGCTGCGCCCCCTAGCGCACGACGATGCGGGCCAACTGCCAGGCGGAGCGGCTGTAAAAGCGCTGGTGCCGGAGCTGGGGGTCGGAGTCGTAGGGGTAGACGATGAACAGCGGGCCCTTGTCCCGGACCGGCATGTAGAGGCCGTTGCGCTTCAGCGCGAGCAGCACGTTGTAACGGGCGAAGTCGCCGACCGGGATCTCGGTGCTGTAGTCGTTGAGCGCATAGGCCAGGACGGTCTCCCCGCTGGCGCCGACGGCCTGCATCAACCGGTCCATCCGCACGCCATCGAAGCGGACCGGGCCGTCATACCAGGGGGTGGCCGTCTCGAAGCCGGTCATGCCTAGACCTTCGAGCATCGGGCGGTCGAACTCCGCGGCGCCGTCGCGGTTGGTGACGCCGATGCGGCCGGAAACGTTGAGGATGATCGGCTCCGCCGGCCGGGGCAGGCGCTGCTCCTGTGCGTGTCCGGTCCTGGCGAGCGACCCGGCGCCCGCCAGGACACCCAGCATCGGGACGACCAGACCTCTCCTCCTCATGGGAACGGACATCTGCCACACCATCCCGGTCAACAGTTGCACACGGGCCACCTACAAGCGCAGAGGACAACAAAAGGTGGCTGTCTCGACTCCGATCGAGGCCCCCGGCTCGCGTGGGTCCCAGGTCCGTTAAGGCGCCGCATGCACAGACAGCGACGCAGCGGGCACGACCATACACCGCTTGAGACGTGCGCCTAGGGAGCGAAGCGCTCGACACGGGTCTCGTCGCTTTGGAGTGGTGGGCGATGCGCGAAGCCACGGCGAAGAGGCTCGGAGAGCTATTCGAGTTCCGCAGACCGGCCACAGCGGCGGTTACAACGCCGAAGGCGCGGAGCGGGACCGGTTCGCGCTCCCGGCCTCCGCCGAATTCGACAACGCCGACCGGCCCAATCGCCCTGCGCTCGATCTGCGCACGCCATCTCGTGCCGTCCACGAGGAGGCCCATGCGGCTCCTGCCCTCGGGCGAGGGTAGGATCGTCGGCGCCTCGACATACGACCGCGCCGTCGAGCATTCTGCCGCCCAAGTACGGATCTCGAGGTGTTGGTGGAGAGCAGGCCGGCCAGTACACTGCGGGGGGCCATCCGACGGGGTGGCCCTGCGGTGCGGGCGACGGCGAT
>NZ_CADCWA010000030.1 GCF_902806285.1 uncultured Sphingomonas sp. | reverse complement strand
CTCAGCCAGGCGATTGACCCGGATCAGGCGCTCGGCGGCGGCGGCGCCGACACCGCTCGCGACGAAGCCGTCCCAGCGGCGAAGGCGCCCGCCGCGAGTGACGAGGCGCTGGCCGACGGCGAGCTCGATGCTGCCGTCGTCTTCCTCGACCACGCCGATCTGCGCGAGGCGGCGCTGGAGCGCATCCGGGGCTCGTACATGCGCGGCCAAAGGTGTGCAGCCGGTGGGGAGGGCCGGATCGCCCGGCGCAGGGTGACTGCCGGCCCAGCGCCGGGAGCCGCTGCCTTCCAGTGCGGCCTCGAGATCTTCGCCGAGTGCTGCGGCGAGCGCTCTTTCGTATCCCCGATCTGCTTTGATGTGATTGAGGACTCGGTCGCCGCTGCTGCCTTCGACCGCACGAAGTAATGCCTTCGCTTCGGACTCAAGTGCCGCAACGGCTGCGCGGGCGGAGGCGCCTTCGCTTTCCGCGCGGTCGCGGGCAGCGGCTGCGTCGGCCCGTGCGGCCTCGGCGGCAGCGATCTCGGCGGCTGCGGCTTCGAGCGCCTGCTCGGCTTGGCTGCGTTTGGCGAGCGCGGCCCCCCGCGCGGTCAGGAGGGGCGCCTCGTCGCCAAGTTCGGCAGTCTGTTCGGCGAGCCTCCGCGCCTCGGCTTCGGCGCGGGCGAGCTTGGTCCAGGCGGCGTCGAGAGCGGCGCGGGCGACGCGGGCTTCGGCCTGTTCGGCGGCTTGGGCGGCGCGGGCCTTGCCGAGCGCTGTTTCGGCGGCGAGCGCGGCGTCTTCGGCCTCGACGCTGCGGACGTCGATCGTGCCGCGGCTCGCTTCCGCTTCGGCAAGACGGGTTGCGATCGCCGCCGCTTCTTCTTCCAGCCGAACGATCGCTGCTGCGGCGTCTTCGCGAAGCGCGGCTTCGCGCTCGCGGTCGGCCGCCAGTCCGACGCGTCGCTCGGCCAGCTCCTTGATCCGCCGGGCGAGCGTGTCGCGCTCGGCGCGGAGCGTCGCCAGCTGGTGGCCGAGCGCGGTCGAGCGCTCGCGCGCGGCAAGCGCGGCCGAGCGCTTGTCCGCGAGAGCCTGGGCGGCCTGGGTCTGATAGGCGGCTGCGGCTCGCTGCGCCTCGGTCGCCTTCTCGACTGCTGCGACCGCGGCATCGGCCTCCTTCTTGGCGGATTCGGCGGCGGCGGCGGCCTCGCGCCAGCGGGCGAAGATCAGCCGCGCTTCGGCAACCCGGATCTGGTCGGTGAGCTTGCGGTAGCGCTCGGCAGCCTTCGCCTGGCGCCGGAGCGCGGCAGCTCGGTTCTCCATGTCGGCGAGCAGTTCGTCGAGGCGGACGAGGTTCGCTTCGGTAGCGCGCAGCTTCTGTTCGGCGTCCTTGCGGCGGACGTGCAAGCCCGAAATGCCCGCCGCTTCCTCGAGCATCATGCGGCGCTCGGTCGGCTTGGCGGAGATGACCTGCGCGATCTTCCCCTGGCTGACGAGCGCGGGCGAATGAGCGCCGGTAGCGGCGTCCGCGAACAGCAGGGCGACATCCTTGGCGCGGACGTCGCGGCCGTTGACCCGGTAGGCGGAGCCGGCGCCGCGCTCGATGCGGCGGGTGACTTCCACTTCGCCGCCGCCGATGCCGAGATCGCCGGACAGGTCGTCCGCCTGCCGCTCGACGAGCAGCGACACTTCGGCGAAGTCGCGCGAGGGCCGAGAGGCGGTGCCGGCGAAGATGACATCGTCCATGCCGGCGCCGCGCATCGACTTGGGCGAGGACTCGCCCATCACCCAGCGAATGGCTTCGAGGACGTTCGATTTGCCGCAGCCGTTGGGGCCGACGACTCCGGTGAGACCGGGCTCGATGCGCAGTTCGGCGGGCTCGACGAAGCTCTTGAAGCCCGAAAGCTTGATCCGCTTTATCCGCAACAGAGCCCCCCGGCACCCACGGTTTGCTTCTTAGCCTCCGGGCGGCTTCAGCAACGGCTCGAGCGCGCTCCAGTTGTGCACGCCGTCAAGCTTCTTGCCGTTGAGGAGGAACATGGGGGTTCCGTCCAGCTTGTGCTGATCGGTCGCCACCTGCCGGATCTTGGCGAGCTGAGTCATTCCGTTGCGGTCGCTTAGGCAGGCCTTCGCGCGCGCGGCGGGAACTCCGTTCTGCGCCGCCATCGTGTCGAGGCCGGCGAGCGTTCCGAAGCGGGCGATGCGGTCCTGCGGAGCAAGCTTCTCGAGCTCCGCCTTCTGCGCCTCGGTGACGCCCTGGAGGCGGCCGACCCACTGCTGCTGAGTGGTGAAGTAGCGGTCGGTGAGGGCGAAATAGTTGGAGGTGGGGGCGCAGCGGCTGAGCAGAGCGCCTGCCATGTCGGCGGGGTCCCGCACATAATTGCGGAATTCGAAGCTGACCCGGCCGGTGCGCACATATTTGGAGACGAGCTGGGGCACGCCCTCCTGCGCGAAACGCCCGCAGGCGCCGCAGGTGAGCGAACCATATTCGACGAGCTTCACCGGCGCGGCGGGATTGCCCATGCGGTAGCCGCCGTCGGGAGTGACCGTCACGGTCTTGGTCCAGTCGCGGGCGGCGGCGGCCTTCTTGGCGGGTGCCGCCGGGAGCATGGCAGTGCCTCCGGCGAGGGTGCCGGCGAGGAGGCAGAGGAAGAGCGCCTTCTTCATCAGAACGCCGCCCGAAGCTGCGGCTCCAGCGCCTTCCAGTTGGCGGCATTCTCAGCGAGCTTGCCGTTGATGGTGAAGGTCGGAGTGCCCGGGAAGTTCGGGATGTCGGCGGTCGCCTTTTGCTGCATCTGGACGAGGCGGTTGAGCTCGCCCTCATTGGCGAGGCACTGCTGCGCCTTTTGAGCAGGCACTCCGCGGACCCGGACGAAATCTACGAGGCCCGCTTGCTGTGCGAGCGCCTGCACCGCCTGCTGCGGCTGGAGGGTCGACAGGCGCTGCTGATCGGCGGGAGTCATGGTCTGGAGCTTGTTCAGCCATTCGTCCTGGTTGGCGAACATCTGGTCGGAGAGC
This sequence comes from uncultured Sphingomonas sp., assembly GCF_902806285.1. GTDB lineage: Bacteria > Pseudomonadota > Alphaproteobacteria > Sphingomonadales > Sphingomonadaceae > Sphingomicrobium. Next base: position 2,230 of record NZ_CADCWA010000030.1, on the reverse strand, counting down.
TTGAAGAAGGCGGCCGGGCCGTTGCAGCGCGCCAGCATGGCAGCGGCGAGATCGGCGGGATCGCGGATGAAGTTGCGGATCTCGAAGTTTACGAGCCCCTTCTTCACATAATTGTCGATCAGCGGCTGCTCGCCGGTCTTCGAAAATTCGGCGCAGACGTGGCAGGTCATCGAGGCATATTCGACGAGCTTGATGGGCGCGTTGGGATTGCCCATCGCGAAGCCGCCTTCAGGCGTCGGAGTGACGGTCTGCGTCCAGTCGCCGCCGTTGGGAGCGGCGATTGCCGCGGGAATGGCGCCGCCGCCGGAGCCGCCGGCCGTGCTGTTGCCGCCGGTGCCCTCGCCGCAACCTGTCAGGAGAAGCGCCAGTGCGCCGATGCCGATCGCTGCCTTCATAACTACCTCGTCAACTTGCCGATGACCGGGATCGTCATCATCGGCGTGGTGGGAACGGGCGCCCCTTCGCTCGCCGCCACTCCGCGCGCAAGCGATTCAAGAACCGCGCGCAGCTCCGGATCGCCAATCTCGCGCAAGGATTCGCCGAGCTCGCGCGGGATCGGCCGCAACGAAGGCGGCGCAGTGCGCGGCTTGGCCCTGGCAAGCTGAACCATGCCTTGCCGGAAGCTGACGCGCGCCACGGCGGGGTAGCCGAAGAAGCGGTTCACCCGCTCCATGATGACGGGCGCGACATGCTGCATCATCGGCGCATGGGCGCCCTCGCAGATAAGGGTCAGGACGCCGTCCGAGCGCTTGCCGGGCGGGAAGCGGATGGATTCGGGCGAGGAGACGCCGGCGTAGCGCTCGCCGACTATTTCGCGCCAGCGGCTTACGATCGAGGACTGGACAAAGCCGAAGCGGCGGAAGGCAGGGCCGCCGACTTGCGGGAGCATGTCGGAGACGGCGCGCGCGCGGTTCGACCGCTGCGGCGCTTCGCCCTTCGTTCTCGATGTCCCGCCCGATTTGCCCACGGCGCCAAGCATGGCATAGGCCGCCCATGCCCGTCGATGCATCAAATAGGCTCTTGCGCTGGTATGCTGTGGATAAAAGGCGGCTTCCCTGGCGTGCGGAGGGGGGCCAGCGGCCGGACCCGTACCGCGTTTGGCTGTCGGAAGTGATGCTTCAGCAGACCACGGTCGCGGCGGTGCGGCCCTATTTCGAGAAGTTCACGGGCAAGTGGCCGACGGTCGGGGCGCTCGCGGCGGCGGAGGAGGCCGAGGTGATGGCTGCCTGGGCAGGGCTCGGCTACTACGCCCGCGCCCGCAACCTGATCGCCTGCGCCAGGCGCGTCGCGGAGAATTACGGCGGGCGCTTCCCAGACAGTGAGGCGGAGCTTCTGAAGCTTTCGGGAGTCGGCCGCTACACGGCGGCGGCGATCGCTGCGATCGCGTTCGGGCGGCGCGCCGTGGTGGTGGATGCAAATGTCGAACGGGTGGTGTCGCGGCTGTTCGCGGTCGAGGAGCCGCTGCCCTCCGCGCGGCCGCGACTTTATTTGCTGACGGACAGCATTACTCCGGCAGACGAAAGTGGCGATTTCGCCCAAGGGATGATGGACCTCGGGGCGACCATCTGCACACCGCGCGCGCCGGCCTGCGATATATGCCCGCTGATGACGATCTGTGCGGCTCGGGCCGCCGGAGAGCAGGAGCGTTACCCGGTGAAGGCGGCGAGGCGCGAGAAGCCGCGTAGGCAGGGGATCGCTTACTGGCTCGAGCATGACAGCCATGTCCTGCTCGTCCGGAGGCCGGACAAGGGGCTGCTCGGCGGAATGCTGGGACTGCCGACCGGAAGCTGGGGCGAAGTGCCCGGCGATGCCGCACCGGCGGTTGCCGAGTGGCGCGAAGCCGGAACGGTCGATCATGTCTTCACCCACTTCGCGCTGAGCCTGCGCCTGCTCTGCGCCACCGCTCGAGACCGGAGCCACGAGGGCATCTGGTGGCCCACGGACAAGCTTAGCGAAGCTGGGCTGCCGACGCTGTTCGCCAAGGCTGCAGCGCGCGGGGCAGAGTGGCGGGCGGCGGCGTGAGGCCCGGATTCACCGGAGCAACGTTCGATCGGGCCGATCATCTGCGGCTGGACGTGGAGCGAGTGCGCGGTTTGGCTGCGAGAGCCGACGCGCGCATGCTTCAGCTGGCGGTGCTCGATCCCGTACTGGAGGACGGGGCGCTTGCCTGGTCTTCGCTCGATGCGCGTGACGAGGCGGCAGAGCTGATCTTCCTCGGTTTTGAGAGCGA
>NZ_CADCWA010000029.1 GCF_902806285.1 uncultured Sphingomonas sp. | reverse complement strand
CACACCGTCTCGTCCGCCAGGCGCACGTGCATGGCGTCGGCGTCGGCGGTGGAGTGCACGGCCACGGTCTTGATCCCCATCTCGTGGCAGGCGCGGTGGATGCGCAGCGCGATCTCGCCGCGGTTGGCGATGAGGAGCTTGGTGATCTTCCTCATGGTTATTCGATGACCACCAGCGGCTGGTCGAACTCGACCGGCTGGGCGTTGGCGACGAGCAGCTGGCGGACGATCCCGGCGCGCGGCGCGGTGATCGGGTTCATGACCTTCATCGCTTCGACGATCAGCAGCGTGTCGCCTTCGCTGACGGCCTGGCCGGGCGTCGCGAACGGCTTGGCGCCGGGCTCGGGCGTCAGGTAGCAGGTGCCGACCATGGGCGAGCGCACCAGGTCGCCGGCGGGCAGGGACTCGGCGGCGGCCGAGGCTTCGCTGGCGGCGCCGGTGGCGGTGGAGGGATAGGCGGGCGTGGAGGCCGGCACGGGCGCGGCGGCGGGGGGCGCGGCATAGGCGACGGGCGCGGCGGCAACGGTGAGTTCGCGGCGGACGCGGATTTTGCGGTCGCCGTCCTCGACCTCGATCTCGGTCAGCTCGTTGGCGCTGAGCAGTTCGGCCAGCTCGCGCACCAGCGCGCTGTCCACGCGCATCTGGTTGCCGTTGCCGCCAAGGTCGCGGTTGCTGTCGTCAGCCATCCATCCGTCCCGTTCAGGTTTGGCGGCGCTCCTGTCAGAGCCGCGCCGCCGCGTCCAGTGCCAGCCGGTAGGAGAGCGCGCCGAAACCGCCGATCGTTCCACGGGCGACCCCCGCGATCAGGCTGCGACGGCGGAAGCTCTCGCGCGCCGCCGGGTTGGAGAGGTGGACCTCGATGACGGGGGTGGCGATGGCTGCGACCGCGTCGCGCAGGGCGACGGACGTGTGGGTCAAGCCGCCGGCGTTGAGGAGGACGGCGTGCGTGTCCGTTGCGGCGGCTTCGTGCAGCCAGTCGATCAGGTGGCCTTCGTGGTTGGACTGGCGGACGTCGAGCTCGAGGTCGAGCTCGCGGGCCTGCTCGTGCAGCGCGGCGGCGATGTCGTCGAGCGTGTCGCTGCCGTAAATCTCGGGCTCGCGCGACCCAAGCAGGTTGAGGTTGGGGCCGTTGAGGACGAGGACCTTGCGCATTGCGGCGGGGGCGTGCGCCACCTAGATGCCCTAGTCAATGAACGAGACCAGCACCTGCATGATCAAGGTCAACGGCGAGCACCGGCGGGTGGCGGCCGGGACCAGCGTTGCCGGCCTGGTGCAGGAGATCGGTTTCGATCCGGCGCGGGTGGCGGTGGAGCGCAACCTGGAGGTCGTGCCGCGCTCGACCTTGGCGGAGGTGCAGGTCGAGGACGGCGACGACTACGAGATCGTCCACTTCGTCGGCGGAGGTTGAGGTGAACGTACAAGGACAGATCGAGGCGGACAGCTGGAGCGTCGCGGGGCGGACCTTCCTTTCGCGACTGATCGTCGGCACGGGCAAGTACAAGAGCCTGGAGGAGAATGCGGCGGCGGTTGCGGCCTCAGGCGCGGAGATCGTCACGGTGGCGGTGCGCCGGGTGAACGTCAGCGACCCGAACGCGCCGATGCTGACCGACTACATCGATCCCAGCCAAGTCACCTACCTGCCGAACACCGCGGGCTGCTTTACCGCTGAGGAGGCGATCCGCACGCTTCGGCTGGCACGCGAGGCGGGCGGCTGGAGCTTGGTCAAGCTGGAGGTGCTGGCGGAAGCCAAGACGCTCTACCCCGACATGATCGAAACGGTGCGCGCGACCGAGCTGCTCTCCAGGGAGGGGTTCGAAGTGATGGTCTACTGCACCGACGATCCGATCATGGCCAAGCGCTGCGAGGACGCGGGCGCGGTGGCGGTGATGCCGCTGGGCGCGCCGATCGGGTCGGGGCTGGGGGTGCAGAACCCGGTGACCATCCGGCTGATCGTGGAAGGCGCCAATGTGCCGGTGCTGGTGGATGCGGGCGTGGGCACCGCCAGCGACGCGGCTGCGGCGATGGAACTCGGCTGTGACGGGGTGCTGATGAACACCGCCATCGCCGAGGCCAAGAACCCGGTGCTGATGGCGCAGGCGATGAAGGCGGCGGTCGAGGCCGGGCGGCTGGCCTACCGCGCCGGGCGCATGGCCAAGCGGCGCTACGCCGATCCGTCGAGCCCGCTCGCCGGGTTGATCTAATCGCGTATATACGGGTATATACGCCGGCATGAACGTTTACCGCAGCAAGGTCTTCCGCGCCGGCAACAGCGATGCGCTGCGACTGCCCAAGGAGGTGACTCCGGGCCCGGACACGGAGATGGAGATCATCAAGCAGGGGGATGTCCTGACCATTCGTCCTGTCCGGAAGATGACGCCACAGGAGCTCGTCGCGGCTTTGCGGGCACTCCCAAAGCCAAGCTCGGTGCAGAAGCGGGACAAGATCATTTTCCCCAAGCGCAAGGGTCTCTAGACCTTAGTGTCGGTGTTGCTCGACACGAGCGTTGCCATCCCGTTCCGCGATGGCGACGAGCAGATCATGGAGCGTGTCAACGCCTTAACGGCCCTGCCAATGATCTCCGTCCTGACCAGGGTGGAATTGGAGGGCGGCGTGTACCGCGAGCCGGAGCACGCATCGGTCAGGAGTACCAGACTTCGGTTGCTCCTTGAGCAAGTGGAAGAACTGCCCTTCAGCTCCGAGCAGGCCGTCGCATATGGCCGCATCGTGGCAGGCGCGGGCTATTCAAGAGCGAAGCTGATCGATCGCCTAATCGCAGCGCAGGCGCTGGTCGCGGGCATACCCCTGGCAACGCTCAACCAGCGAGATTTTCGCGGCATACCGAACCTTGAGGTCGAAGACTGGTCCTAAGTCGCCACGAAGCGTTGGCGCGGCATGGACTTTGCCGCTGCCCGTGAGCGGATGATCGAGCGGCAGATCGCAGCTCGGGGCATCGATGACCCGCGGCTGCTGGATGCCTTCCGCACCGTGCCGCGGGAGTTGTTCGTTCCGCTGGAGCTTCAGCCGCGCGCCTACAATGACTGCGCGCTACCGATCGAGGCGGGGCAGACGATCAGCCAGCCGTTCATCGTTGCGCTGACGATCGACGCAGCAGGGATCGGGCCGCACGACCGCGTGCTCGAGGTCGGCGCTGGCTCCGGCTATGCGGCGGCGGTGACGAGCCGGTTGGCGCGCGCGGTGATCGCGGTGGAGCGTATCCCCGAACTGGCGCGGCTGGCGGACGAGCGCATGCGGCGGCTCGGCTTCGACAATGTGCTGGTGCGTCAAGGCGACGGCTCGCTCGGCTGTCCGGACCAGGCGCCGTTCGACGCAATCGTCTGCGCGGCGGCCGGGCCGCAGGTGCCGGAGGCGTGGCTGGAGCAGCTCACGCCCGGCGGACGGGTCGTCATGCCGGTGGGCGCGATGGAGGGCGTGCAGCAGCTCGTCCGGGTGACGCTGGACCGCGCCGGCCGGCCGCGCCGCGAGGAGCTTGAGCCCGTCAGGTTCGTTCCGCTGATCGGAGCCCAAGCCTATGACGAGCCTGACCGAAGTTGAGCCTGCCGAGCTGATCCGCGCCGCCGCGGAGCCGCTGCCGGAAATCGACGACCCGAGCTTTGCCGAGGCCTTCGACCGCTTCGCCGACGCGCGCGTGGTCCTGCTCGGCGAGGCGAGCCACGGAACGAGCGAGTTCTACCGGGCGCGGGCGGCGATCACTCGGCGGCTGGTCGAGCGGCACGGATTCACGATCGTCGCGCTGGAGGCGGACTGGCCGGACGCGGCGCACCTCGACCGCTTCGTGCGGCATCGCGGCGCGCGCGAGGGGGAGGAAGCCGCCTTCCAACGCTTCCCTTCGTGGATGTGGCGCAATGTCGAGTTCGACGGCCTGGTGCGCTGGTTGCACGGGCACAACCGGCTGCTCAGCGACGGCGCGCAGGCGGGCATCTACGGGCTCGACCTCTACAATCTGCACGGGTCGATGCAGGCGGTGATCGGCTTCCTGGAGGAGCGCGATCCCGAGCTCGCCGCCGAGGCGCGGCAGCGCTACTCGTGCCTGGCGCCGTTCAGTCGCGATCCGGCGCAATATGGCGCGATGGCGTTGTCGCAGGGCTATGCGTTCTGCGCGGACGGCGCGGTGGCGATGCTGACCGACCTGCTGGAGCGGCAGTGCCTGGGCGGCGACTGTGACGAGTGGCTGGACGCGGCGGCCAATGCGCGGCTCGTGAAGAATGCGGAAGGCTATTACCGGGCGATGTTCGAGGGCTCGGAGCAGAGCTGGAACCTGCGCGACACGCACATGTTCGAGACGCTCTGCCAGCTGCTCGAAGCCAAGGGCCCGGCCGCCAAGGCGGTGGTGTGGGCGCACAACAGCCACATCGGCGACGCCCGCGCCACAGGCATGGGGCGGGAGCGGGGCGAGCTCAACATCGGGCAGCTCGCGAAGGAAAAGTTCGGCGACGAGGCGCGGCTGATCGGCTTCGGCACGCACACGGGCACGGTGGCGGCGGCGGACGACTGGGACGCGCCGATGAAGGTCAAGCAGGTGAGGCCGAGCCTGGAGGGCAGCCATGAGCGGCTGTGCCACGACGCCGGGATCGAGCGCTTCCTGCTCGACCTGCGCGAGGGCGGGCCGGAGCCGGTGCATGAGGAGCGGCTGGAGCGCTACATCGGGGTGATCTACCGCCCGCAGACGGAGCGGTGGAGCCATTATGTCGAGAGCGTGCTGGCCGAGCAGTTCGACGGCTGGGTATGGTTCGACGAGACCAGCGCGGTGACGCCGCTCAGCGATGTGCATGGGGCGGGTGAAGACGAGTTGTGGCCGTTCGGACTCTAGTACCCCGGCGTAGGCCGGGGTCCAGGAGCGCGCAGCGCTGTTCTTCTTACGCGGGCTCTGAAACGCTGCTCACGCAGCGTCCTGGACCCCGGCCTTCGCCGGGGTACTAATCTCGCGCCTTCTCCCTGATCGCGCTAATCGTCGTCTGGTTGCTGATCACCTCCACATCCGTCTTCACGTGCAGCAGGCGGATGCCGCGGCGCTCCTGCGCGCGGGACAGCGCGGGGGCGAAGTCTTCGGTGCGTTCGACCGTCTCGGCCCAGCCGCCGTAGGCGCGGGCGAGGGCGGCGAAGTCGGGGTTGGTGAGGTCGGTGGCCGACAGGCGCTCCGGATAGTCGCGCTCCTGGTGCATGCGGATGGTGCCGTAGCTGCCGTTGTCCACCACGATCACCAGCAGGTCGGCGCCGTACTGG
>NZ_CADCWA010000028.1 GCF_902806285.1 uncultured Sphingomonas sp. | reverse complement strand
CACCCGCGGCGTCCACCGCGACGCCCTTCGGCTTCAGCACGTCCTGGATGCTGTTGGCCACCTGGGCGGTGAGGCGTTCCTGGATCTGGAGGCGTTTGGAGAAGGCCTCCAGCACGCGGGCGAGCTTGGAGATGCCGACCACCCGCTTGTCCGGGAGGTAGGCGATGTGGGCGCGGCCGATGATGGGCGCGATGTGGTGCTCGCAGTGGCTCTCGAAGCGGATGTCGCGGAGCACCACCATCTCGTCGTAGCCGTCCGTCTCCTCGAAGGAGCGGGCGAGGAGTTCCACCGGGTCGATGGCGTAGCCGGCGAAGAATTCCTCGTATGCTTCTGTGACGCGCTTGGGCGTGTCGCGCAGCCCTTCGCGCTCCGGGTCGTCGCAGGCCCAGCGCAGGAGGGTGCGGACGGCGGCCTCGGCCTCGGCGCGGGTGGGGCGTTCGGCGTCGCTCATCGCGGGGCGGATGCGGAAGTCATGCCGCCCGTTGCGCTTCGACGCGGAATTCCGCCTCGGTCTTGCTCTTGATCTCGTCGATGGACACGCCGGGCGCGGCCTCCACCAGCGACACGCCGCCGTTCCCCTTCTTGTCGATGGCGAAGACCCCGAGTTCGGAGATCACCATGTCCACCACGCGCGCGCCGGTGAGCGGCAGGCCGCATTGCTTGAGCAGCTTGGGCTTGCCGCCGGCGGTGTGCTCCATCAGCACCACCACGCGCTTGACGCCGGCCACCAGGTCCATGGCGCCGCCCATGCCCTTCACCATCTTGCCCGGGATCATCCAGTTGGCGAGATCGCCGTTCTGCGCCACCTGGAGCGCGCCGAGGATGGACAGGTCGATGTGGCCGCCGCGGATCATGCCGAAGCTTTGGGCGCTGTCGAAGTAGCTGCTGGTCGGCAGCGCGGTGATGGTCTGCTTGCCGGCGTTGATGAGGTCCGGGTCCTCCTCCCCCTCGTAGGGGAAGGGGCCGAGGCCGAGCATCCCGTTCTCCGACTGGAGCTGCACCGTCATGCCGGGCGGCACGTGGTTCGCCACGAGCGTCGGGATGCCGATGCCGAGGTTGACGTAGAAGCCGTCTTGCAGTTCGCGCGCGGCGCGGGCCGCCATCTCGTCGCGGGTCCAGGGCATGTGTGCGTTCCCCTTTCTTACGCCACGCCGCCGGCGGCGGCCGGCTCGCGCTTCCGCACCGTGCGCTGCTCGATGCGCTTGTCGTAGCCCGCGGGCAGCGCGACCATGCGCTTCACGAAGACGCCGGGCGTGATGATGTGGTCCGGGTCGATCTCGCCCGGCCGGACCAGGTGCTCGACCTGGGCGACCGTCACCTTGGCGGCGGTGGCCATGATCGGGTTGAAGTTCCGGGCGGTGCGGCGGTAGGCGAGGTTGCCCTCATGGTCGGCCATGTAGGCGTGGACCAGGGCGAGGTCGGCGAACAGGCCGCGCTCCATCACGAAGGTCTCGCCGTCGAATTCCTGGGTGGGCTTGCCCTTGGCGACTTCCGTGCCGACGCCGGTCTTGGTGAAGAAGGCCGGGATGCCGGCGCCGCCGGCGCGGATGCGCTCGGCCAAGGTGCCCTGCGGGTTGAATTCGATCTCCAGCTCGCCGGCGAGGTACTGCTTCGCGAAGGTGGCGTTCTCGCCGACGTAGGACGAGACCATCTTGCGGATCTGGCGCGTGTCGAGCAGCACGCCCAACCCCACGCCGTCGATGCCGGCGTTGTTGGAGACCACGGTGAGGTCCTTGACCCCGCTCTCGCGCACGGCCTCGATCAGCACGGCCGGGATGCCGCACAGGCCGAAACCGCCGGACATGATGGTCATGCCGTCGCGGAGCAGCCCGGCGAGGGCCTCGCGCGCGTCGGGGAACACCTTACGCATGGGCTCGGGACTCCTGCGGCCGGGCGGGCGATTGGCGACGAGCGCAGGAGGGTAACGGCGGCGGAGCGGCGGCGGAAGGGCTTGCCGGACGGGGCGGCCGCCGTTATACCCGCGCCCTCTCCAGTACCGCTCCCGGGGCCATAGCTCAGTTGGGAGAGCGCTTGAATGGCATTCAAGAGGTCGGCGGTTCGATTCCGCCTGGCTCCACCAGCGCGATCAAGGGCTTGTCCGAAATGTCGGGCTGGCCCTTTTTCTTTGTGTCAGCGCAGTGTCAGCAAGCGAAGCGGTTCTTTCGTTCGGACCCCCTGCCGCTGTGGAGCGGGTAGACAGGGGATTGCGGGTCACCTTGGCGGGGAGTAGCGCGCGACCGGCTACTCCGGCTTGATCCCGGCGCTCCGCGCGACCTCCCGCCAGGTCGCGAGCTCCGCGCGGATGCGCGCCGCGAACGGCTCCGGCCCCACGAAGTCCGGCACCGCGCCCTGGGTGGCGAGCTTCGCGCGGGCGTCGGCGGTGCCGGCGAACGCCTCCAGGTCGCGCGCCATGCGCGCCACGAGGGCGGGTGGTGTTCCGGCCGGGGCCATGATGCCGAACCAAAGGCTGGAATCCGGCACCGGGCGGCCCAGCTCCGCCATGGTCGGCACCTCAGGCAGTTCCGGGGCGCGCTTCGGCCCGAGCACGGCGAGCGGCCGGATGAGCCCCGATTGGAGCGGGCCCACCAAGCCCGCGATCCCGTGCGACAGCAGCGGCACGCGGCCGCCGGCCACGTCCTGCATCAACGGCGCGGTGCCGCGGTAGGGCACATGGGCGAGGGAGATGCCGAGCGCCCGGCACACCGTCTCCCCGCCGAAATGCCCGGTGCCGCCCACGCCGGTGGTGCCGTAGGCCAGCGCGCCGGGCGCGGCGCGGGCCGCGGCGGCCACCGCCTGCAGGTCGCGCCAGGGTTGGTTCGCGGCGCACCAGAACAGGTTGGGCGCGGTGCAGAAGGTGCCCACGGGGGCGAAGCTGTCGGGCAGCGCATAGGGCGGGTTGGGATGGATCGCCGCGTTCAGCACCAGGGCGTTCACCGCCAGGAGGAGGGTCAGCCCGTCCGGCGCGGCGCGCGACACCGCTTCCGCCGCGACGGAGGAAGAGGCGCCGGGGCGGTTCTCCACCACCACGGTCTGCCCCCAGGCCGCTTGGAGGCCGGCTGCGGCCAGGCGGCCGATGAAGTCGGTCGGACCGCCGGGCGGGTAGCCGACCAGCAGCCGAACCGGGCGGTCGGGCCAGGGGGCCTGGGCACGGCCGACGGTGGCGGCGAGCAGGCTCGGTACAGCCAGCGTCGCGCGGCGCGTCGGCCCGGCGGTGGTGTTCATGTCCGTTTACCTCTTAACCCTCGCGGGTGCCGGGCGGCGCGCCGCGAAGGGCCGAGACGCTAGCGCGGGAACCAGAGCGCCGCGAATGTCCTGCCAGTCCGCCGCGCCCCGCGCCGGGGCGTCCGCCCAAGCCCCCGGCAGTAAGAGAGCGCGTCAATGAACGCCTGCCCTGCCGCAGCGACAATCACGCACGGCCCAGCCCCAACGGCGAGGGGTCGGAACCGCCGGGTCCGACCCTTCGCGGACCTCCAAGCCCGGCCCGCCGAGGTCCGGTTCCGAGGGCGAAGCGGCCATAACTCTTAGAGCGACAGGATCGGCCGCTTCGCGCCCATATCGGTCAACTAGGCCGATTTACCCGCTGCCCGAGACCGGACATTGCAGGCGCCGAGCCGTAGGCCGCCGCTTCGCCAGGATTGGACATGAGTTCGCGATGCAGCATGTTCCGCGAGCTGACGAAATGGAGCCGAAGGCGGCCGGGGGCTGCTCGGCCGACGACTGGCCATCACCGCGACTTAGCGGAAGCTAGGCCGGCCCCTGATCTTAAGGGCTGCAGCGGAGCCACGGAGGCGTTGGTGCGAAGTCCCGAGCGAGCCAATCGACGAACACTCGGGTCTTGGCCGGTATGAGCCGGCCTGGCGGCAGGACCACGTGCACGGCGCTATCAACATCGAACCGCCAATCCGGAAGCACGCGGATGAGCCGAGCGGCGGCCAGTTCCTGCCCGATTTCCCAATCGGAGGCGGGCAGGATGCCGGCGCCCGCGACGCAGGCCGCGACGAGGCCCTCGCCTTCGTCCGAGACGATGGAGCCCGACACGCGCTGAGTGACGTGCTCATCGCCGTTCCGCAGCTTCCATCCCTGCCGAAATCCGTCCATCGGAAACCGCAGGCACTCATGCTCCTCCAGATCCGCGGGCCTCGATGGCTCGCCCCGGCGGGCAACATAATCCGGCGAGGCGCAAAGGATGGTCTCGACGGGGGCCAAGCGCCTCACGATGAGGCTGCTGTCGGACAGATCGCCGATGCGGACCGCCGCGTCGAACCCCTCCGCGACCAGGTCAACGAAGCGGTCGGTGTGGAGGAGCTCCAGCTGAACCTCAGGGTAGGCTGCGACGAACTCCGGTAGCCGGGGCGCGATCCACCGTCTGGCGTAAGTCGAAGGCAGACTGAGTCTGAGAAGCCCGCGGGGCGCGGCGGCGCCCTCGGCGGCCTCGGAGTCCGCCGCCGACAGCTCGCTCAGGATCGTTCTGACGCGGGTGAGATAGACGGCGCCGGCCTCCGTCAGGGTGATCCGCCGTGTCGTGCGAGACAGCAATCGAACCCCGAGGCGGGCCTCAAGGGCGTCTAGCCGCCGCGAGATGACGGACGGGTTACGGTCGAGAGCCCGTGCTGCGGCCGAGATGCCGCCATGCTCGACGACCGCAGCAAAGGCGTCGATCTGCTCGAATTGAGGCCGCGTCCGCTCTTGCGTCTGGCGCACGAGTGATTTGCCCATCGCTGAGATTATTCCCGGTCAAAGCAGGGATTATCTCGGTCCCGTCAACGGGAGACGACCCCCGGCATATTCGAAAGGACCCTGCAATGCTTGAACGGCAAGCCGTCTTTCCCGACCGCCGGCTCGCACTTTACGAGAAGCACCGCTACTCCCCCGCGATCCGCTCCGGCGATCTTCTCTTCGTCTCGGGCCAAGTGGGCAGCCGCGAGGACGGTACCCCTGAGCCGGACTTCGAACGTCAGGTCCAACTGGCCTTCGACAATCTGGCCGCAGTGCTCGCGGCCGCCGGATGCACCTTCGCCGACGTCGTCGACGTCACAACCTTCCATACCGATCCCGAAGCGCAGTTCGAGGCCATCATGGCCGTGCGCGAGAGGGCCATCGGCGCTCCGCCGTACCCGAACTGGACGGCTGTCGGCGTGACTTGGCTCGCGGGCTTCGACTTCGAGATCAAGGTCATCGCACGCATCCCGGCGCCGAGATAGGAGAGCGTCCTTCGCGATCACGAAGCATGCCCACTGATCAAACACGGCGATAGAAGCAGAGGGAT
>NZ_CADCWA010000027.1 GCF_902806285.1 uncultured Sphingomonas sp. | reverse complement strand
CCGCGCCCGCCGCCGCGGGCGCCCTGCCCGCGCCCGTGCCCGCGCCGACGCGCGCGCCGCGGCCGGAACCGGAAGTGAAGGTCGCCGAAAAGCAGCGCATGCTGTCCAAGCTGCGCGCGGAGGTGATGGACCGCATCGACCCGGCGGTGGCGGCCGAGCTGCCCCCCGAGAGCCTGCGCAAGCAGCTCGAAACGGTGGTGCATGAAGTCGCGGAGCGCGACCGGCTGCAGCTCACGGCCCGCGAGCAGGCGGAACTCGCCGAGGAGCTGACGCAGGACATGGTGGGCTACGGCCCGATCGACCCCTTGCTGAGGGACGAATCCGTCACCGAGATCATGGTGAACGGGCCGAACGCGGTGTTCGTGGAGCGCAAGGGCCTCCTCACCCAGGACTTCTCGGTAAAATTCCGCAACTCCGAGCAGCTCACGGCCATCGCGCAGAAGATGGCGGCCGGCGTGGGCCGCCGGGTGGACGAGTCGAGCCCCCTCGTGGACTGCCGCTTGCCCGATGGCTGCCGCGTCAACGCGGTGATCCCGCCGCTGGCGATCGACGGCGCCGTCATCACCATCCGCAAATTTTCGAAGAAGAAGATCGACCTTGCGAAGATGGTGGAGTTCGGCTCGATCTCGGAGCCGGCGCGCAAGATCCTGGAGATCGCCGGGCGTTGCCGCCTCAACATCGTGATCTCGGGCGGCACGGGCTCCGGCAAGACCACCTTGATGAACGCGATCAGCCGCTCGATCGACAACGGCGAGCGCATCGTGACCATCGAGGACGCGGCCGAGCTGCAGCTCCAGCAGCCCCACGTCGTGCGGCTGGAGACCCGCCCCCCGAACCTCGAAGGCAAGGGCGAGATCAACCAGCGCGACCTCATCAAGAACGCGCTCCGCATGCGCCCCGACCGCATCATCGTCGGCGAGGTCCGCGGCTCGGAGGCGTTCGACATGCTCCAGGCCATGAACACCGGCCACGACGGCTCCATCTGCACCGTCCACTCCAACACGCCGCGCGACGCCCTCACCCGCATCGAGAACCTGGTGATGATGGGCACCGCCTCGCTGCCGCCGCGCGCGGTGCGCGTCCAGATCGCCAGCGCCGTGGATCTCATCGTCCAGATCCAGCGCATGCGCGACGGCGGGCGCCGCATCACGCACATATCCGAGCTCGTCGGCATGGAAGGCGAGGTCGTCACCATGAACGACATCTTCCTGTTCGAGTACGGCGGCGACGACGCGACCGGCAAGATTCACGGCAAGTGGGTCTCCTCCGGCGTCCGGCCGGCGTTCAGCGACCGGCTGGAATACTTCGGCCTGATGCAGGCCTGGATGTCCGCGGTCGGAACGGGCTGACGGGCCATGCACGACAACCTCCTGGGTTTCGTGGTCTTCCTGCTCGTCTTCGCGTGCATCGTGGCCGCGATCATGGTGGCGCGCGGCGACTCCGACACGCGCCGGTTGGAAGGCCGGATAAGGTCGCTCCAGGAGGGCGCGATCGCGCCGGGCGCCGACGGCCCGGCGAAGCCGGCCCGCAACATCCGCCGAGCCGGCGGCGGGTCGCCCCTGGCGCGCGCGCTGGAGAAGCTCGGGCGGTCCCGCTACATTCCCAGCGACCGTCGTGTCGCCTGGCCGGTCGTCGCTGCGATAGGCCTGTGCGGCGGCGCCGCCGCGACCTACGTCGGCTCCAAGGTTTTCAGTTCGGCGGCGGCGCCCGCCGTGGGCGTGGTCGCCGCGCTCTTCTTCGTCCGCATGGTGTTCCGCTGGGAAACATCCCGCTACCAGACAAAGCTCTTCCAGCAGCTCCCCGACGCCATGGGGCTGATACTCCGCGCGATCCGCGCCGGCCTCCCCATGGGCGAATCGCTGGCCAACGTCGCGCGGGAGCTGCCTTCGCCCAGCCGCGAGGAGTTCGGCCAAGTGGTCAGCAACATCGCCATCGGGCAGGCGACGGACGCCGCGCTCTTCGGCCTCGCCGAAAGGTCCGGGCTGACGGAGTACTACTTCTTCGCCGTCACCGTCGGTCTCCAAGCGCAGACCGGCGGCAACCTGGGCGAGACGATCGATAACCTCGCCGACATGGTGCGCAAGCGAGTGGCCATGGTGGCGCGGGTGAAGGCGCTCACCGGCGAGGCGCGGATCTCCGCCATCATCCTGTCGGCGCTCCCGTTCTGCGTCGGCGGTTTGATCTCGCTGCTGAAGCCCGGCCACCTCGACCCGCTGTTCACATCGGACCTCGGTTTCCGCTTGCTCCTGATCGGCTCCACGATGCTGGGGATAGGCTTGTTGATCATCCGCGGCCTCGTGAAGGGCGCAGTCAAGGATTGAACGCCCATGGAACTGGACGCCTCCGCCTTCATTGTCGCCACCATCTGCGCGCTGATCCTGGCGGCCGCCTTCACACTGATGTTCGGCGCCAGATCCGAACGCGACATCCTGGCACGGATGCAGGGAACCATCGCCGGCCAAGAGGCGGCCGTCGGCAACGCGCCGCAAGCGCGCCCGAGCGCCCTGCTGGGGCTCCTGACTAGCATCGGCGAGCGGCTCCGGCATCGCGCCCTCATGTCCGACAAGGACATACTGAACCTGGAGCGCTCGCTCACGGCGGCGGGCCTCAACCCGCGCCGCGCGGTCTCCATCTTCCTCGGCTTGAAGGCGGCCCTCGTGGTGACGCTCCCCGCGGTCGGGTTCGCCGGCGCGACCTTCTACGAAACCGGCAACGAACTCGTGGTGGCCGGCGGCTGCGGGGTCGTCGGCCTGATGGGCCCCAACTGGGTCTTGGGCTTCCTGCGCGGGCGCTATGTCAAGGCGTTGAACAAGGGCCTGCCGGACGCGATGGACATGCTCGTGGTCTGCGCGGAGGCCGGCCTCGGCCTCGACAGCGCGGTGGAACGCGTCGCCCGCGAGATGGCCGGCTCCAACCAAGCGGTGGCGTCCGAGTTCGCCCTCCTCGCCCACGAGCTCCGCGTGATGCCGGACCGCCGGGTCGCGCTGGCGCGCCTGCAGGAGCGGGCGCTGGTGGATCTCCTGAAGCGGCTCGCCGCGACCCTCGGGCAGACCTTCCGCTTCGGCACGCCGCTGGCGCAGGCGCTGCGCATCCTCGCGGCCGAGGCCAGGCAAGACCGCGTGGTCCGCCTCGAGAACAAGGCGGCGCGGCTGCCGGCGCTGATGGTGCTGCCGCTGATCCTCTTCATCATGCCGTGCCTGTTCATCGTCCTGGTGGGGCCGTCCGTCGTCACCCTGTCGGAAACCTTCGGAGGCTAGAATGGCTTCGCTCCCCAAGTGTCTCAGGCAGGCGTCGCTCGGCGCGCTGCTGATCGGGTCGGTCGCGGGTTGCGCGGGCGGGACGCAGCGCGGCACCGACGTCGCGTCTCGGCTCCGCATCGCCTCGGTCGCCGAAGCCTCCGGGCAGCCCGAGGTGGCGATGTCGGTGTTGAACTCGTTGGCGAACTCGGCACCGGACAACGTCGAGGTCCAAGCGCGCTACGCCAGGGCGCTCGCCCGCACCGGCCGCGTCCCGGATGCCGAGGCCGCCGCGACCCAGGCGCTCCGCCGCAAGCCGGGCGACCCCGTGCTGCTGGTCGAACTCGGCCGCATCCGGCTGCTCGAAGGCAAGGCCGCCGAGGCCGCCGAAGCCTTCCGGGCGGTGCTCGCGGCGCGGCCCCGCGAGGTGGGCGCCATGGTCGGGCGCGGCATAGCCCACGACCTCCTGGGGCAGCACACCGAAGCGCAGGCGAGCTACCGGACGGCGCTCGCGGCCGACCCCCAGAACCTGCCGGCGCTCAACAACTTGGCGCTGTCCATGGTGCTCGCGGGCGACCCGGGCGGGGCGCTGGCGGTGCTGGGGCCGCTGGCGGCGCGCGGCGATGCCCCGGCGAGGGTGCGGAACAATCTCACCGTGGCGCAGGCCGCCGCGAACGAGCAAAGCGGACTCCCCCCCGCGCCGGTCGCGGCCGCCGCGCCGCGCTACTACCAGGACGCCCCGCCGCGCGCCGCCGCCGTTGCTGCAACGGTGCAGCGCGAGGCCCCGCAACAGGCCACCCACGCGGACCGGAACGCGGCGACGCCGGTCGCCTTCGCTCCCGGCGCGACGCCCACCCTGTTCACCGACGGGGTTGTGGCCATGGAGCCGATTCCTGACCGGCAGCGCCGAGCCAAGCCGGCGCCCAAAGCCTCGAACGAGCGCGCTACCGCGACCACACCACCAGGCGAGTGACGGAACGCGCCGCGATCGAGCGCCGACAGGTACCATGGCCGCTGGCCCCTGATGCTCGGCCGCGGGCCGTGATCCGCTTCCTTGGCGGCCGGCCCTGCCGGTCGGCCACTAGGATCTCGATCTGATACTGATCGGCCGCTCCGCGGAAGCGCCAAAGCCGAAGCCACAGAACCGGAACGGGTCCCTTCCGCTGCCGATGCCTGGGCTGCGTCCGTTGTCTGCCTGCTCGCGCAACCCGGAAAAGCGATGTGGTACCCCGCGGCGAACGCCTGCCCCTCCGGGTCCGAACATTTGAAGGGCTCCCGCGCCGAGGCTCGATGCCGCTTCCGGATCACGCCGCGGCTCCCGCGAAGCGAGAAGACCCAGTCCGCCGATTTGCGGCGGACGCGCGCCACCGCCGCCGACGACCTGGTGCGGCGGGCGGTCGCGCCCACCTTGTCTTGGGCGGGGTCTGCGCCTTTCCGAAGCGGCTCCGGCCTGCGACTATGCCGGTGCGCCCTTTGACCCACCCCGGTACGCTCTCTATATGCCGTTCGCGCCCGGTCGGCGGCGCGTGCCGCTCGCGCGCCGCGGCGACCTGAAGGTTCCCCCCATGGCCCAACCGCTCATGCCGAAGGCCACCGCCGTGTGGCTGATCGAGAAGACGTCTCTCACCTTCGAGCAAGTGGCCGACTTCGTCGGCATGCACCCGCTCGAGGTGCAAGCCATCGCCGACGGGGAGGTCGCGCAAGGCATCAACGGCTATGACCCCGTCCTCAACGGCCAGCTCACCCGCGACGAGATCGCGCGCTGCGAAGCGGACCCGTCCGCGCGGTTGAGCATGTTGGCCAACGCCCTCCCGGTCCCGAAAGCGCGCGGAAAGGGCGCGCGCTACACGCCCGTGTCCAAGCGGAACGACAGGCCGGACGGCATCGCTTGGTTGCTCCGGAACCACCCGCAGCTCACCGAGTTGCAGGTCGCCAAGCTGCTCGGCACCACCAAGGACACCATCGCCAAGGTGCGCGACCGCACCCATTGGAACAGCTCCAACATCAAGGCGCGCGACCCGGTGATCCTCGGCTTGGTCACGCAATCGGACCTGAACGC
>NZ_CADCWA010000026.1 GCF_902806285.1 uncultured Sphingomonas sp. | reverse complement strand
CCGCTTCAAGCTGCCCCGGCAGGAAGGCACCTGCGACGTTTGCGGCGCGCACGAGTTCAAGCGGCGGCCGGACGACAACGAACAGACGGTGCGCACCCGCCTGGCGGAATATCGCGCCAAGACCGCACCCATCCTGCCTTACTATGAAGAGCGCGGCCTGGTCCGCCGGGTCGACGGCATGGCCAGTGTCGAGCAAGTCGCGGCGGCGGTCGACGGTATCCTGGACGGAGCGCCGGCTTCATTCACCTGACCCATCGCTGCGGCATGTTCGCCGCTCCAGGGTCACGAACGCGAACGGGGGACGCTCGCCGTCCGCCACGTGGCTTTCCCGCGCAATCTCGCTCCACTCGCCGCCCCACCGTGGGTCGGCCATGACGGTATCGCCGGCAACGTCCGCGTCGACCTCGGTCAGCTCGAGCCGCTCGGCATGTGGCAGGAACAGGTCGAAGATCTCCGCGCCGCCGATCACGCTGACCGGCGCCTTGCCGGCGACCGCCAAGGCTTTCTCGGCCGTGCGCACAACCTCCGTGCCCGGGGCCGACCAAGCCGGGTTGCGGGTCAGCACCAGGTGGCGCCGTCCGGGCAGCAATCCGGGTAGGCTGTCGAACGTCCGGCGGCCCATGATCATCACCGTCCCGGTGGTCAGCGCCTTGAAGCGCTTGAGGTCCGCGGGAAGGTGCCAGGGGAGGGTACCGTTGCGGCCGATCACACCGTTGCGGGCGCGGGCCACCACCAGCGTTACGGTGGCGCGCTGTCCGGGTGATTGCTCGGCCATGGCGTCCTCTCGCGGGTCGCGCGGAGCCAAGCAAGACCCTATGTGACCGGGCATGAGCGGACAGGCGGAGATGATCGCGGCAGTGCGAGCGGAGCTCGGCGAGCGGGCGGTGGTGACGGACCCGCGCGAGATCGAGCCCTGGCTGACCGACTGGCGCGGCCGCTGGCAGGGGCGGTCGCCTGCCTTGCTGCAGCCCGCCTCGACGGAGGAAGTGGCCGCGGTCGTGCGGCTCGCGGCCCAGCACGGAGTGCCCCTGGTTCCACAAGGCGGCAACACTTCGATGGTCGGAGGAGCAACGCCGCCTGCGGATGGCGGCGGCATGCTGCTGTCCCTGCGCCGAATGAACCGCATCCGCGCGCTGGCCGCTGATCATGCGGTGGTTGAAGCGGGCGTGATCCTGCAAACGCTGCATGCCGCGGCTGCCGAGCGTGGCGCGCGATTTCCGCTGACGCTGGGCTCGCGTGGGAGTGCGACGGTCGGCGGACTGGCCGCCACCAATGCCGGGGGGACCCAGGTGCTGCGGTTCGGCACCATGCGCCGGCTCGTGCTGGGGGTGGAGGCGGTGCTGGCCGACGGGTCGGTGTGCGACGGACTGTCCGGCTTGCGCAAGGACAACCGCGGTTACGACCTCGGGCAGCTGCTGATCGGGTCGGAAGGGACGCTGGGGATCATCACTGCGCTGAACCTGCAGTTGGTGCCGGCGGTGGCGGCGCGGGCCGTGGCCTGGGTTGGGCTCGCCGATCCGCAGGCGGGCCTGGACCTGCTCCGCTCGCTGCAGTCCGCGACGGACCGGGTCGAGGCTTTCGAGGTGCTGCCGGAGGACAGTCTCGCCCGCGTGCTGGAGCATATTCCCGGCACGCGCCGCCCCCTGGCGGGAGCCCACCCTTGGCATGCGCTGATCGAACTGACCGCAAGCGACGCTGACGCCGAGCCGCCGGCGACAACGCTTGAGCGGCTGCTTGGGGAAGCGCTGGAACGCGGCCTGATCGAGGACGCGATCATCTCGGGCAGCGATGCGCAGGCCGACGCGTTCTGGCGCATCCGCGAAAGCATCTCGGAAGCCGAGCGGGCGATCGGGCCGGCGGCGCAGCACGACATCTCGGTCCCGGTCGACGCCATGCCGCGCTTCATGGTGGAGGCCGCAGCGCAGGTGGAGCGGGCGTTTCCCGGGACTCACGCGTCCGGCTTCGGCCACCTGGGCGACGGGAACATCCACTTCCATGTCCGCGCGCCGGTCGGTGCCGGACCCGAGTGGCTGGAGCGCGAGGCGCCCGCCGCGACGCGCATGGTGCACGACCTGGTGACGGCTGCGGGCGGCTCCATCTCGGCCGAGCACGGCATCGGTCAGATGAAGCGCGACGAACTCGCCCGGCTGCTCCCGCCCGCGCGGCTGGCCGCGATGAAGGCGATCAAGGCCGCGCTCGATCCCAAGGGCATCCTCAACCCGGGCAAGCTGCTCGACTGAGTCGCTTACAGCCGCTCCGCCCGTCCGCCTTCCGTTTCTTCGCGTACCCGCATGGTGGCGAGCGCTGCCAGCACCATGGTTCCCGCAGCGAAGGCCATGGTGTAGATCGGCTGATCGGGGAAGAAGGCCTTGGTGATTGACCCCATCACCGTTGCCACCAGCAGCTGCGGCACGACGATGAAGATGTTGAACAGGCCCATGTAAATGCCGAGCTTGCGCTGCGGCAGGCTCGACGCGAGGATGGCGTAGGGCATGGCGAGGATCGACGCCCAGGCGATGCCGATCCCCACTTCCGCGATCAGCAGCTGCTGGGGATCGCGGAATAGGAAGAAGCTGGCGAACCCGGCCGCACCGCACAACAGCCCCACGGCGTGGGTCTTCACCTTGCCCAAGCGCTTGGCGAGAAGGGGCAGCAGGGTGAGGGCGGCGACCGCGGCGACCCCGTTGTAGACCGCGAACAGCACGCCCACCCAATTGCCGGCGTCCTGGTAGCCCGCGCTCGCCGGGTCGGGCGAGGCGAAGAAGCGCTGCGCCACGACCGGGGTGGTGTTGATCCACATGATGAACAGCGCCGACCAGCTGAAGAACTGCGCCAGCGCGAGCCGCTTCATGATCGTCGGCATGCCGGCGAAGTCGCCGACGATGCTGGACAGCATGTTCGTGCCGCGCCCGCGCCGTGCGGAGGCGATCGCCAGCGCGCTCAGTGCACCGTAGGCGACCAGTAGGGCGCCGAGCAGATAGACCTCCTTCTCGAGCTCTAGCGCCGCCACCGCGGCGAGCACCGCCGCGCCTACCGCGGCCCAGGCCAGGCTGCTGCCGAAGGTGCGCGAGGCCAGCGCTCGGATGGTGTCGTCGGTACCCGGGGGGCTCGCCTCCTCGCCGTAGGCGGTGAGCTGGTCGGGCGCGTACTCGCGGGTGGTCAGCACCGTCCACAGCACCGCCAGGAACAGCGCGGCACCGCCGAACCAGAAGCTCCAGCGCACGGTGTCCGGGATGGCGCTCCCAGCCGCGTCATTGGACACGCCGAGCTGCTCCAGCAACCAGGGAAAGATCGACCCGACCACCGCTCCCGCGCCGATAAAGGCGGTCTGCACCGCATAGCCGGCGGTGTG
This sequence comes from uncultured Sphingomonas sp., assembly GCF_902806285.1. GTDB lineage: Bacteria > Pseudomonadota > Alphaproteobacteria > Sphingomonadales > Sphingomonadaceae > Sphingomicrobium. The sequence goes on along the minus strand of NZ_CADCWA010000026.1, from coordinate 1,994 downwards.
CTGGTCCTTGCGCAGCATGTCGCCGACAAAGGCGCGGAACGGCTCCATGGAGATGTTGAGGCTGGCGTCCAGCACCCACAACAGCACCGCGGCAAGCAGCAGCGCTTCCGACAGCGGCATGATGAACAGCGACAAGGCGGCGAGGATCGCGCCGGCTAGGAAGTAGGGCCGCCGCCGCCCAAGCCGTCCGAGCCAGGTGCGGTCGCTGAGGAAGCCGACGATCGGCTGGACCAGCAGCCCGGTGAGCGGCGCGGCGATCCACAAGGCGGGTAGGTCGTCCAGGCTAGCGCCGAGCGACTGAAACACCCGGCTCATGTTGGCGTTCTGCAGCGCGAAGCCGATCTGGATGCCGAAAAAGCCGAACGAAATGTTCCACAGCCCCGCCCAGCCCTGGCGAGGCTTCTCCCGCACGCCCGTCACCTGGTCCATCGATCCTCCGCTCCTGCACCCCGGCGTAGGGCCGACGCTGGCAGCTTGGGCGGGCGATGCCAACGCTTACCGCTCTTGTGCAACGCAGCAGCATAGGTATTCATGGCCGACGACCCGTCGCAGCTTGGCTGGCGCAGCGTTCGGGCTAGGGGAGAGTGAGCATGGTCGCAGTGACACCGGGCGTTCGCGACGAGGCAACCGTCACCACGGCCGAGGTCGAGGAGGGCGGCCATGTCGACGCCCCCGAACTGCGCTACTTCGTCATGGCACTGTTCTTCATCTTCGGCGGCATCACCAGCCTCAACGACGTGATCCTGCCCAAGCTCAAGGAGCTGTTCACGCTCAATTACACTCAGGCGATGCTGGTGCAGTTCTGCTTCTTCACCGCTTATCTGGTGATCGGCATCCCCGGCGCGCAGCTGGTCAAGAAGGTCGGCTACATGCGCGGTGCGGTGGTCGGCCTATTGACCATGATGGTCGGCTGCCTCCTGTTCATCCCCGCCTCCAGCACCGCGACCTACGGTTTGTTCCTGCTGGCGTTGTTCGTGCTCGGCAGCGGGATCGTGGTGGTGCAGGTGGTCGCCAACCCGCTCATCAGCCTGCTTGGACCGGCCAGGACGGTGCACAGCCGTCTGACCTTCGCGCAGGCGTTCAACAGCCTTGGCACCACCGTCTTTCCCATTGTCGGCTCCGCGCTGATCCTCGGCGGACTGGCCGGAGTGACCGCGAGCCAGCTCTCCGGTCCCGCGCTGGACGCTTACCGCTCGGCCGAGACCCGGGCGATCGTGAACACCTACCTTGGGCTGGCCGCGGCGCTGGCGGTGATCGCGGCCGCTGTCTGGCTGTTCCGCAACCGACTCCCGGCGGAGCAGCATGAGCAGGGATCCGCGCTCGCGGGCTTGCCGCTGCTGAAGCGCCCGCGCTTCGGCTACGGCGCCCTGTGCATCTTCCTCTACGTCGGCGCCGAGGTCGCGATTGGCTCGCTGATCGTCAACTATCTGATGCAGCGCGACGTGCTCGGCCTGAGCGAAGGCGGAGCGGGGGACATGATCGCCTACTATTGGGGCGGAGCGATGGTCGGCCGGTTCATCGGCTCCTACTTCCTGCGCATCTTCAGCCCCGGTCTGATCCTGGCCGGCGTTGCGGTCGGCGCCATCACGCTGATCCTGATCTCCGCCAACAGTACCGGTGCCCTGTCGGGCTACAGCCTGCTGGCCATCGGTCTGATGAACTCGATCATGTTCCCGACCATCTTCAGCCTGGCCTGCGAGAGGCTCGGCGCCCGGGCGGCGGACGGATCGGGGATCATCAACATCGCCATCTTCGGCGGCGCGGTCATCCCCTTGCTGACGGGCATGCTGGCCGACGTCAGCGGCAGCCTGGCCTTCGCGCTGCTGCTCCCGGCGCTGTGCTACGCGGTGATCGCGGGGTTTGGCATCTTCGCCCGCCGTCCGGCCCGAGACTAGGCCGAGCTGCGCACCTTGAGCTGAACGGGCAGCAGCCGGCAGGCGGTCTGCCCGTTCTCGATCCGCTCGATCAGCGCCTCCACCAGCGCCGCGCCCGCG
>NZ_CADCWA010000025.1 GCF_902806285.1 uncultured Sphingomonas sp. | reverse complement strand
GCAGGAAGATGCGGTAGCGCCCGACGATCACCGCCACCCCGGCCATCTGAGGCCCGGCGACCGGCCAAAGGTCGCGCAGCGCTTCGCGGTCGAGATGGGGCCGCAAGCCGGCGAACCGGGCGCCCCAAGCCATGAGGACGAATGCCACCGCCGTCGCCGCCGCTTGGCTCGCGATCATGGCCCAAGGGCCGTGACCGCGGCCGGCCAGGAGCAGACCGAGGCTGAGGGCCAGGGGCTGTCCCAAGAGGAGGCGCAGGGACAGGAGGCGGAACCGCTGCTCCCGCAGCAGCAGCCCCGACACGGTGCCCGAGAACGCCGACAGGGGCACGAGGGGCGCCACCGCCAGGATCAGCCACGTCACCTCCGGGGCGCCGGCGCTGGCGGCGAGCAGCGGCGCGGCCGCCGCCAAGCAGAGGCCCAGCGCCGCCCCGAGCAGCACCGCGGCCGTGGCCGCGCTGTCGGAGTGCCGCCGCGTCAGCCCCGGCAGCTGCACCACCGCGTCGGAGAACAGCACGGCGCCGAACACCTCCACCATGAGGAAGGCGGCGATGGCGATGGTCCCGACGCCGGTGGCGTCCGGCCCGATGACGCGCCCGATCACCAGCATGGAAACCAAGGAAAACACGGCGCCGGCCACGCTCTCGGCCAACACCCAGCTCGGCGACCGGGCACTTGGTAAGCGGATTCCCATGGTGAAGAAGCTTCCAAGCAGGACGCGTTGCACGCGTATGGCGGATCCCCTTCCAGCTATGGAAAGGGCGCTCAACATGCGAAACCGACGGCTGTTGGTCCGCTTCCGCGGTGGGTCAGGGCGGCGTCATGCGAGGCGCTGCATAGCAGCATCCGGAGGGTCATGACGACTCCAAACCGATGTGCCCGGTTAGCGATGCCGTATTCTTCATGGCGGGGCGCCTGCCGGTTTATTGCGGAGCGGCAGATCCGGAAGGCCGGCCGGCTTCTCGTTTCATGGCTCCGCCCCGAATCCATAGCTGATTCGCACGCACCTCCGAGGGCCGCGGGCTGTTCCGAGAAGCTCGGGCTTCGGAGCTCGCTACGACCGACGGTAACGTAATCTTCACGAGTTAAGGTGCGAACGGCCTGATACGTTTCGATTTAGCAAATGTTAGGCCGCGATGACCCCGCACAGCCCTTCTGCTCCCATAGCCGGGCGCCTTCCCGAACTCGATGCCCTTCGCGGCATCGCGGCCTTGCTGGTGCTCATCCAGCACGCCCGGGTGATGGGGCTCGACCCTAGGCCCTTCGACAGCCCGCTGCTGGAGAAGGGGGTGCACATGCTGATCCACTTCTCCCCATTCCGGGTCCTGGAGTATGGACGCGGCGCTGTGATGTTCTTCTTCGTCCTCAGCGGCTACGTGCTGACCCGAGCGCTCATGCACAACGGCTCGCCGGGGCTGCTCGCCTTCGCGGCCCAGCGTAGCATCCGCCTGCTGCTGCCCGTCGCCGCTTCCGTTCTCCTCTCCGCCGGGCTCTTCGCCGTCCTCCTAGGGGACGCGGCGCTCCTGCCTGCCGAGTTGCGCGGCCGCACCATCGACACCTGGCACGTAGCGCCGGGTTTCGGCGACATCCTGCGCGAGAGCGCCCTGCTGCGGACGGCATCCGATCCGGTGCAGCTCAACCCGGTGCTTTGGTCGCTGGTGCACGAATGGCGGCTCACCCTGCTGCTGCCGCTGGCGCTCCTGTTCCGGGGCCGGATCGGCGCTCTGCTGGCGCTGGGCTGCATCGGAATGGCGCTAGGGGCCATGGTCACCGGGGCGGAGAACCGGGTCCAACTCGGGCTGCACTTCCGCACCACGCTCATGGCGAGCGTATACTTCAGCTTGGCCATCGCCAGCGGCGCGGCCCTGGCCTTGTGGGGCTCGCTGCCCCAACTGACGCGCGACCAGCGCCTGGTCGGCGCCGCCGCCTGTTTGTCGCTGTTCAGCATGGCATCGGACATCGGGGTTTACGTCGCCTCCGTCCTGCTGATCGTGCTGGCGCAGCAGCCGGGCGCTTTCCGGCGCTTCCTCCGCTGCGCGCCGCTGGTGTGGCTGGGGCAGGTCTCCTACAGCCTCTACCTGGTGCATGTGCCGGTGCTGGTGACCTCTATGGTCCTGCTGCACGAGGCGCTGCCGGTCCCGGCCTGCCTTGTCGCCGGCATCGTCGCGGCGTTGGCGGCGGCGAAAGTTCTGCACTGGCTGGCCGAGGTCCCGGCGCGCGATCTCGCTCGCTGTGTGGAGCGGCGGCTGCGGGCACCGCAGTCGAGGGGTTCAGTGCCGGGCCATGAGCTGAAGCCGCAGCCGCTCCCGGCGGCGGAGGGCGGCGCGCTCCAATGATCGGGCAGTTAGAGCGGTTTCACGCGGGGTGTCCGTAGCCGCAGTGCCGTAGTGAACCGCCCCGGCTTCTCCGGAGGCCGGTGAGCTTGCGTCAGGCCGCCAATGGCGACCGGCTCGAGCTGAGCGTAGTAGCGCGCCTCGGCCTCGGCGGGCGGCATGTTGCCGATCGGCTCGAGGCGGCGGTTGTTGTACCAATCGACCCAGTCAAGGGTGGCGTACTCGACCGCCTCCAGTGAGCGCCACGGGCCGCGCTGCCGGATCACCTCGGTCTTGAACAGGCCGATGACGGTCTCGGCCAGCGCGTTGTCGTAGGAATCACCGACGCTGCCGACGGAAGGTTCGATCCCGGCCTCGAGGAGCCGTTCCGTATAGCGAATCGACACGTATTGCCCAGGTGCGGCGCGCGAGCGGGCTGCCGGCCTTGGTGATCGCGCCCTGCCGGCGCTTGCTCCCGCTCGAGTGCTCCGAAGGCACGAGGCCGAGACAGGCCATCAGCCGGCGCGGGTTGTCGAACCGGCGCATGTCGCCGACCTCGGTCACCAGCGCCGAGGCGACGACTAGGGGGACGCCGCGCATCGCCTGCGGCGCCTCGACCACCGGCGCCATGCTCCAGCCCGGCACCAGGTCGCGGATGCGGCCCGTCAGGCGCTCGACACGCGCCTCGATCTCGTTGGCCGCGTCGAGGTACTCCTGGCAGGCGACCTGCTGGGCGGGGTGCGGGAAGGTCTGGCCCAGCAGCCATTCCCGTTGCCGCCGGGTCCAGCGTAGCCATCCGGCGACGGCCGCCTTCCCGAACCTGAACGCTCCCTGATCTTACGGGCATTCGTAAGAGTGTCGGTAAGGGCGGGCGGTGGGCGGGATGGAGATCATCAGCGGGGTTGAGCGGCGGCGGCGCTGGCGGGACGAGGACAAGCTGCGGATCCTCGCCGAGATCGACGGCGGCGCGAGGCTCAACGACGTGGCGCGTCGGCACGACGTCAGCCGCGGGCTGATCTGGCAATGGCGCGATGCGCAGCGCCGCGGTCGGCTCGTGGAGGAGACGCCCTCCTTCGTGCCGGTGTGCGTCATGCCGGAGCTGCCTTCGCCGGAGCCGGAGGGTGCGGCTGGGTTGGCGCCCGGCACAGCGCCTGACACAGGCGCGACGCCAGACGAGCGGATCGAGATCGTGCTGCCGGACGGCACGGCGGTCCGGGTTTCGGAGGCGGTGGGCTTGGCTGCACTGCGTCGCGTGCTGTCGGCGCTGCGCGGATGATCCCGGTTGCCTCGGGTGTCCGCGTGTGGTTGGCCGTCGGGCACACGGACATGCGCCGCGGCATGAACGGCCTCGCGCTGCAGGTGCAGGAGGCGCTCGGGCGCGATCCGCATGCCGGTGACCTGTACGTTTTCCGCGGCAAGCGGGGTGACCTGATCAAGGTCGTCTGGCACGACGGGGTCGGCATGTCGCTTTATACGAAGCGGCTGGAGCACGGAAAGTTCGTGTGGCCGGGTGCGTCGGGTGACGTGGTCGGCATCTCCGCCGCGCAGCTCGCCTACATGCTCGACGGGATCGATTGGCGGAACCCCCGACACACCTTCAGGCCACAGGCTGCGGGATAGGCTCGGGATCACAGCACGACGGCAGGTGAGGATTGTGCTGGCAGTGCTGCGCGTCCTCTGATTCACTTCTCTCGTGACAGCGGCGCCGGAGCAGACAGGCGACATCGAGGCGCTCCGTGCGGCGCTGGCCGCGGAGCGCGAGGCGCGCGTCGCGGCTGAGGCCCGCGCGACGGACGCGGAGGCGCGCGCAACCGGCGCCGAGGCGATGATCGCCCACCTGAAGCTCGTCATCGCCAAGCTCCGCCGCGACAAGTTCGGCGCCTCCTCCGAGCGCGGGCGCAAGCTGCTCGACCAGCTCGAGCTGGAGCTGGGCGAACTCGTCGCCGCGGCGGCGGAGGACGCGGCGAAGGCCGACATGGCGGAGGGCGAGAAGGCGCCGCGGCCCGAGGCGCCGCCGCGCCGCAAGCCGTTCCGCGGGCCCTTGCCTGCGCATCTGCCGCGCGAGCGGGTGGTGATCCCCGCGCCCTCGGCCTGCCCCTGCTGCGGGGGAGTGCTCTCCAAGCTGGGCGAGGACCTCACCGAGACCCTGGAGGCGGTGCCCCGGCGGTGGAAGGTGATCCAGACCGTGCGGGAGCGGTTCTCCTGCCGCTCCTGCGAGACGGTCACCCAGCCACCCGCACCCTTCCACCCGATCGCGCGTGGCCGGGCGGGGCCGAACCTGCTGGCGACGGTTCTCGAGGCGAAGTTCGGCCAGCACCTGCCGTTGAACCGCCAGAGCGAGACCTACGGCCGGGAGGGGGTGGAGCTGAGCATCTCCACCCTCGCCGACTGGGTCGGCACCTCGGCCGCGGCGCTGTCGCCCCTGCACGCTCTGATCGAGGCCCACGTCCGGGCGGCCGGGCGGCTGCACGGCGACGACACCACAGTCCCGCTGCTCGCCCGCGGCAAGACGGTCACCGCCCGGCTCTGGACCTATGTACGTGACGACCGGCCCTTTGCCGGACCGGCCCCGCCTGCCGCCGTGTTCCACTTCTCGCGCGACAGGACGGCCGAGCACCCGAGGCGGCACCTGGCGGGCTGGCGGGGGATCCTGCAGGCGGATGCCTATGCCGGGTTCGGCGAGCTCTACGCGGCCGATCGCAAACCTGGACCGATCACGGAGGCGGCTTGCTGGGCGCACTTCCGCCGCAAGGCGTTCGAGCTGGCGGAGCTCGCCCGCGCGCCCCTGGCCGCCGAGGCAGTGCGGCGCATCGATCTCGTGTTCGAAGCCGAGCGCCAGGTGAATGGCCGGAACGCCGCCAACCGCCTCGCGCACCGGGGGGCGGTCGTCGCCCCGCTCGTGGCCGATCTCCACGCCTGGATGCGCGAGACCAGGGGCAGGCTGTCCCGACACAACGAGCTCGCCCAGGCGCTGGACTACGCGCTCAAGCGCTGGGAGGCGTTCACCCGGTTCCTGGCGGACGGGCGGACCTGCCTCACGAACAACGCCGCCGAACGGGCGCT
>NZ_CADCWA010000024.1 GCF_902806285.1 uncultured Sphingomonas sp. | reverse complement strand
AGCCGGGCGGCGCGCCGATCAGGCGGGCCACCGAATGCTTTTCCATGAATTCGCTCATGTCGATGCGGATCATCGACTCCTCGGTATCGAACAGGAACGACGCCAGCGCCTTGCACAGCTCGGTCTTGCCGACGCCGGTCGGACCGAGGAACATGAACGAGCCGTACGGCCGGTCCGGATCGGACAGCCCGGCGCGCGAACGGCGGATCGCGTCCGATACCGCGACGATCGCCTCATGCTGGCCGACCACCCGCTTGTGCAGCGCCTCTTCCATCTGCAGCAGCTTGTCGCGTTCGCCCTGCATCATCTTCGACACCGGGATGCCGGTGGCGCGCGACACGACTTCGGCGATTTCCTCGGCGCCGACCTGGGTGCGCAACAGCTTCGGCTTGCCTCCGCCGGCACCACCGTCGTCGTTGTCGGCCTGTTTCAATTGCGCTTCCAACTCCGGCAGCGCGCCGTACTGCAGCTCGGACATCTTTTGCCAGTCGCCACGGCGCTTGGCTTCTTCCATCTGCAGCCGTATCCGCTCGATCTCTTCCTTGATCTGCTGGCTGCCCTGCACCGCGGCTTTTTCAGCCGTCCACACTTCTTCCAGGTCGGCGTATTCGCGTTCCAGCTTGCCGATCTCTTCCTCGATCAAGCCGAGGCGGCGCTGCGACGCTTCATCCTTTTCCTTCTTCACCGCCTCGCGCTCGATCTTCAGCTGGATGATGCGGCGGTCGAGCCTGTCCATCACTTCCGGCTTGGAATCGATCTCGATCTTGATCTTCGACGCCGCCTCGTCGATCAGGTCGATCGCCTTGTCCGGCAGGAAGCGGTCGGTGATGTAGCGGTGCGACAGCTCGGCGGCGGCGACGATCGCCCTCGCCGTGCCGATCACGCGCCTGGTCTACGAGCGCGGCGCGTTCGACGCCGAGTCGACCCGGCTGACCGCCGAGGCGCTCTTCTGGTTCTCGTTCTCCCTGCCGTTCAGCGGCATCAACCTGCTGCTGACCCGCTCCTTCTTCTCCCTCCAGCGCCCGTGGCTGCCGACGGCGCTCGCGGCCGGCTCGCTCGTGGTCAACCTCGCGGTGGCCCTGGCGCTCTACCGCCCGCTCGGGATCGCCGGCATCGTCATCGGCACGGCGGTCTCGACCGCCGCGATGGCGATCGGGCAGGCGGTCTACCTCCGTCGCGAGCTCGAGGGCCTCGACGTCGCCCGCACCCTCTCCACGCTCGCCCAGGTGCTGCTCGCGTCGGTGGCCTTCGGGCTCGCCGCCTACGGCATCTGGTACGGCCTCGACGAGGCCGTCGGGCGCTCCCTCCTCGGCCAGCTGATCTCGGTCGGCGTGGCCCTCGCGGGGGCGGGCTCCCTCTACATCGGAATCGTCCTCACGATGCGGATCGAGGAGGCCGGCCAGATCCTCGACCTGTTCGCCCGCAGGCTCCGTCGCCGCGCCTCGTAACCTCCCTCGCACCCATGGCCGACCAGGCGCACATCCGGAACTTCTCGATCATCGCCCACATCGACCATGGGAAGTCGACGCTGGCCGACCGCATCCTCGAGCTGACCAAGACGGTCGAGGCCCGCGGGATGCGCGCGCAGCTGCTCGACTCGATGGAGCTCGAGCGCGAGCGCGGGATCACCATCAAGGCGCAGGCCGTGCGCGTCCTGTTCGACTCCGAGGACGGCCAGCAGTACCAGCTGCACCTCATCGACACGCCCGGGCACGTCGACTTCACCTACGAGGTCTCCCGCTCGCTCGCCGCCTGCGAGGGCGCGCTGCTCGTCGTCGACGCCTCGCAGGGCGTCGAGGCCCAGACGCTCGCCAACACCTACCTGGCGATCGAGGGCGGGCTCGAGCTCATCCCCTGCCTCAACAAGATCGACCTTCCGGGCGCCGAGCCCGAGCGCGTCGCGGACGAGATCGCCGAGCTGCTGGGGGAGCCCGCCGACGGCGTCCGCCGCATCAGCGCCAAGACCGGCGACGGGGTCATCGAGGTGCTCGAGGAGCTCGTGCGCAAGGTCCCGCCGCCCCAGGGCGACCCCGACGGGCCGCCGCGCGCGGTGATCTTCGACTCCGAGTTCGACCAGTACCGCGGCGTCATCGCCTACATCCGGGTGGTCGACGGCACCTTCACCAAGGGCGAGGCGATCCGCGCGATGGCGACCGGCACCCAGGCCGAGATCGACGACATCGGCTTCTTCACCCCCAACGAGACGCCCGCCAAGTCGCTCAGCGCGGGCGAGGTGGGCTACGTCATCACGGGCGTCAAGGACGTCACCCAGCTGCGCGTCGGCGACACGCTGACCACCAAGGTGCGGGGCGCCGAGGAGGCGCTGCCGGGCTACCGCGACGTGCAGCCGATGGTCTACTGCGGCCTCTTCCCGATCGAGTCCGACCAGTTCCCCGAGCTGCGCGACGCGCTCGAGAAGCTCACCCTCAACGACGCGGCGCTGCAGTGGGAGCCCGAGACCTCCGACGCGCTCGGCTTCGGCTTCCGCTGCGGCTTCCTCGGCCTCCTGCACATGGACATCGTGCGCGAGCGCCTTGAGCGCGAGTACGACCTGGACCTCATGGCCACGATGCCGTCCGTCGGCTTCGAGGTGACGATGAGCGACGGGACCGAGCTCGAGGTCCACAACCCGTCGGACTTCCCGGACCCCACGAAGGTCAAGGAGATCCGCGAGCCGTTCGTGAAGGCCTCCGTCCTGGCCCCGAAGGAGTACGTCGGGACGATCATGGAGCTCTGCCAGGAGAAGCGCGGCGAGCACGCCGGCATGCACTACCTCTCCGCCGACCGCGTGCAGCTCGAATACCTGCTGCCGCTCGCGGAGATCGTGCTCGACTTCTTCGACCAGCTCAAGTCCCGGACGAAGGGCTACGCGTCGCTGGACTACGAGCTCGTGGGCCTGCGGCCCGGTCAACGGGCTGCGGGCGGCGTTCGCCGATCCGCAGATCCAGGCGCGGGGCATGGTGGCGCGGCTCCCCCACCCCCTGGCGGGGGAGGTGCCGGCGGTGGCGAGCCCGATGAAGTTCTCCCGCACCCGCGTGGAGCCCGGCCGCCCGCCGCCGCTGCTGGGCGAGCACACCGAGGCCGTCCTTCGGGACGTGCTCGGCAGTTCGGACGCCGAGATCGCGCGCTGGCGGAACCAAGGCGCGATCTGACGGCGGACGGGGCCGACGCGAGACATCGGCAGCGATCCCCGTCCGATTGGCCCGGGGTTCGGTGGGCTCCGGCCATACCAAGGGCCAAGACTGCACGGACCTGCGTGCCTCGGCGGCATGGGTCGCTGCGCGTCGGACGCGGCGCGAGTACCACCTGTACCAGGAGGGAAGGGGCGCTGCTGCTGCTGAGCGGCGGGACGTACTCGTCTTTGACCTGGTTTCCCCAACCACGCCCAGTGCAGCCCCGGGCGCCGACGAGCCGTAGGAGGAGCCGCACTTTTCCTACACTGCGCCGTTTCGCGTAGCTGCGGCGCTCCAAGCTTCCGCCAAAACGCCAAGGACTTCAGCAGCTCAGCACGCAGTGCCGACCCCCTCCGCTCTCGCTGTTCCCGCGCAGATGCAGCCTACAATGACCGAAGTTACCGGAACTGATGTGACCTTGGTGGTCAGAGAAGCCACCAAGGAAACTGGATGGGGCGCTTCGCTATATGGCATGTCCAAGGGCCATATGCGGATTGGGCCGCGGCTTCAGGCGGCGGAGGATTCCCCAGCGGCGCGCCGCTCCGCTTCCGAGGCTGGAGCCGCAGGCTGCGCACACCGGTCGGCGCGGAGCCCGCGGCCGGCGACGAGCGTAGAAACGTGCCCGTCGTGGGCGGGGCTTTGCTCAAGATGGCTACCGGCGGCTCCGCCGCCTATCCGACCCGGTACTCATCCTTCGAGTGCCCATGCGCGATCAGCGCCTTGAGCCAGCCCGGCTCACGGCCCCGCCCCGACCATTCCTCTCCAGTTGGGCTTCGGTATTTGACGGCCCGCTTGGCGCCCTCGTTCTCGCGCGGCTTGCGTGCGCGCGATGCTTCCTTTTCCCTCGACGCTTGCTGCTTGTCCGGTGAAAACAGCTCGCGTGGGGCGATGCCAAGTTCGGCCGCCCTCCGCTCCAGCTCCGCCCGCAGTGCCGCCTTGGCGTCTTCGAATGTGTCCCGCTGCTCGGCCGGCTCGGATGCAACCTGCGCGGGGGCGGGGGCAGCGGACGGCTCGGCCGTGCCGCCGGCTTCCCAGGCGGCCAGGTCCGCCTGCTGCTGTGCATCCAGCTCCCCGGCGATGAGGCGCTCCAGCGTGCCCGCCGTCTCGAAGAAGCTGCCGTCGCGAGTGGCCAGGTGGGGCTGCCCATCGATCTCGAAGACCTTGCGCTGCATGGACAGGCGCTGGACCTGGGCGGGGGAGGCAGGTGGGAACTCGATGCCGCAGGCCCTGGCGGCCGCGACCTTATCGTACGAAAGCTGCAACGACACTCTCACGCTGAACGATGGTTGTCCGACGAGTGGGCTACTCCGACCGCGGGTGCACACCCGAACCTTCTAAAGAACTCAGCGGAGCAATGGTCGGCGAGTTCCCTCCGTCCCCATGGTTGGGAGAAGCACGGGACTTTTATCATCCTGGTCCGACGTGCACAAATACCGTCTCTGATTGCGGTCACCACCAGCTTTCATCACCCACGGCGGCGTTTGGGGCTGGCCCTGCCTCTGGCTCCTAGCCTTGGACGAGGAATTCATCTCGTCCTCGGCCCTCCGCCTCCAGCGCCGCCAGCCAGTTGGGCATCCGGCCCCGCCCTGACCAATTTTCGCTGTTCGGACCGCGGTATTTGGTCGCCCGCTTGACGCCGATGTCGTCGCGCGGCTTGCGCACGCGTTTCCCATTTTTCGCCGCCGCCTGCTCCACCGGCACCTGCTGCCCCGCCGTGGAAAACAAATCGCCGGGGGCGATGCCCAGCTCGGCCGCTCTCTGCTCTATTTCCGCCCGCAACGCCGACTTGGCGTCTTCGAGCTTTTCCCGCCGCTTGGCTTCGGCGGCGGCGATCAGCGCCGTCAGCTGCTGCGCCGACATCCGGTCGAGATCAACAGCAGGCGCGTCGGCATTTTCTGCCATCGGAAGGTGCTCCCGTTCGCGGTGGTGGGTTCCCACGGAGTTCCGACACAGCGGCCACGCCACTGGCCAGTTCACCGATTTTGTAATCTTAGCGGCATTTCAGCCGCCACCGATAGGTTGTTTTCACGCCTTTTCCGGGCTGGTGCGTCGAGGTCGGTCACCCGTGGAAAGTGTTCCACCTGGAACACTTCGCAACCCAAGGAATTCCCGCGCGGCGGTGACCGAGCCCAGCCGAGCGGCAATGATCATTCCCGGGCGGGCGGCAAATCAGCCATCCGTACTTTACAGATACACCCCACCCCCAACCCCCCGGTCCCGCCCCACCGGCCCACCCACG
>NZ_CADCWA010000023.1 GCF_902806285.1 uncultured Sphingomonas sp. | reverse complement strand
CCCGTCACCGCGGAGGACCGGCGCAAGACGGTGGCGAGCGAGACGGGCATGAGCCCGCGCGAACTCGACCGGGAGGTCGAGCGCGGCAAGGTGGCGGTGGCGCAAGGCGGCCAGGCGATGGTGCGGACGCTGCCGGTGATCACCCGGGCGCTCAACCAGGCGGGCGAGCAGATCGGGCGCGCGATCGCCAATCTGCCATCGCCGACCTATCCGCGGCAATAGCGTCGTCCCGGCAGAGGCCGGAACCTCATGCCTCAGGAGATCCCGGCCTGCTCCGCGGGAGCAGTTCATCCTGAGCGACGGCGGGGGCGGCGCCGAAGGGCCGGGATGACGGCTGGACGGCGCCCGTGGTCTCGCTAAAGCGCGCAGCCATGTGGCAGCTCCTGCAATTCCCCCTGTGCCCCTTCTCCCGCAAGGTCCGGCTGCTCATGGCCGAGAAGGGGATCGCGGTTGAGCTGGTCCGCGAGCATCCGTGGGAACGCCGCGACGAATTCGTCGACCTCAACCCGGCCGGCGAGACGCCCGTGCTGGTGGAGCCGGGCGGCGGCACCGTGCTGATCGGCAGCCAGCCGATCGCCGAGTTCTTCGACGAAACCGTGGACCGCATGCCGCTCATCCACGGCACGGCCGCGCAGCGGGCGGAGATCCGGCGGCTGGCCGCCTGGTTCGACGAGAAGCTGTTCCGCGAGGTGGTCGAGCCGCTGATGGTGGAGCGAATGCGCAAGCGGCTGGTCAGCCACGAGAGCCCCGACACCCGGATGCTGCGCGAAGCCATGCGGATCGGCAACAACCACCTCGACTATCTCGATTATCTGCTCGACCATCGCCGCTGGGTGGCCGGCGCCAGCCTCAGCCTCGCCGACTTCACCGCCGCCGCGCACCTCAGTGTGATCGACTATCTCGGCGCGCTCGACTGGCGCGGGCACCGGCAGACCAAGGACTGGTACGCGGTGATGAAATCGCGCCCGTCGTTCCGGCCGCTGCTCAGCGAGCGGATGGAGGTGATCGTGCCCCCGCCGCACTACGACAAGGTGGATTTCTAGCAAGAGCGCCCGAGCGCAGGTGAGCGATTGCGAAGCAATCGGGAGCCAGCGCGAAGAGAGCGCGGGTCGAAGAGACCGAAGGTCAATGCCGGCCGGCCTGCGCCCGAAGAGGCGACAGGACCGACGGCGCGGATTCACTCCGCGCCGCCTGCCCCCATCGATGATTTACTTCTGCGTGGTCGTCGGCTGGCTGGCCGCGATGACCGGCTGCGCAGACGCACCGACCGCCAGTGGAGCCTGGGGCGCCGCGGCGATGGACAGGGTCACATCCTCGTCAACGAAACCCTTGACCGTGGTTCCGGCCGCCACCCTGGCGCTCGTGCCGGTCATGAAGAAGCCTGCGACCGGTGCAAGCGCGAGCGCGGCGACGACTCCGGCGGTGCCGGTCACGCCCTTGTCGTCGAACCCGCCGCTGAGGCGGACCTGGCGGCCGTTCACCGTTACGTAGAGAATGCGGGCGCCCAGGTGTCCCGACTTGCCCCACATGCCCTTGTTGCGGACATCGGTGATCTCGCCCATCGCCGGGCTGCCGACGGGAATAACGGTGACACCCTGCACGACCACGGGCTCCGACGTTTCCATCCGGAAGCGCTGGCCAACACGCAGCTTCTTGCCCTGGGTGGTCAGTTCCTGGCTGAGCCGCAGCGGCACCACCGTGCCGCTCCGCAGCACCGCGTTGGTGGTGGCCGGAGCCGCGATCGGTGCGACCTGAGCGTGAGCGGAAACGGGCGCGAGCAGCAGCGCGCACGCGAGAAGACGCGATTTCATGTATCTACCCCCTAATCATGGCTCGGTTGCCCCCGAGCCGCCGCGAGATGAAGCGACGAGCAACCGTTACGGCAAGACTCCTAAACGGAAGTAAACGCCGGTGGCGCTCAGCCCCGCACCGCGCTCACCAGATAGTTGAGGCGCAGGTCTTCGCTCAGGTGCAGCCCCCGGCTGAGCGAGTAGGCGATCCCCGCGGTATCGACGACCCGCAGCCCCGCCTCGCCCATCAGCGCCGTTATCCGCTCCGGCGGGATGAAGCTGTCGTAATCGTGCGTGCCGCGCGGGATCCGCCCGAACCCCTCGGCCAGCGTGATGGTCAGCAGCTTCGCCCAGGCCGTGCGGTTGGGGGTCGAGAGGATCAGCAGCCCTCCCGGGGCCAGCCGCCCGGCGAGGTCGCGCAGGAACTGCTCGGGGGAGGCGACATGCTCGATCACCTCCATTGCCGTCACCAGGTCGAACTCGCCCGCAATCTCCTCGACCCCGCAGGCCCGGTAGTCGATGGCGAGCCCCTGGCCTTCGGCATGCGCCACCGCCGCGGCGATCAGCTGGGGCGCGGCATCCACCCCCGTGACTTCCGCGCCCAGCCGAGCCAGCGGCTCGCACAGCAGCCCCGCGCCGCAGCCGACGTCCAGCGCGCGCTTGCCCGCCAGCGGCCGCACGGAGCGCTTGTCGGCCTGCCAGTGCCGGTCGATCCGATCGCGGACGTAGCGCAGCCGCACGGGGTTCAGCCGGTGCAGCATGGCCGACGCGCCCCGCGGGTCCCACCAGTCGCCGGCGAGCGCTCCGAAGTGCTCCGCCTCGCGCGCGACGATGCTCGTGCTTGTGTCCGCCATGCCCGCCTCTTAACAGGACCCCGCCGCTTACCCAAGGAACCCCGCCCCTTCATGGCCCGTATCGTGATGAAGTTCGGCGGCACATCGATGGCGGGGATCGAGCGCATCCTCCACGTCGCCGCCCGTGTCCGCCGCGAGGCCGACGCGGGCAACGAGGTGCTGGTGGTGGTCTCGGCCATGGCGGGGGAGACCGACCGGCTGGTTCAGCTGTGCCGCGAAGCGGCCGCGCTCCATGACCCGCGCGAATATGACGTGGTGGTGGCATCGGGCGAGCAGGTCACCGCGGGCCTGCTGGCCATGACGCTGCAGAACCTGGGGGTGCAGGCGCGCAGCTTCATGGGCTGGCAGCTCCTCCAGGCGAGCGGCACGCACGGCAATGCCCGCGTCGAGGCGGTGGAAAGCCGGCTGCTCGACGAGGCGCTCGGGTCCGGCACGGTCGCCGTGATCCCCGGCTTTCAGGGCGTCAGCCCCAACGGCCGCATCGCAACGCTCGGCCGGGGAGGATCGGACACCAGCGCGGTCGCCATCGCCGCCGGGGTCAGGGCGGACCGGTGCGACATCTACACGGACGTGGACGGGGTCTACACCACCGACCCGCGGGTCGTGCCGCGCGCGCGCAAGCTCGAACAGGTCACGTTCGAGGAGATGCTCGAACTGGCCGGGGTCGGCTCCAAGGTGCTGCAGGTGCGTTCGGTCGGGCTGGCCATGCGCGAGGGGCTGCCGCTGCGTGTCCTGTCCGCGTTCGAGGACAAGCCCGGCACCGAGATCGTTGAAAGGTTGGACGAGGGAATGGAACGCAACGCCATCGCGGGCATCGCGGCGGACCGCAACGAAGCGCGGGTGACGCTTACCGGCATCGCCGACCGGCCCGGGACGGTCGCCGCGGCCATCAACCCGCTGGCGGAAGCCGGGATCAGCGTCGACATGATCGTCCACGCCGCGACCCCGAACCGCGGCGCGTCCGACCTCACCTTCACCGTTCCGCGCGCCAGCCTTGCTCAGGCGGTAGCTGCGCTGGAGAACTGGCGGGGCGACATCGGCTACGACGGCCTGTTGACCGACGACCAGGTCGCCAAGGTCAGCATCGTCGGGGTCGGCATCCGCTCCAACCCCCAGCTGGCGGCGCGCATGTTCGACACGCTGGCCGAGCGGCGCATCAACCTCCAGGCGGTGACCGCGAGCGAGATCAAGGTCAGCGCGCTGATCGCCGAGGACGAGCTGGAGCTGGCCGTGCGGGTGCTCCATACCGCCTTCGGCCTGGACGCGCCCGCGGGAGCCGCGGGGTGAGCGCCGGCCACGTCCGTCTTGCGCAAAAGTGGCACCGCGGCCGCGAGTTCCTCGGCTGCGAGCATGCGATCCTCGGCGGCGCGATGAGCTGGGTGTCGGAGCGCAACCTCGTCTCCGCGATCAGCAACGCCGGCGGCTTCGGCGTGATCGCGTGCGGGGCCATGAACCCGGAGCTGCTCGACACGGAGATCCGCGAAACCCGAGCGCGGACCGACAAGCCGTTCGGCGTCAACCTCATCACCATGCATCCGCAGCTTTCCGAGCTGATCGACGTCTGCGCGAAGCACGAGGTCGGGCACATCGTCCTCGCCGGCGGTCTTCCCCCCGGCGGGGCGATCGAGCGGATCAAGGCCACCGGCGCCAGGCTGATCGCCTTCGCCCCCGCGCTCAGCCTCGCCAAGAAGCTGATGCGCTCGGGGGCCGACGCGATCGTGATCGAGGGGATGGAGGCGGGCGGCCACATCGGCCCCGTCAGCACCTCCGTGCTCGCCCAGGAGATCCTCCCCTATATCTGCCGCGACATTCCGGTGTTCGTCGCCGGCGGCATCGGCCGCGGCGAGGCGATTGCGGCGTTCCTCGAGATGGGCGCCGCCGGCGTGCAGCTCGGCACCAAGTTCGTCTGCGCGACGGAGAGCATCGCCCACGCGAACTTCAAGCGCGCCTTCATCCGCGCCTCGGCCCGCGACGCCGTGCCGTCCGTCCAGCTCGACGCGCGTCTGCCGGTGATCCCCGTGCGCGCGCTCAAGAACAAGGAAACCGAACGCTTCACCGCCAAGCAGCGCGAGATCGCCGAGCATCTCGACGGCAAGAAGCTGGAGATGGCCGAGGCCCAGCTTCAGATCGAGCATTATTGGGCCGGCGCGCTCCGGCGGGCGGTGGTCGACGGCGACGTCGAGACCGGCAGCGTCATGGCCGGCCAGTCGGTCGGCATGGTCACGCGCGAGGAGCCCACCGCCGACATCATCCGCGAACTGGTGGACGAGGCGGCGGCGGCACTGGCGCGGCGCGGCTAGGCGGCGAGCGGATTGCGGACGGTCAGCGCATTAGCGACCCGTCGTGCGAAACCTCGCTGATGAAGGTTACGCGGCCAGGCTCCAACGCGATCGCCAGCAGCATGGCGTCATGGATGTTGAGCCGGTGCCGCTCGGAAGGGCTGGCTTGAGGTGGTTCAAGCCCGCGGCTTCCCTATCCCCAAACCGCGCTACCGCCCCGCGATCTACGCCGCCACGTAGCGCTTACGGCGTTGGCGTGTCGGCCGCCGCTTCGCGCTGCTCGGCGCGAGCCTGGTCGATCGCTTTCTGGAGGCAGCCGAGCTGACCCGAACCGCCGACCGCGTCGCAGGTGGCGACGCCGCGGCGGGTGGCGATCTCGAAGCTGCGGGCGCGGTTCGCCCAGGCCTGGCGCGACTGCAGGGCGCCGCCGCTGCGCAGCCGCTCGGGGATGCGATAGCGCTCGGCTTCGGGCTTGCGGGCGCAGACCACCACCTCGTCGTCGGTCGAGCGCGGACAGGGATCGGTGCCGTAGACGATGATCTCGGCGATGCGGTCGCTGCTGCCCGTGGCGCCGGTCGCCGCCTCCTGCGCCGCGAGCGGGGCGGCCGCCAGCAGCGCAGCGGAACCGAGGAAGCCGGCGGCGAGCATGGATTTCAACATGGATGCGTCCTTTCCTGGCCGGACCAACGGGCGAACCCGGCCGGCGTTTCCTGCTAGATCTTCTTGCTGAGCCCGATCGCGGCGCGGCAGATGCCGCGGATGGCGACCGTGAGCAGCGGATAGGCCGGAGCGTTCAACGCTCCGGCCTCGCGCGCGATGTCGCGGTGCTCCAGTTCCTCCGCCTGGAACCGGCGGATGTCGGCGGCGAGCTCCGGGTCGTCCTCGCCCAATTGCTGCAGCTGTTCCTCATAGTGGAGGTCGATCTCCGTCTCGACCGCGTCGGTGCAGGCCATCGCCGCTTCCTCCGAGATGAGCGCGGTGACTGCCCCCAGCGCGAAGCCGCCGACGTGCCACAAGGGCGCGAGCAGGGTCGGGCGGACGCGGCGTTCGGCCATCAGCTGGTTGAAGCGGGCGAGGTGCCCTTCTTCCTGAGCGAGCATGTGGGTGACGAGGTGCGCCGCGGGCGAGCTTCCGCGCAGCACGGCCAGCTGCCCCGCGTAGATGCGGGTCGCGCCATATTCGCCGGCCTGGTCGACCCGCAGCATGGCCGCGCGGTCGGGGCGGCGGTCGCCGGGGCGCCAGCCGGCGGGAGGGGCGCTCAGCGGCGACGCAGCGTCAGCCATGCGATGGCTCCTGCGGCGCTGAGGGAGATGAGCGCGTTCCACGCCGCCATGGACAGGCCGAGAAAGGCGAACTGGACCTGGTCGCAGCGGATCAGCGGGGTCGCGAGGATATCCTCCAGCGTGACCGCCCCCGTGGCGCTGCAGTGGGTCAGCCCCTCCCACCAGCCGAGCTCAACGCCGGCGTGGAAGACGCCGATCGCTCCGGAGATGGCGATCGCCCCGGCCGCGAGCAGCACCAGCGGGCGCCTGGCCCGCGGCAGGAAGAAGGAAAGGCCGCCGAGCGCCAGCGCCGCCCAGTGCGGGTAGCGCTGCCAGAAGCACATTTCGCACGGGTGCAGCCCGCCGAGATGCTGGGAGCCGAGCGCTCCTGCGAGCAGCGCGCCCGGCACCAGGACGGCCAGCCACTGCGCCCGGCTCAACCGGACGTCGGCGCGGCCGATGCCGATGGTGCCCGAGCGCGCGTCCATCGGCTCAGCGCGACTTGGCCGGCCCGCCCGCCGCCGCCGTCCGGGCGGGCGCCGCGGTGGCCGGAGCCAGGCGCTTCAGCGTCTGCAGCGCGTAATGGAGCTGGAAGTCCTTGATGCCCTTCTTCTCCAGCTCCGCGGCGGTCATCGCGAAGCGCGGATCCTTCTCGTCGGCCTGTTCCAGCAGCTTGTCGTCGACCTTGTTCTGGCTGAGCAGGTGGCGGCGGAGGTCGGCTTCGCGCACCACCTTGCGGCTCTTGTAGTCGGGATCGCTCAATTGCGGCACGTAGATGTCCGGGTCGATGCCGCCCGCCTGGACCGAACGGCCCGACGGAGTGAAGTAGCGCGCGGTGGTGAGCCGCAGCGCGCTGTTCTGGTCCAGCTGCATCACGCTCTGGACCGAGCCCTTGCCGAAGCTCTTCTCGCCCATGACGATCGCCCGGCGCTGGTCCTGCAGCGCGCCTGCCACGATCTCCGCGGCCGACGCGGAGCCCGCGTCCACCAGCACGATCACCGGGCGGCCGCCGGCGAGGTCGCCGGGCTTGGCATAGAAGCGCTCGATGTCCTGGCGCGCACGGCCGCGTTCGGAGACGATCTCGCCGCGCTCCAGGAACGCGTCGGACACCTGGATCGCCTGGTCGAGCAGCCCGCCGGGGTTGGAGCGCAGGTCGATGACGTAGCCCAATGGCTTGCCGCCGGTCGCCTTGTCGATCGCGGTGAGCGCGGCTTCGGTCTGCTGGCCGACGTTGCCCGAGAAGCTGTTGATGTTGACGACGCCGACGCCGTCCTGGATCTCCCACTTGACCGGGCGGAGCACGATGCGCTCGCGGATCAAAGCGACATCCAGGGGCTTGTCGCGGCCCGGGCGGACCAGCGTCAGGTTGATTCGGCTGCCCGGCGCGCCGCGCATCTTCTCGACCGCCTGGTCGAGTTCGAGACCGTAGAGCAGTTCGCCGTCGATGTGGGTGATGTAGTCGCCCGACTTGATCCCGGCGCGGAAGGCGGGGGTGTCCTCGGTCGGGGTGATCACCTTGACGGTGCCGTCCTCCATGGTGACCGACAGGCCGAGGCCGCCGTAATTGCCGTCGGTGGTGGTCTTGAGCTGCTGGAAGTCCGCGCCTTCCATGTAGCCGCTGTGCGGGTCCAGGGCGGCGAGCATGCCGTCGATCGCGCCCTTGATCAGTGTGTGATCGTCGACCGGCTCGACATAGGAGGAGCGGACGCGCTCGAACACGCCCATGAAGGTCTCCAGCTCCTTGTAGGTGTCGACGTCGGCGGCCGCGAGCGAGCTGGTGGTTACGGGAACCAGCGCGAGGGCGCCGACCAGGGCGAGCGGGGGAAGCAGCTTGCGGATCATGGGCGTGGGCGAGTCCTTGGGCGGTGTGCCGGAAGCTTAACTGGTGTTTCGGCCGTTTGACAGCAAGGCAGATGAACCGGCGATGAGGGCGGCGGGCTGCGGCTGGCCGTCGCGGGTCAGCTCGGCGGTGACCGGGCCGAGCGCCCGGCCGAGCGGAGCGCCGCGCTCGACCCGGGCGCCCACCGCCAAGCCGGTGTGGACCTCGGTCAGCAGGGTCATCCAGCCGCGGCCGTGGTCGATGATGACGATGCCGTCATGGCGGCGGAAGGGGCCGGCGAAGGCGACGCGGCCGTTGGCGGGGGCGAGGACGGCCGCGCCCCGCCGGCTGGCGAAGGTCAGCCCGCGCGAGCGCACGCCAGCGGGCGAGACTTCGAGCAGGCCGGTGCGCACCGGGCCGGAGACCGGCAGCTGCCAGGCGAGCGGTGCCGGGAGCAGTTGGCTGTCCGGCGGAACGGGACGGGGCGGCGCCGCGGGCCAGCGCCCCAGCTCGGCCGCCAGTCGGGCTGAGCTTCGTCCGGCGGCGGCCTGTCCGGCGAGCTGTTCAGCCTGGGCCGAGCGGGCCAGCGCCGCATCGCCGGCCTCTAGCGCGTCGCCGCCGAGCTGGGCGAACCGGGCGTTGGCTTGCCGCTCCAGCTCCGCGAACCGACGCTGGCGCGCTTGGAGCTCGTCACGGCCCTGTGCCAGCATGATACGGAGAGCTTCGGCCCGGGCGGCCAGGCGGCGATCCTCGGCGAGCTGCCCGCGCAGCGCAGCCGTGCGGGCGCGGATGACCGGCAGGCTGGTGTCGAGCAGCGCCCGAGCGGTCACGAATTCGCGCGCCGAGCTGCCGTCGGCCAGGGTCAGCAGGGGCGGGCGGCGGCCGAGCTGCGCAAGGCCGGCGAGGAGCAGGGCGGCGGGACGTTGCCGCTCGGCGAGCTGGGCGGCGCGGCGCTCCAGGACCGCCGCGAGCGCACGCTGCTCCGCCTCGGCCGCGCCCAGCCTCGCTTCGGCCGCGAGGATCGCCTGGGCGGCCGCGGCCTGCTCGGCCCGCAGCCGGTCGGCCTCGCTCCGCGCACCGCGCGCCGCCGTTTCGAGCCGCTCGACCTCCCGCTCCGCCGCTTGTGCCTCCGCCCGCGCCGCGGTCAGCGGGTCGGCCGCCGACATCAAGGCCGGGGTCGCGAGCAGCAAGAAAGGAAGTGTCGCCCTTCGCATCCGTTCAACCTTCGCGATGATAGGGGTGGTTGGCAAGGATCGCGGTGGCGCGGAACAATTGTTCGGCGAGCATGGCGCGGACCAGCAGGTGCGGCCAGGTGGCGGAGCCGAAGCTCAGCAGCAGATCGGCGGCCGCGCGGCCGTCCTCGCCATGGCCGTCGGCGGCGCCGATGAGGAAGCGGACCTCGCGCTTGCCCCCGTCGCGCCAGCCTTCGAGCAGCCGCGCGAATTGAGTCGAGCCCAGTGCCTCGCCGCGTTCGTCCAGCGCGACGGTGATGCTGTTCGCAGGCTGGGCGGGGAAGGTGCCGCCGCGCTCGGGCAGTTCAGTGAGCTTTACGGGCCAGGCGATCCGCTTGAGGTAGCGCTCGACCAGCTCGGCTTCCGCTGAGCGGCCGATCTTGCCGCGGGCGACGATGTGCAGGAGCATCCTGTTGCCTCTTCGTCATTGCGAGGAGCGTAGCGACGGTTCGAAGGGACCGTAGGGCAAGCAATCCGGTACACTTCAAGAACACTGGATTGCTTCGCTGCGCTCGCAATGACGAACGAACTCAGCTGGTCCCAGCGCCGGCCTGCCGCGGCGACTCGTCGCCGAACGCCCACATCCGCTCCAGGTTGTAGAAGCTCCGCACCTCCGGCCGGAACAGGTGAACGATGACGTCGTCCGCGTCGATCAGCACCCAGTCGGCGGTGGGCAGGCCTTCCACCCGGACGATCTTGCCATGGTCCTGCTTCAAGCGGTCGGCGAGCTTGGTCGCCATGCTTGCGACCTGGCGGGTCGAGCGGCCGGACGCGATCACCATGTGGTCGGCGATGCTGGACTTGCCCGCCAGCGGGATGGAGACGACTTCCACGGCCTGGTCGTCGTCCAGCGACTGGAGGACGGAGCGGTGAAGGTCTTCAACCGCGGGCGGCGCCTTACGGGTGTCTTCGGCCAAGGGGTCTCCTGTTGCTGGGGGAGGCATCGCCGCTCGGGCGGGCAGCCAGGCGGCGAGCGAAGCGCAGGTGCCAGTCGGGATCAAGCGCACGCAAGGCGGTGGCGGAGGTCCGGTCGGGCGGAAGCCTCAGGAACAGAATCGCCGGTGCACTCCAACGCGTCCAGTGTCGAGCCTGGCCGCGAGGACGGACGAAGCGCCGCAGCCAGCCCATCGCGTGCGCCGCGCGGGCCTCGGCATCATAGCCGGGACGCGACAGAACGGCAATCGGCAGGAGTCGGGCCAGCCCGCGCCAGTCCTTCCACCGGTGGAAGCTGCCCAGCGTGTCCTCCCCCATCAGCCAGATGAAGCGGTGGCGGGAACAGCGGGCGAGCAGCAGCGACAGGGTGTCGACGGTGTAGCGGGTCCCGGCCCGCGCCTCGAAATCGCTGACCCGGATCGGCGCCCGCCGGGCCTGTTGCCGCGCCGAGGCGAGCCGGGCCGCGTAGGGCGCCATGCCGGCTGCGGGCTTGAGCGGGTTGCCGGGGCTGACCAGCCACCAAACTTCGTCGAGGCCGAGCGCGTCCAGCGCTGCGAGACTCATTCGCCGGTGGGCGCGGTGCGCCGGGTTGAAGCTTCCCCCAAGCAGGCCGATGCGGGTCACTACCAGATGTCGCGTGCGGAATGGATCACCCGCGCGACAATGACCTGATCGCCCTTCACGCAGCAGTATAGGAGGTAGGGCGTTCCACGCACGCGTAACTTGCGGCATCCCCGATGCACGCTTCGGGGCGCCAGCCCTGGAAAGTCGAGCAGCAACAATGGCGCAGCTTCAAGGCGATTTCGCATGCGGGCCGATAGGCCGGGATCAATCCGGCGGTAATAACTGCTCAGCTGCTCGATATCCGAGCGAGCCCGCACCGACCAGACGAGCTTCAAGCGGCGTTCTTGGCGGCGCCTAGCGCCTCCTCGTCCCTCCGCCGGAGTTCGGCAATAACTTCATCGTGGGGAATGAGCTCACCCCTCTCCGCGCTATCGACGCCCTCCTGAATGAAAGCTCTAAGTGCCTCGGCTGCATCGTCGAGGACCTCGAGTTCCGGCTCGGGCGGAGGCGCGGGCAGCGTCTTGTAGACTTCGTCGGAGGGCGCTTCCTCGTTGATCAGCCGATAAATCGCCGTGAGCGCCACTTGCTCGGGAGTGCAGCCCCATTCCCTTGCGACCTCATCGAGGTCCCCAAGCGTTTGCGCGGTAAGGGTAACAGTGAGACTGGGTCGTTTGCTCATGCTGATAACATAGGGCATTGCGGAAGAACCATCAAACCTGGGTCGGGATGACTGCGACTGAACCTCTAGCCGATGCCGTGACGGGCGGAGTGGTCGGCCGAGCAATGGAGCCGCCTGCCGGCGAGATCGGTCCGGACGGGCATACGGCCGAGCGCAACTGCCTGAACTGCGGCACGGCACTGGCCGGCGACTATTGCCATGCCTGCGGGCAGCGCGGGCATGTGCACCGCTCGCTGCACGCGTTCGGCCACGACCTGTTGCACGGCGTGCTCCACTTCGAGGGCAAGATCTGGCGCACCCTGCCGCTGCTCGCGTGGCGGCCGGGCGAGCTGACCCGGCGCTACATCCAAGGGCAGCGCGCCTGCTTCGTGTCGCCGATCGCGCTGTTCCTGTTTTGCGTGTTCCTGATGTTCGCGGTGCTGGGCCTGACCGGAACGCTCGACACGGCATCCGGCGAGAACATCCGGCAGGGAATCGCCAACTCGGCGGACGAGCAGCGAGTCCTTATCGTGCGTTTGGAGGCGCAGCGCGCGGCGGCAGTTTCCCGCGACCTCCCGACGGCGGAAATCGACCGCAAATTGAGGAACGCCCGCGACGACCTGGAAGTCACGCAGGCATTTCGCGACCGCGGTGTCCTCCAGACCCGCCCGGGGGAAAAGGAGGCGACCATCGCGCCTTGGCTGAAGGGCCCGATCGAGAAGATCGCCAAGAACCCCGACCTGCTGTTCTACAAGCTCAAGACCAACGCCTACAAATTCAGCTGGATGCTGATCCCGCTGTCCGTACCCTTCATGTGGCTGCTGTTCCCATTCAGCCGCCGGTACCGGATGTACGACCATACGGTGTTCGTCACCTACTCGCTGTGCTTCATGACGCTGCTGGCGATCCTGGGAGCGGTGCTGATGCGGGCCGGACTGAACAACCTGGCCGGGGTGCTGTGGCTGATCGTGCCCGTGCATTGGTACCGGCAGCTCAAGGGCGCTTACGGGCTAAGCTGGGCGTCCGCGCTGTGGCGGACGCTTGCTCTGGTGATCGTAACCGCGATCACCTCGTCGCTGTTCCTGCTGATCCTGCTTGGGCTGGGAGTGCTCGACTAAGCCTTGCAGGGATACTTGCCGGCCAGAATGCGGTTGGTCGCCTCCGTCATGTCGATGCGCGCGCGCTGCGCCTGCGGGATGGCGCCCAGCCGCTTGATGAACTCGTCCGAGTTCATGCTCCCCGGCCCTGGCGGAGGACAGTAGCGGAGCTTGCCGCCCGCCTTCACGGCCGCGAGCCGCTGCGCCCGGGCGCGTTCACCGGCAGCCTTGCCCTCGTTCATCAGCGTCTTGATCTCACCGCGCGAGAAGATCGCCATCGCCCCCTTCTTCTGGAGGGCGGTGGCGCGGCGGTGGAACTGCTCGGCATTCATCGACTGGGCCGATGCGGCGGCGGGAACAAGCAACAGGCCGGCAGCGGCCAGGGTGATCAAACGCAAAGGAACCTCCCCATTCTTTCCAGGCCGGAAGAAAGGGGAGGTTTCCAATGAACGCAGGTTTAACGCAAGCCTCAAGCCCCAGCGGGTGCCGCTCCGCCCAGTCCCGCGGTGGGACGGCGGCTCTTGGGGATCGACGAGCCCGCGGTCGGGATGACAGGCTTGTGGCTCGCGCCCCGGTCGACGCTGCCGCCATCGAGGATCGTCTTGATCTCGTCGCCGCTCAGCGTCTCATATTCGAGCAGCGCCTTGGCGAGGGTTTCCAGCTCGTCACGGTGCTGGTTGAGCAGAGTGGTCGCCCGCTCGTAGCCCGCGTCGACGATGCGGCGGATCTCCTTGTCGATCAGCTGCGCGGTCTCGTTGGACATCTGCCGCTGGCGGTTCATCGAGTAGCCGAGGAACACTTCCTCGTCCGCTTCCGCATATTGCAGCGGCCCAAGCGTGTCCGACATGCCCCAGCGGGTCACCATGTCGCGGGCCAGGCCGGTGGCGTACTGGATGTCGGACGACGCGCCCGAACTGACCTTGTCGTAACCGAACACGACCTCCTCGGCGACGCGCCCGCCCATGGCCACCGCCAGGTTGGCGTACATCTTGTCGCGATGGTAGCTGTAGTTGTCGCGCTCGGGCAGGCGCATCACCATGCCCAGCGCACGGCCGCGCGGGATGATGGTGGCCTTGTGGATGGGGTCGGACGCCGGCTCGTGCAGGGCGACGATCGCGTGGCCGGCCTCATGGTAGGCGGTCATGCGCTTCTCGTCCTCGGTCATCACCATGGACTTGCGCTCGGTGCCCATCAGCACCTTGTCCTTGGCCTCCTCGAACTCCTGCATGGCGACCAGCCGCTTGCCCTTGCGCGCGGCCAGCAGCGCCGCCTCGTTGACGAGGTTGGCAAGGTCCGCGCCGGAGAAGCCGGGCGTGCCGCGGGCGATCACCCGGGCGTCGACGTCGGGTGCCAAGGGCACCTTCTTCATGTGCACGCCCAGGATCTGCTCGCGCCCCTCGATGTCGGGCCGCGGCACCACCACCTGGCGGTCGAACCGGCCCGGGCGCAGCAGCGCGGGGTCGAGCACGTCCGGCCGGTTGGTCGCGGCGATGATGATGATGCCTTCGTTCGCCTCGAACCCGTCCATCTCGACCAGCAGCTGGTTCAGCGTCTGCTCGCGCTCGTCGTTGCCGTTGCCGAGGCCCGCGCCGCGGTGGCGGCCGACGGCGTCGATCTCGTCGATGAAGACGATGCACGGCGCGGACTTCTTGGCCTGCTCGAACATGTCGCGGACGCGGCTCGCGCCGACGCCGACGAACATCTCGACGAAGTCCGAGCCCGAGATGGTGAAGAAGGGCACGCCCGCTTCACCCGCGATGGCGCGGGCGAGCAGGGTCTTGCCGGTGCCAGGCGAGCCGACCAGCAGCGCGCCCTTGGGAATCTTGCCGCCAAGCCGAGCGAACTTGCCCGGGTCCTTGAGGTACTCGACGATCTCCTGCAGCTCCTCGCGCGCCTCGTCGATCCCGGCGACGTCGGCGAAGGTCACGCGGCCATGCTTCTCGGTCAGCATCTTGGCCCGGCTCTTGCCGAAGCCCATCGCGCCGCCGCCGGCGTTCTTCTGCATCTGGCGCATGATGAAGAACGACACGCCCAGGATCAGGATAAAGGGCAGCGACTGGACCAGCAGGATCCACCAGAAGCTCGCCTGCTCGGCCTCCTTGGCCTGGACCTGCACGCCGCGCTGGATCAGCCGTTCGGTGACCTGCGCGTCGGACGGAGCGGTGGTGCGGAAGGCGTCGCCGTTGGCGAGCTTGCCGCTGATCACCTGCGTGCCGGTGGCGCCGGTCGCGGTGGTGACCTGGCGGACATTGCCTTCGTCCACCTGGCGGACGAAGTCGGAGTAGGCGATCGACTCGCCCGTCGCCGCCCGGCTGCCGCCGTCGATCATCTGCGCGAACAGCACCAGCCCGAACAGCACCGCGGCCCAGATCATCAGGCTCTTGGTCCAGGGGTTGCCGGGCTTCTTGTCCTTGTCGTTCATGCGGGCGTCCGTTTGCTTCAAGTTTCGGTCGGCAAGATAAGCGCGCCTGGGTGAATAACAATGGAACGGATGGCAGCGACCTGTCCGCCTCCGGGCGGCGCGTTCGGACCGGATCGGGAGCAGGGAGCGGCGAGGCGGTTCATCGAAGCGACAGCTTACCTGCGGAGAAGATGCGCTCGCCCGCATGTTCCGGCATGGGGCAGGCTTGGATGCTTAAGGAACCGTTAGCTTTCGCTAGGCGATAAGTTGACGGTTGCACCCCTTCCCGCGGGAGTATGAGATTGCGCCTTCTTGCCTTGTTCTGCTGGCTTTCGGCCCTTGTTGCCCAGCCCGCCTGGGCGGCCTCCAGCGCGAGCCTGCAGCCCCTGGAACAGCAGCTGGCCACCTTGCTGGCGAGCAAGTCCGGCGATTATGGCGTGGCCGCGCTCGACCTGGACAGCGGGGAGACGGTCAGCGTCAACGGCTACCGCTCGTTCCCGATGGCCAGCACCGTCAAGGTGGCGGTCGCCGCCGCTTATCTGGCGCAGGTCGACCACGGCCGCCGGTCGCTCGACGACCGGATCAGCGGGC
Organism: uncultured Sphingomonas sp.; assembly: GCF_902806285.1. Classification (GTDB taxonomy): domain Bacteria; phylum Pseudomonadota; class Alphaproteobacteria; order Sphingomonadales; family Sphingomonadaceae; genus Sphingomicrobium. Next base: position 13,280 of record NZ_CADCWA010000023.1, on the reverse strand, counting down.
AGTCGGCACGGCAGCTGATCGAGGCCATGCTGATCCGCAGCAGCAATCCCGCCACCGACATCCTGATCCGCGACCTTGGCGGACCCTCGGCAGTGCAGACCTGGATCAACTTCCATAAGCTCAGCAACATCCGGATCGACCGCACCATCGCCCGCCTGCTCGCCGACCCGCGCGACCTGTGGGACGTGCGCGATTCCTCTACGCCGATGGCGATGGTGGCGATGCTGAAGCAGCTCGACCGCGGCAAGCTGCTGTCGCCGGCCAGCCGCCACTATCTGCTGGGCACCATGGCGCGCTGCGCCACCGGCAAGAACCGCATCCGCGGCCTGCTGTCGCCCTGGACGCCGGTCGCGCACAAGACGGGAACGCTCAACAACTACACGAGCGATGTCGGCTACATCACCCTGCCGGACGGGCGGCGGCTGGCGGTGGCCTTTTTCGCGCGGGGCGGGACCGACCGGCCGCGGGGGATCGCCGAAGCGGCGCGGACGATCTACGACGGCTTCGTGACGATGATCCGCCGCCCGTTCACCGCGGTGGTCGGCGCCAACTAACTCGCCGCGTCTTCGGGGGAACGCCGCCGCACCCGGCCCGTTCGGGGTGGGAGGAGCCCGCCCCCATGAAGCCGATGACCGAGCAGCACCTGGCCGTCTTGCGCCGGCACATGGTCGAAATCATCGACATGCATTTCGACCTCGCCAGCGAGGAGATCGGCAGCCAAGCGCTCGATCCCGGGGTGCGCCGCGCCCTGACCGACGTGCCGCGCCACCTGTTCGTACCGGAGCAGCTGGCCGCGCTCGCCTACCAGGACACGCCGCTGCCGATCGGCTTCGACAAGACGCTGTCGCAGCCGTTCATCGGCGCACTGATGGTGCATCTCCTCGGGCTCCAGCAGGACATGAGCGTGCTCGAGGTCGGCACCGGCCTCGGCTACCAGGCGGCGGTGATGGCGGAGATGGGCGCGCGAGTGTTCAGCGTGGAGATCGTGGAGGAGTTCGCGGAAGCCGCGGGGGTGCGCTTCGCCGCGCTCGGCCATGCGGTGGAGGTCCGGGTCGGGGACGGCACCCGCGGCTGGCCCGAACATGCGCCGTTCGACCGGGTGCTGGTCACCGCCGCCGCGCCCGAGCCGCCCGCGGTCCTGCTCGAACAGCTAAACGCGGGCGGGCGGCTGGTCATGCCGCTGGGCGGCAAGGACGTGCAGCAGCTGAGCGTGGTCGAGAAGGACGAGGCGGGCGAGGTGACCACCCGCAGCCTCATGGCGGTCCGGTTCACCCAGCTGGAGGCGATGAGCTGACGGGGCGGCGGAGCGGCGCGCGCTCGAACCGCCACTCGCTGCCGCCGCGGCAGAGGGCGCCCCGCAGGGTGGCAGTGCCTCCCTCCTCGAGCACGGCCAGGAGCTGCGCGATCTCGCGCCCGCGGGGCGGGTCGTCGGCGATGCCGTCGTCCAGGAACAGCAGCGCATCCAGGAGCACGCGGCGGCGGATTTCGCGCGGCGCGTCGCGCGACGGCCGGTAGCGCACCCGGTCGGCGGTGTGGCGCACCCGGCCAAGCCATTCCTGGTGGGTCGCCCAGAGCAGCGCCGCTTCGGCCTCGGCCAGATGGGCCGCACTGCCCGCGATCGCCTCGGGGTCGAGGAAGTCGCTCGCCGCCAGCGCCTGGCGGAGCCGCACCCGGTCGAAGCGCTGATCCCGGTTGCTGGGATCCTCGGCTGCCCGAACGCCGGCGGCGTCGCAGACCGCCTGCAGCTCAGCGCGGCGCCAACCCAGCACCGGCCGGACGAGGAGGCCCCCATCTTCCGCCGGCAGTTCGCCGCGCGCCCGCACGCCGGCGAGGCCCGGCACGCCGGAACCGCGGTTCAAGCGCATCAGCAAGGTCTCGGCCTGGTCGTCGAGGTGGTGGGCGGTGGCGATCGCATGGAGCTGGCGGGCTTGCATCCAGCCGCCGAGTGCCGCGTAGCGCGCGGCTCGGGCCGCGGCCTGGAGGTTGCCGGCAGACTGGACCTCCACCTCCAAGGTCTCATGCGGAACGCCAAGCCTGGCGCAGACCTCGGCCACCATGACCGCTTCAGCCGCGCTCTCCGGGCGCAGCCTGTGGTCCACGGTGGCGGCTTCGACCGCGCCCGGGCGAGCCGCCGCCGCCAGGAGCAGGAGCGCCATGCTGTCCGGGCCGCCCGAAACGGCGAGGCCGAGGCGCCCGCCCGCGGGCAGGAGAGCGTGGAGGTCCCGGTCGAAGCGGTTAGTCAGGTCCGGGTGCACCAGTGCTCCTGCGAAAGGGCGCCCATCAAAGTAGTACTTTGATGGGACCAAGGCAGGAGCCCAGTTCTCTTGGGCACTACAAGGAACTGGACCCCTGCCTGCGCAGGGGTACAGCAGCAGTCTACCGGCAGCCAGCCCGGTTCTTCGCGCCCGGCAGCATCGCCTTGAGGTCGGGCCGCATCTTGTCGCCGTAGACTTCCTCCAGCTCGGCGTAGGCCTTGCAGGCCTGGCTCGACTGCTTCAGCGCGACCAGCGACTGGCCGAGATAGAACAGGCTGTCGGGCGCGCGCTCGCCCTTGGGGTTGCCGCGGTAGTTGGCGAGCAGCGCCTCGGCCGCGGCGCGGGGCTGGCCGCCGTCGAGCAGGGCGCGGCCGGTGAGGTTGTTGGCCCAGCTCACCCGGCGGTGGTTGGGAAAGGCCGAAGTCATGGCGCGCAGGGCGGTGATGGCCTGGTCGTACTTCTTCTGCTGCCACAGCTGGTAGCCGACATCGTAGGCCGCCTCGCCGTCCGCCTCGAAGTTGCCGGTGGCCGCCGGAAGGGCCGTCGCTCCGCCGGTGACGGGAGGTCCGCTCACCGGTGCCTGGGGGCGGGCGGGGGCGGGCGTACCCGCTTCCTGCGCCCGGTTACGCTGGTCCTGCTCGGTTCGCAGTTCGTTCAGCTGCGCTTCCGTCGCGGCGAGGCGCCGGCCGACTTCCGCGTTCGCCCGCAGGAGCTCGGCCAACTGGTTCTCGAGACTGGTGAGGCGGTTGGCCTGGGTCGCCGCGACCGCCTGGCCCGCCGCCACCTGCTGCTCCAGGCGGTAGATGCGGTCGATGGGGCGCAGCGGCTGCTGCTGCGCCGCGGCCGGCGCGGCAAGGGCGAGTGCGAGGGCGGTGGTGAAGAACAGTCGCATGGGGGTCTCGATCGGTTGCGTAAGAATGGCGGTTCTGGTCAACCCTCCCGGCTTGCGCCGCGATGAACTAACGGGTTGCGGTTGGCGATGAGGCGGGTGGCGTGGCCGCGCCGCCACGCAGGAGGTCGGCGGGCGCGAGGCTGACGTCGCGCACGGTCATACCCGAGCCGACGGACGGCGCGTCGGCGGTTCCGACCGAGATGCGCAGCGCTTCGGGCTTGCCGGTCTTGAGCAGGGGCGCGGCGGCGTTCGCGGGAAGCTGATAGCTCTGCCCGGCCGCGAGTTCGCCCTGGAACAGGGACGTGCCGTCGCGCTGGTAGACCTGGAGCCACGCGGGTTCGTTGGCGGTGATCACCACCGGCCCGCTGGGCGCCGCCGCCGACGTCGCGGCAGGCGCTTGCCCCGCGGCGGCCGCGGGTGCGTCAACGGCGGCCGCGGGCTCATCGGGTCCGGTCAGTTCCCGCTGACGGGCGTAAAGCAGGCCGGCGACCACCGCGATCACGCCGATCACCGCCACGATCACCAGCCAGCGCGGCATGACCCGCGCCGGATCGGCCGGCTCGAACACCTCGGACGTCGCGGTCTTGGTGCTGTAGCCCGACATCTCGGCCCGCAGCGCCTCGGCCACCTCGTTGCGTTCCAGCCCGACCGCGCTGGCGTAGCTCTTGGCGAAGCCGACCGAGTAGGTGGGGGCGGGCAGGCGGCTCCAGTCGCCCGCTTCCAGGCTCTCCAAGTGCCGGGTCGGAATGCGGGTGCGGGCGGCGACATCCTCCAGGCTGGCGCCCTGCCCTTCCCGCGCGGCCCGCAGCCGCTCGCCGACCGTCCTTCCCGTTACGCCGTCCCCGTCGACCATGCTTACCCCGCCCAAGCTGGTGTTGGCGCCTTGTCCAAGGGGAAGCGGACACTGTCAACGCCCCTTGGCCGGGAGCCCGGCATCCGGTCGCCCCGTGCCGCGCTATTCTAGAGCGACACCCTGCCGCTTGGCCCAATCGGTGAGCGCCTTGCGCATGCTGCGGGGCGGAGCGGCGAGCAGCTGCTCCATCCTGGCGCCGACCGCCGCGGCATCGAGCGAGCGGATCATCGCCTTGATCGCGCCAACCGCCGCCGGAGTGATGGAGAAATTGTCGATGCCGAGCCCGATCAGCGCCATCGCCTCCAGCGGCCGTCCGCCCATCTCCCCGCATACCCGTACCGGCACCTTCGCCGCCGCCGCCTGTTGCACGATCCGGCGCAGGAAGCGCAGGATGGCGGGGGACAGCCAGTCGTAGCGTTCGGCCAGCCGCGGGTCGGCCCGGTCCGCGGCGAACAGGAACTGGGTGAGGTCGTTGGTGCCGATCGACAGGAAATCGACCCGCGGCAGCAGCTGGTCGAGCAGCTCGGCCAGGCTCGGCACTTCCAGCATGGCGCCGAACTCGATCCGCGCTGGAACTGGACGCTTGCGCTCGCGGGCCCACTCGACCTGCTCCTCGAACAGGGCGCGCGCTTCCTCATACTCCCATGGTTCGGAGATCATCGGGAACATGACCCGCAGCACCCGCCGGTCGGCCGCCTCGATCAGCGCCCGCGCCTGTGCCTTCATCAGGGTGGAGCGGGACAGGGACAAGCGCAGCGCGCGCCAGCCCATCGCGGGGTTCTCCGCCTCGTCCTTCCGGTCGGCCAGGTAGGGCAGCGCCTTGTCGCCGCCGATGTCCACCGTGCGGAAGACGACCGGCTTGTCGCCCGCCGCTTCCAGCACCTTGCGGTACAGCCGCAGCTGGCTGTCGCGGCCGGGCAGGGTGGCGGAGATCAGGAACTGGAACTCGGTGCGGAACAGGCCGATGCCGTCCGCGCCGACCGCCTCCAGCTGCTCGGCATCCTCCGCCAGGCCGGCGTTGACCATGATGGTGCACGGCCGTCCGTCCTTGGTAATCGGCGGGAAGGGGCGCAGCGCGGCATACTCCGCCCGGCGCTTCTGACGCATCGCCATGCGGCCGTCGAAGCTGGACGACACCGCGCCGTTCGGCCGCACCACCAGCGTGCCGCCATGACCGTCCACCAGGATCGTGTCGCCCTCGTTGGCGATATGGCGGATGTCGGGAACGCGGCCCACCACCGGCACGCCCATGGCGCGCGCGACAATGGTGACGTGCGCGGTGAGCGAGCCTTCCTCCAGCACCACCGCCTTCAGCCGCCGCCGGTCGTATTCCAGCAGCTCCGCCGGCCCAAGGTTGCGGGCGATCAGCACCGCATCGCGGTTGAGCCCGGTCTTGGCCGCGGTCTCCAGCCGGCCGGAGACGATGCGCAGCAGCCGGTTGGACAGGTCCTCGAGGTCGTGCATCCGCTCCTTCAGCAGCGGGTCATCGATCTCCAGCATGCGGGCGCGGGTACGCTGCTGGACCCGCTCGATCGCCGCCTCCGCCGTGAGGCCGCTGTCGATCGCCTCGTTGATGCGCCTGGACCAGCCCTCGTCGTAGGCAAACATCTTGTAGGTCTCGAGGATTTCCTGATGCTCGCCCGCGGTGCCGAACTCGGCCTCGCGGGTCATGTGCTCGATCTGCTCGCGCATCCTGCGAAAGGCGGAGTAAACGCGGGCACGCTCAAGCTCCGTGTCCTCCGCGACCGTGTGCTCGACCAGCACCCGCGGCTCGTGGAAGACCGCGGTGCCCCGCGCCATGCCGTCGACCAGCTTCAGCCCGGCTAGGCGGACGGTGCCGTGACGTTGCCGCCGCCGGTTCGACCCGTCGACCAGCCGGGCGCCCGCGATCAGCTCGGACAGCACCATGGCCACCGTCTGCAGCGCCTCGATCTCCACATCGTCGTAGCGCCGCGCTTCGGCATGCTGCACCGCCAGCACGCCGGCCGCGTTCTCCCGGCGGACGATCGGCACGCCGGCGAAGCTGTGGAACTTCTCCTCGCCGGTCTCCGGCAGGTAGGTGAAGGCGGGGTGCGCCGAGGCTTCCGCCAGGTTGAGGATGCGGCCTTCGGCGGCGATGGTGCCGACCAGACCCTGGCCGAGCGCCAGCCGGGTGACGTGCACCGCCTCCTTGCGCAGCCCGTGGGTGGCGAACAGCTCCAGCGAATTGTCCCGCAGCAGGTAGATGGAGCAGACCTCGCTCTTCATCGCCGCGGCGATCAGGTCCACCACCCGGTCGAGCTTGGCCTGCGCCGACCCGCGCCTGGCCATCACCTCATGCAGCCCCGTCAGGATCTCGCGGGCGGCGGTGGCGGCGGTCAGCGGCATGGATCAGCGCTATCAGGTTTGCAGCGGCCCTGTCACCGTTCTTGCCGGAGTAGAATTTGCCGGGCTTGGTCTCCCGCCCCGATAATCGAGCGTCGCGCCGCCGTAAGTCCGTGATTCGTTATCTGACGGGGTCCGGACATCAGCGTCCCCGCTTCCCCATCCGCATCTGCTGTTGCTTGCCCCACCGCGTCTTGCGGGTGCCGGGCTTCCCCTCGGTCGAGTGGCCCACCCTGGGGGCGGCGCGCTGGTGGTCGGGAATGCCGAGTTCGTCCTCCTCCAGCTTGCGGATCTCGTCGCGGAGGCGGGCGGCTTCCTCGAACTCGAGGTCTGCGGCGGCCTTGCGCATGCGCTCTTCGAGGTCGCCGATGTAGGCCCGAAGGTTGTGGCCGACGAGGTGCGGCGTGTCCTCATCGCCGGTGTCGATCAGCACCCCGTCGCGCGTCGAGACATGCGCGATGATGTCGCTGATCTGGCGCTTGATGGTCTCGGGCGTGATGCCGTGGATGCGGTTGTACTCTTCCTGCTTCTCGCGCCGCCGGCCCGTCTCGTTGAGCGCGCGCTCCATCGAGCCGGTGACGCTGTCGGCGTAGAGGATCACCCGGCCCTCGACGTTGCGCGCCGCACGGCCGATGGTCTGGATCAGCGACGTCTCCGAGCGCAGGAACCCCTCCTTGTCCGCGTCCAGGATCGCCACCAGCCCGCATTCAGGGATGTCGAGCCCCTCGCGCAGCAGGTTGATGCCGACCAGCACGTCGTACACGCCCAACCGCAGGTCGCGGATCAGCTCGATGCGCTCCAGCGTCTCGGTGTCCGAGTGCATGTAGCGGACCTTGAGCCCCGCCTCGTGCAGATACTCGGTGAGGTCCTCGGCCATCCGCTTGGTCAGCGTGGTCACCAGCGTACGGAAGCCCTTCCTGGCCGTCGCCTTGGCCTCGTGCACCAGGTCGTCGACCTGGTCTTCGACCGGCTTGATCTCGACCGGCGGGTCGATCAGCCCGGTCGGGCGGATCACCTGCTCGCTGAACACGCCGCCCGTCTCGTTCATTTCCCACGGGCCGGGCGTCGCCGAGACGAACGTCGTCTGCGGCCGCATCGCGTCCCATTCGTTGAAGCGCAGCGGACGGTTGTCGATGCAGCTTGGCAGGCGGAAGCCGTACTCGGCCAGCGTGATCTTCCGCCGGTGGTCGCCCCGCGCCATGGCCCCGATCTGCGGCACGGTCTGGTGGCTCTCGTCCACGAACAGGAGCGCGTTGTCGGGGAGGTACTCGAACAGGGTGGGCGGCGGGTCGCCCGGCAGCCGGCCGGTGAGGAAGCGCGAATAGTTCTCGATGCCGTTGCACGAGCCGGTGGCGGCGATCATTTCCAGGTCGAAATTGGTCCGCTGCTCCAGCCGCTGCGCCTCCAGGAAGCGCCCTTCCGCGTTCAGCTCCTTGAGCCGCTCCTCCAGCTCATGCTTGATCGCGCCCATCGCCTGCTTGAGCGTCGGCCCGGGCGTCACATAGTGGCTGTTCGCATAGACCTTGATCGAGCTGAGCGAGGCGACCTTCTTGCCGGTCAGCGGATCGAACTCGACGATGTCCTCGATCTCGTCGCCGAAGAAGCTCACCCGCCAGGCGGTGTCCTCATAATGCGAGGGAAAGATCTCCAGGCTGTCCCCGCGCACCCGGAAATTGCCGCGCGCAAAGGCCTGGTCGTTGCGCTTGTACTGCAGCGCGACCAGCTTGCGGATGACCTCCCGCTGATCCTCCGAGCCGCCCTTCTTGAGGCTGAACACCATCGCCGAATAGGTCTCGACCGAGCCGATGCCGTAGAGGCAGGACACGGACGCGACGATGATCACGTCGTCCCGCTCCAGCAGCGAGCGCGTCGCCGAGTGGCGCATCCGGTCGATCGCCTCGTTCACCGACGATTCCTTCTCGACGTAGGTGTCGGTGCGCGGGACGTAGGCCTCGGGCTGGTAATAATCGTAGTAGCTGACGAAATACTCGACCGCGTTCTCGGGGAAGAAACTGCGGAACTCGCCGTAGAGCTGCGCCGCCAGGATCTTGTTGGGCGCCAGGATCAGCGCCGGCCGCTGCAGCGTGTCGATCACCTTGGCCATGGTGAAGGTCTTGCCCGAGCCGGTGACCCCCAGCAGCACCTGGCTCTTCTCGCCGTCGAGCGCTTGGCTCGTCAGCTCCTTGATCGCCGTCGGCTGGTCGCCCGCGGGTTCATACTCCGACCGGAGCACGAACGGCCGCCCGCCCTCCTCCTTCTCGGGCCGCGCGGGACGATGCGGAACGAACCCCTCGTCCGTGTCCGGTTCGGCCAGGCTGGTCCTGATCTGAATGCCCATGGGCGCGATATAGGACACCGTGCCCGACCCCGCCACGGGCTCGCGTTCGCTCCTCCATCATCTCTTAACCGGGCCGAGCTAACCTCCCGGCGAGGCTTGGCCCGCTCGGGCGGAGGAGCAAGGATGGACGCATACCGGGGCGCCGGCGCACACCCGCACCATGTCGAGATACCCGACCCGGCGCGGACCGACGGCGTGCGCGCGTACCGCGAGCCGGAGCAGCCGCACCCGCTCCAGCTCCGACTGCTCGAAGCGGAGGACGAGCAGGCCTGGGCCGAGGAGCTGCGCACCCTGCTTGCGGCCGGGCGGACGGACGCGGCGGCGGCACGGCTGGCGGCGGAGCTCGACGGCTTCGAAGGTAAGCTCGCCCGGCTGTGCCGCGCTACTGGCCCGGAGCAGGTCACCCTCCGCGGCTGGGACGATCTTCTCGCCTATCTGGCCGAGTGGGAAGGCCCGCCGGTCACCGCCATCACCCTGGGCCTGACCAATCCGCCCGATCTGGTGTTCGAGCCTGGGCGCGAGCACGAACCCGAAGTGCTGCTGAGCGTCTACTCCGACGACGCTTATCCGTTCAGCACCGTTCCCGCCGAGACCCTGCTGGCCGAGTGCGCGGCGGAGGCGCCGGCATGGATCGGGCACGAAGAGGACGTCGAACTCTATTGCGAGCTCGCGGGGCTGGCCGGACTCAACACGGCGTTGATCCATTGCAAGCACCGCCATTTCCTCCGCGACGGCCGGGATGGCGTTACCGGCCGAGCACCCGGCGGCTATGTCGAGTACCGTCTCGGGTGCTGGCGGCGCACGGCCCACTTCCTGCAGGCGGTTCAAGGCGCGGTCGCCGAACACGGGCTTCCCAGGAACTGCCGGCTCATCGTCGGCGCGGTCGGGGTCGATGCGGACTTCGTGACGATCCTTGAGCCGCCGCGCCGGCGCATCTCCGCGGCCGACCGTTCCGCGACCGCCTCCGCACCAGCCTTCGCCGCGCTGACGATCAAGCCGTGGACCCCGCGCGAGGAGCCGGCCGACCCTGGTCCCGCCAGTGGGACGAACCTCCGCCAGCGCCTTGCTCCAGGCACGCCGGCCGAACCTGCGCCGAGCTCCGCCGAGCCGCGGCGGAACTGGTTCGCCCGCCTGTTCGGGCGCCGCGGTTCCTGATCCGCCTCCCGGCCGCGGGGCAACGCCGGATCGCCAGGTCGCGTGCCCAACGAACAACGCCACAGCCCGAGTGGAGCGCCCGCCGCGTGCGCCGCCTGGTACATTGTGCTTTCCTAATAGGATTTGCCGTGCCTTAAACTCCCCGATGACGCATCCGACTCCGCGCCGTGCCGGTCCTCAGCCATCCCGAAGGGACGGCTGGACCCTCGACCGCCAGGCGCACTTCCTGGCGGAGCTCGCCCGGACCCGCTGCGTGACCCGGGCCGCCGCCGCGGTGGGCATGAGCCGGGAAGGCGCCTACCGCCTGCGCCGCCGCCCGTCCGCCCGCCGCTTCGCCCTCGTCTGGGACCGCATCCTCGCTTCCGCTCCGCCGCCACCCGGCCCGGGTCACAAAGGTCACAGCGCAGGTGGCGAAGGTCACGCCTCGTTCGGCCCGGACGCACTCCTCCGCTCTGGGAAAGGTCACGAAGCTCACGCCCGCCGCGAACCCCGCGCCGCGGTCAACCCGATCAAGCCGCCCTTCCCGACCGGGCCTGCCCGGCGATGACCGGAGGCTCAGCCCAGCAACGGCTCCAGCGTCTCCCACGCTTCCGCCACCGCCCGGCGGCCCGCGGCGATGCCCGCCTGGATCTTGGCGGGATCGAACTCCAGCGTGCCGGAGATCTCGGCCGCCGGCTCGATCACCCGGATGGGCGCGAAGCGGTAGCGGGCGATCTGCAGGTCGAGCGGGCGGAGTACCGCCAGCGCGTCCGGGCCGGACACGCCGATCCGCTGCAAGGCCCGGAACTGCGCTTCCCGCGCTGCGATCATGTCGTTGATCAGCGCGGCCTTGGCGAGGTCGTTGGCCGACACCTCCGACTGGAGGATGTCCACCGCGCGCAGCCCGATCTGCACCAGGTCGGGGTAGGTGCGGACCCGGCCCGGGCGCGGCGGCGGTCCGGTGCGGACCACGATCACGCCGCGCGGATTGAGCTCGAGGGCGGAGTCGAGCGGGGTTACGTCGCGCACCCCGCCGTCGACCCATTGCTCTTCCGTCCCGTCCGCCCCGCGGGTGACCAGCGGCTCGAAGAAGACGGGCATCGCGCAACTGGCGTACACCCAGTTGTGGATCCCCGGCACCGTCTCGTCGATCGTGCGAAAGGCGCCGGTGCCGAGGTTGACCACGCCGAGCCGGAGCTTCTTGCCCGTGGCGCGCAGCCGCGCCTCGTCGGTCGCCCGCTTGAGCAGCCGCCTCAATCCCTTGGCCTCGTACAGCGAGTCGGCGCCGAAGATCGCGCCCGCCGGGCCGAGCGGCTTCCCGGTGTAGATGTCGCTGTTGCGCCGGAGCGCCGACCAGAAGGCGACCAGCTTGGGAATGTCGTCCTGCGCCACCGCCAGCGCCTGGATCGCGCCGGTGGAGGTACCCACCGCGATGTCGACCTTCACCCCGCGATTGGTAATCAGCTCGTCGAGCACGCCGACCTGGAACGCACCCTTCGCCCCGCCCCCGCTCAGCACCACCGCCAGTTCGCCGGGCATCGAACCTCCTGCGGCCGCTCAAGTCCGGCCCGCGCGTCAGCCTAGCGCAACCGCGCTCTGGCGCAATGCGGAGGAACCGGGCCGTGCGCCGGCGGTTGGCTTCGGCGCGAACATCGGCAGGAGGACAGCGTGGCCAAGCAGGTGAAGGTGGACAAGACGAACCCGGACGCCGTGCATCAGCAGATCGAGGTCTCGCCCGAGCTGGCGGCGGTCGTCGGCGAGGGCCCGATGGCCCGCGGCGAAGTGGTGTCCAAGATCTGGGACTATATCCGCAAGCACAAGCTGCAGGCGGAGGACGACGGCCGCGAGATCGAGCCGGACGAGACGCTCGCCAAGGTGGTCGGCGACAAGCGGCTGTCGATGTTCCAGATGACGGCCAAGGTGAACGCGCACATCCGCTCGCCCGGCCAGGAGGGCGGCGGCAAGCGCTAGGCCGCGAAGCTGCGAGTTAAGAAGGAGAAAGCCGTGCCGAACCACTCGGGTCCGATGAGCTGTCCGGTCGACGGCGCCACGCTGGTGATGAGCGAGCGGGCGGGGATCGAGATCGACTATTGCCCAACCTGCCGCGGGGTCTGGCTCGACCGTGGCGAGCTCGACAAGGTCATCGAGCGGAGCGCTGCCGACTACGGCGCGCAGGCGGGCGGCGGGCAGCAGCCCCCATCCCCCGCCCAGCCGCAAGCGCAGCCGCAGCCCGGATCGCCCTGGGCCTCCCCGCCGCCGTCCGGCTACCCGCCGCACCAGCCTTATGGCCATGGTTACGGCGGCAAGCCGTACAAGCGCCGCAAGTCGTTCCTGGAGGAGTTGTTCGACTAGGGTCGGGGCGCGACTGGATCGACAGTCACGGCGCCTCGGGCGGCGCTCCGTCGGCCACCCGGAACGGCAGGACGCGGCCATAGGGTGCGGCGGCAGCCAACAGCTCGGGATTTGTCCGTAGCGCCTCGTAGCGAGCGTACAGTGCCTCGCTGAACCGGCTGCCGGGGATCGGCTGGCCCATGATCTGGAGAAAGCCGATAACCGCGTCGCGCTGATCCGGGTGCTGCAGCGCTTCCATTATGCTGCGCTTGGCGGCGGCGCGATCGTTCAGGCAGAGTTGCAGCGTAGCCCTGGTGACCGGGTCCTTATGACCCAACACCGCCGCGACCGAAACTGCGGCTTCCTGCTGCCGTCCGGCGATGGTCAGTGCGCAGGCTCGGCTCCAATGCATCCCGCGGGTTGCATCCGCGTTGACTTGCGCGCCCCACTTGGAGGCAACGCGCAGGGCCTCGTCCATCCGGTTCAAGCCATCCTGCGTACGTCCGGCTCGAAACAGGTGAGCCGCCTGATTGGAGACGATGTTGAGGGCGCTGGAATTCCAATCAAGCGGCCAAACCCTTTGCGCTGTAGCAAACATGACATCGGCATCCGCCCACCTTCCCTGGCGCGCCAAGGCTCCGGCGAGACGGGCCACGACGAACAGCAGGTCCCGGTCGGCGTCGCGGTCGGGTGCATCGAACAGCGGCAATACTTCCCGGATCAACGTCCGGTCATGGTCGGCCTGCTCCAGTGCAGCGGAGTAGTCGAGCACTGTACCGGTGCTCTTACTTGCCAACCAGCGTGACCTCGCCTCCCTCAGGTAAATGGCCCATTGCTTCTCCAGCTTCGGCCCGGCCCAGCGCTCGATGTCAGGCCAGATCGGCTCCGCCTCCCTGACCGCCAGCAGGTGGAAGCTGTCGGCCGGATTGAGCAGCTGCGGAACCAGCGCCCGGGCGCCTGCGACATCCTTGCGGCCCAGTTTGGCCTTGATGGTGTTCCGCGCCAGCCCCGACTGGGTGCCCAGCCGCTGGCCCTGCCAGTCGATCGCCAGCAGGCGTTCGCTGATCGCCTGCACCCGCCGCTTGTCGTTCTCGGCGCCCAGTCGATGAAGCA
>NZ_CADCWA010000022.1 GCF_902806285.1 uncultured Sphingomonas sp. | reverse complement strand
GGTTGGCCGGGCGGGGCATGCTCCGCGACATAGATCGCCGCGCCGCCATATTCGCCGCCGAGCGCCAGCCCCTGCAGCAGCCGAAGCAGCACCAGCAGCGCCGGCGCCCACAGCCCCGCGGTCGCAAAGGTCGGGAGGAAGCCGATCGCCGCGGTCGCCCCGCCCATCAGCGTGATGGTGATGAGAAAGGTATATTTGCGCCCGACCCGGTCGCCGAACCAGCCGAACAGCAGCGCGCCCAGCGGGCGGACGCCGAAGCCGGCGCCGAACGCGGCCAGGCTGGCGAGCGTCGCGGCGGTGGGATTGTCCGCCGGGAAGAACAGCTTGCCCAGCAGCGCGGCGAGGATGCCGTAGAGGAAGAAGTCGTACCATTCGAACACGGTGCCCAGCGCGGACGCGACGATCACCAGCCGGTCACGCCTGGGATCGATGACCTCTTCCGTGTTCAAGCTTGCGGCCGCTGTGCTCATGCGCTCTCCCCTGCCGCGGAGCCTAGGCGGCGGCGGCGTTGCGGGACAAGTGCTCCTGCGTAGGCAGGAGCCCAGTTCTGCTTCGGTGCTGCGAGAGTCACTAGGCTCCTGCCTGGGCAGGAGCACAGCTCAGACCTGGCGGCCGTTCACCAGGTCGTCGTAGTCGCGCACCAGCTGCCGCGAGAGATCGCCGACCTCGAAGCGCCACGGTCCGGCGGACTGGACCGGAGTGACCTCGGCCGCCGAGCCGGTGATGAAGAACTGCTCGAAGCTCTCCAGCTCCTCCGGCCAGATCGCCCGCTCTTCCACCTGGATCCCCCGCTTGCGGGCGAGATCGATCACAGTGCGGCGGGTGATGCCGTCCAGGAAGCAGTCGGGTGTCGGCGTATGCAAAGCGCCGTCGCGGACGAAAAAGGCGTTGGCGCCGGTCGCCTCCGCCACCTGCCCGCGCCAGTCGAACATCAGCGCATCGTCGAAGCCGCGCGCGTCCGCTTGCTGCTTGGACAGGCTGGCGATCATGTAGAGGCCGGCGGCCTTGCTGTGCACGGGCGCGGTGTAGGGCGCCGGCCGCCGCCACGACGCGATGTCGAGCCGAATGCCCGCCGCGGCCTTCTCCGGCGGATAGTATTTGCCCCAGTTCCAGGCGGCGATGGCGAGGTGTGGCGCGGTGCCCTTGGGGCTGACCCCCATCGACTCCGACCCGCGCCACGCGACCGGGCGGAGGTAGGCGTCGGTCAAGCCGTTCGCCTCCAACACCTCCACGCAGGCGGCATCGATCTCCTCGGCCGACCAGGGGATGTCGAAGCCGAGCAGCTCGGCGCTCCGCCGCAGCCGTTCGCTATGCTCGCGCAGCTTGAAGATCCGGCCGCCGTAAGCGCGCTGCCCTTCGAACACGCTGGAGGCGTAGTGCATCGCATGGGTGAGGATGTGGACGTTGGCGTCGCGCCATGGCACGAGCTTGCCGTCGAACCATATGGAACCGTCCCGGTCGTCGAAGCTGCGCTGATCCGCCATTAAATCCTCGTTTATGGATGCTGCCGCTTACGGGTGGGCGGGCGAGGAATCAATGGCGCGGGCGTCGGCCGCCAGTTCCGCGGACCGGCGCCCCGCCGCCGCGACCACGCGCTCGATCAATCCCGGAAGCTCGCCGTCGAGCACGACGAGGCCGGCCTGGGTGGTGCCATCGGGACTGGTCACCCGCCGCGCGATCTCCGCCATCGGCTCACCACCCGCGGCGGCGAGCCAGGCAGTGCCGAGCACCGTCTCGCGGGCGATCGTCAGCGCGAGCCCCGGATCGAGCCCCTTCCCCTCACCCGCTGCCGCAAGCGCGGCGATGAACCGCGCGACGTACGCCGGCCCCGAGCCCGCGACATGGCCGATGGTGCCGAGCTCCGCCTCGCTGCCGCACCAGGCGACGTAGCCGAGGGGCGCCAGCAGCGAGCCGACCCGCGTCCGCTGGGCTTGGTCCAGCGCCTCGCCGAACACCGCGATGACCCCGCGGCGGATGGCGACCGGCGTGTTGGGCATCACCCGCACGATTGCCGCGGCAGCCGGCAAACGTTGGCGGAGAGTCTCGACCTCGACGCCCGCGAGCATGGACAGGACGATCGTCTCCCCGCCGATCGCCGCTGCCAGCTCCGGCGCGACTTCCGGCAGCTTCTGCGGCTTGAAGCCGAGCAGAGCGATGCCCGGCGGCGGACCGGCTTTGGCGACCGTGCGGACGGTGCGGACGCCCGGCACCGGCGTGCCGCTCGGGCGGATCGCGACGGCTTGCGACAGATCGGTGGCGGCCGAGCGCCAGCCTTCGACCATCGCGCCGGCCATGTTGCCGCACCCGACCAGCCACAATCCTTCAGGATTGTGCCCCTGCGGAGGCAGGGGCCCAGTAACGTTCACGATGTCCATGGCCGTGCCTTCTCGAAAATACTAGGCTCCTGCCTGCGCAGGAGCACAGCTTGTGCCTTATGCCTCGCCCGCGGTGTCGATCAGCGCCGCCGTGATCGCTTCGGCCGGCGATTTCCCGCCCCATAGTACGAACTGGAATACCGGGTAGAAGCGCTCGCACTCCTCCAGTGCGGCTTCTGCGATCGCTTCGGCTTGTTCGAAGCTCAGGCCGTCGTCATCGCTCGTGTCGAGCAAGGTCGAGTAGCGGAACACCACCAGCCCGGAACCGGACCACAGCTCGAAGTGACCGAGCCAGAGCTGCTCGTTGACCAGCCCCAGCGTCTCGTAGATCGCTGCCCGCTTGTCCGCGCCAACTTTGATGTCGGGGAAGGCCAGGAATTGCAGCACGCCGTCTTCCGGCCGCCACACCCCGCGGAGCTCATACTCCGCCCAGCTGCCAGGCGCCGAAGCGACGATCTCGCCTTCGCCCGAGCGCTCGCAGGCCCAGCCGCGCGCCTCGAAATAGGCTTCGAGCACTTCGATCGGGGCGCCGTCGTCCCGTTCGTCGTGGCCTTCGTCCTCGCTTGCCAGGCCGCTCACTCCTCGGGAGTCTCGATCTCGCTGGTTGCGCCGGGCTTGGCGCTCGCCGAGGAAGCCTGCGCCCCCACCGCTCCGCCGCGGCCGGCGGCGGCCTCCAGCGCGGCCAGCCGGTTGCGCATCGCTTCCACTTCCTCGCGCGCGGTGGCGGCCATCGCCTTCACCGCTTCGAACTCGTCGCGGGACACGAAATCCATGCCGCCGACCCACTCGCGCATCCGCTCGCGCGCCGACTCCTGCGCCTCGCGGGTCATGCCGGCGAAGGTCCCTGCCGCCCCGTTCATCATCTTCACGAAATCCTCGAACAGGCGGTTTTGCGACTGCATCGGATCAAGCTCCCGTTATGCCCAGCGGGGCGCGGTCGGCGCCCGGGTTGAGCCTGCCGATCTCCCAATTGAGAGTGGTCGCCAGGCACAGCCAGGCCAGATAGGGCAGCAGCAGCAGCCCCGCCACCCCATTAACGCGGGAGAAGGCGATGATCGTCGCCGTGACAGCCACGTTCATGGCCATGATGATCAGGAAGCCCCAATCGATCATTCCGGCGCCGAAGAACACGGGCGACCAGCTGAAGTTGAGCGCTAGCTGGAGGAAGAACAGGACCAGCCCGCGAGTGCGCGGCCGAGACGGCTCCGCTGTCAGCACCTGGGCGAGCGCCACGCCCATCAGCGCATAGAGCGTCGTCCAGGCTACGGGGAATGCCCAGCTCGGCGGCATGATGCTCGGCTTCTTGAGAGCCGCGAACCAGTCGTTGGAGTAGCCGCTGTTCGCCAGGTAGCCCGACAGCGATCCGGCCAGCACGATCGCGGGAACCGTCACCAGCGCGACCTTGAGCCAGCGCCGCTTGCGCCGCGTGGGCTTGCGGTCAGCCAGGGTCGCCATTGCCAGTCTCCTTCGATGCCCCAAGCAGGAACTCGACGTTGCCCTCGGGTCCCGTGATGGGGCTTTCCGTCACCCCCAGAACACGCCAGCCGCGGGAAGCGATCCACTGAGCCGCGGCATCGCATACCCGGCGGTGCACCAGTGGGTCGCGGACGACGCCGCGGGTGCCGACCTCCTCCCGCCCCGCCTCGAACTGCGGCTTGACCAGCGCCACCAGCTTGCCGCCGGGCTTCGCCAGGTCGAGGGCGGGCCCGAGCACCTTGGCGAGGCTGATGAAGCTGGCGTCGCAGACGACCATGTCGATGGGCTCCCCGATCAGCTCGGGCGTCAGGTAGCGCGCATTGGTCTGCTCAAGCACGACCACCCGCGGGTCCTGCCGCAGCTTCCAGGCGAGCTGGTTGGTGCCGACGTCCACCGCATAGACCTTGGCCGCGCCGCGGGTGAGCAGCACGTCGGTGAACCCGCCGGTCGAACTGCCCACGTCCAGCGCGACGGCACCTGTCACGTCGAACCCGAAGTGGGTCAACCCATGATCGAGCTTGATCCCGCCGCGAGAGACCCAGGGGTGATCCTTCCCGCGCACCTCGAGAGGCGCGTCGTCCGGCAAGATCTCGCCGGCCTTGCCGATCTTCCGCTCCCCCGCGAATACCACCCCAGCCATGATCAACGCCTGCGCGCGGGTGCGGGAGTCGGCCAGACCTCGGGAAACGAGTAGCTGATCGACCCGCTGCTTCATGCTGCAGCGGCGCTGTTTTTCAACGCGAAGGCGCGAAGAAGAGGGTGGAAGACGCGAAGGTCAGGCACGGTAATCGGATGCACCATTCACGATGCGCCGGAGCCCCTGCCGGAATGTTTCCTCTCCGAAGTTCATGAGCAGCCCGAAGGGCTGCTTAGATAATCTCAGGTAGGTAAGAAGCTGTGTCGAGTGGATCGTTGCCAGCCGCTGAACCGCTTTGACTTCGATGATCAAGCGGTCCTCGACGAGTAGGTCGACCCGGAATCCTTCTGCAATCTGCAGGTCAGGCAACGTGACCGGCAGTGCCTTCTGACGCTCCACATACAGTCCCGCCTGCCCCAGCCGAACAGCAAGCAGGCTCTCATAGACACTTTCAAGCAGCCCTGGACCAAGCTCCCGATGAACGCGCAAGCCGCAGTCCACAGACAGCCGCGCAAGCTCTTCGATGTCGAGCACGCCCCTTAGCGCCTTCCTGTTCTTCTTCGCGTCTTCGCGTTGAAAACGACAGCCTAAGCCCGCGCGCTTTCCTCCAGCTCCACGCCTACGCTGTTCCGCCGCAGCCCCTTCAAGACCGTGTCGACGATGTGCGGAGCGTTGAGGCCGGCTTCGTCGTATTGCTTGTCCGGCTTGTCCTGGTCCTGGAAGCGGTCGGGCAGGCGCATGGTGCGGAGCTTGAGGCCGGCGTCGATCAGCCCTTCGTCGCTGGCCAGCGTCAGCACATGGGCGCCGAACCCGCCGACCGCGGCCTCCTCGACCGTGACCGCCACCTCGTGGGTGGTCAGCAGGCGGCGGATCAGCGCCTCGTCCAGTGGCTTGGCGAAGCGCAGGTCGGCAACGGTGGTGCTGAGGCCCATGCCCTCCAGCTGGTCCGCGGCTTTCAGCGCTTCTTCCAGCCGCGTCCCGAGCGACAGGATCGCCACGGTCTTTCCCTCGCGGACCACCCGCCCGCGGCCGATCTCGAGCCGCTCGGGC